>DASTYP010000001.1:0-6252 GCA_035764845.1 Candidatus Limnocylindria bacterium
GGCGCGGGCATGCCGCCGATGGCCGGGCGGATGTGGGCCTACCTCGCGATTTGCGAGCCACCTCAACAGACGGCGGCCGAGATTGCCGCGCGGCTCAGGGCGAGCCGCGGATCCATCAGCTCCATGGCGCGCCTGCTCGAGCACATCGGACTCGTGCAGCGCGGTACCAGGCCGGGTGACCGACGCGAGTACTTCAGCATCCCGCCCGGCGGTGCCCACGGCCTCATGGAGCGCAGCGCGCAGCAGCTGCGCGCTTCCCGCGAGGTGGCCGATGCGGGCCTCGCGCTGATGGCGGACCGGCCGCCCGAGTCGCGTCAACGGCTCCAGGACCTGCGCGACCTCTACGCGTTCTTCGAGCGCGAGTGGCCGACGATCCTCGAGCGCCTCCGTCAATCCGATGGAACCGGAAAGGAACCACACCAATGACCGCGGTCATCGAGACCGAGGGCCTCGCCAAGTACTACGGCAAGCGCCGTGGGCTCGAGAGCCTGGACCTGGAGGTCCGATCGGGCGAGATCTACGGCTTCCTCGGCCCGAACGGGGCCGGGAAGACGACCACCATCCGGCTGCTCCTCGACCTGCTGCGACCGACCAGTGGGCGCGCCACGGTCCTGGGAACCGAGCCTCACGCCGGCGGCGCCGCGCTGCGGCGGCGCATCGGCTACCTGTCCGGCGACTTCGTCGTCGACGGTGGCCAGACCGGGGGTGAGCTGCTGGCCCATCTCGGCCACCTGCGCGGTGGCGTGGCCAGGGAGCGGATCGACGCGCTGGCGGATCGGCTGGGCCTCGACCCGCGCGTGCGCATCCGGTCGCTCTCGAAGGGTAACCGGCAGAAGCTCGGCCTGGTGCAGGCGTTCATGCACGAGCCGGAGCTGCTGATTCTGGACGAGCCCACGTCCGGCCTCGACCCGATCCTGCAGCAGACCTTCCTCGATCTGGTCGAGGAGGCCAAGGTGGCCGGGCAGACCGTCTTCATGTCGTCGCACGTCCTCTCGGAGGTGCAGCGCTCGGCCGACCGGGTGGGCATCATCCGTGACGGGCGCATGGTGGACGTGGAGGCCGTCGACGTCCTGCGACGGCGCGCCGTGCGCCACGTCGAGCTGCACTTCGACGAGCCCGTCGCCATCGAGGCGTTCGCCGGCCTTCCGGGCGTCAGCGACGTGACGCTGGACGGCCGCGTGCTGCGCTGCCGCCTGGCGGGACGGGCCGACGCGCTGGTGAAGATGGCGGCCCGCTACCCGGTCGAGAGCGTCGTGGTCGAGGAGCCGGACCTCGAGGAGCTGTTCCTCACCTACTACCGGACTGACGGGGAGGCCACCGATGCTGCGTAGCGTGTTCGGCAAGTCGCTGTGGGACCAGCGCCGCGGCATCCTCGGCTGGTCGCTCGCCGTCGCGGCGGTGGGTGTCCTGTACGCCGGCTTCTATCCGTCGATGAACAACCCGGAGATGGCGGCCGCCATCCGCGCCTTCCCGCAGGGCCTGCTCGAGGCCCTCGGCATGACCGACATCACCAGTCCGGCCGGCTACCTGGGCAGCACGACGTACGGCATCCTCGGCCCGGTGCTGATGGTGATCTTCGCGGGCACCCTGGGCGTGCGGGCCATCGCCGGCGACGAGGAGGCGGGCCGGCTCGACGTGCTGCTCGCCCACCCGGTCGAGCGATGGGCCGTCGTCGTTCAGCGAGCGGCCGCCATGGCGGTCGCGCTCGCCGTGGCGGGCGCGCTGCTCTTTGTCGCGATGCTCGTCGCGTCCGGGCCGGCCCAGTTCGAGGAGGTCGGCGCCGGCAACCTCGCCGCGGCGACGGTGCAGCTGGTCCTGCTGGCGCTGCTGTTCGGCGCGCTCGGCCTCGCCGCCGGCGCCCTCACCGGCAGCCGCGGGCTGGCCTGGGGCGTCGTGGCCGGCGTGGCGGTGCTCACCTACCTGGCGAACACGATGGGCCCGACCGTCGACGTCCTCGCCTGGAGCCAGGACGTCTCCCCGTGGTTCTACTACTCCGGTGGCCGGCCACTGGCGAACGGCTTCCAGGCCGTCGACGCCGCCGTGCTGGCGGCGACCACGCTCGTGCTGGTCGTCATCGCCGTCATCGGCTTCCGGCGGCGCGATATCGCCGTCTGAGCAGGACCGATACGCCGATGTGTCTGCATCGGCGGGGAAAGGACACGCATTCGTGACCTCGATCATCGAAACCGAGCAGCTGACCAAGTTCTACGGGACGCACCGCGGGATCGTGGACGTCGACCTCACCGTCACCGAGGGCGAGGCCTTCGGCTTCCTCGGGCCCAACGGCGCCGGGAAGACGACCATGATCCGGACGCTGCTCGACCACATCCGCCCGACCCGGGGTCGGGCGCGCATCTTCGGCATCGACACGACCGAGGACCCCGTCGCCATCCATCGGCGCCTCGGCTACCTGCCGGGTGAGTTCGCGCTGTACGACAAGCTCACCGGCGGTCAGACGATCGAGTACTTCGCCAACCTGCGTGGCGGGGTGGACCGGGCCTATCAGCAGGAGCTGATGGATCGGCTGGAGGTGGACCCGAGCCGTCGATTTCGCGAGTACTCGAAGGGCAACAAGCAGAAGATCGGGCTGGTGGTGGCGCTGCAGCATCGGCCGGAGCTGCTGCTGCTCGACGAGCCGACGTCGGGCCTGGACCCCCTGATCCAGCAGGAGTTCTACTCGGTCATCCGGGAGGCGAAGGCCGAGGGCCGGACCGTGTTCATGTCCAGCCACATCCTGTCGGAGGTCGAGCGCACCTGCGACCGGGTTGCGATCATCCGCGACGGGAGGCTGGTTCGCGTCGACCGCGTCGGCGCCCTGCGGGACATGGCGCACCACACGGTGGAGATCCGCTTCACGGGGGCGGTGCCGGAGGCCGAATTCCGGTCACTTCCCGGCGTCAGCGACCTCGTCGCCGACGACCACGTCCTGCGGATGCGCGTGACCGGTGGCATCACGCCGGTCGTCCAGGCCGCGGCTCGCCACGAGTTGAGCGACTTCGTCAGCCGCGAGCCGACGCTCGAGGAGACCTTCCTGGCCGAGTACGGCCAGGAGCCGGTCGCCGAGGAGGCCGCGCATGGCCGCTGAGCTGACCCGCACACCGATGCGGACGCCGGCCGCGCCGACGTCCGCAGGGCCGTCGCTGCGGGCGCGCCTGCTGGGACTGGGCAGCGTCTTCGGCAAGACGATCCGCGACTCGCGGCGCGCCATGCTCATCGTCGGCGGCATCAGCGCGGTCCTGGTCATGGTCATCGCGGCCGCCGTCGTCACCGAGTTCTCCACCCCGGAGTCCCGCAGGGAGATCGCCCGCGTCATCGCCGCCGTCCCGCCCATCATGCAAGGGCTGGCGGGGAGCGGCTTCAACGTCGAGACCCTGGGCGGCTACATCCAGTACAAGTACGGCGGCTTCTTCCCGCTGGTCACCGGCCTGTGGTCGATCCTCGCCCTGTCCGGGACGCTGGCCGCCGAGATCCGGCGTGGCTCGCTCGACTTCGTCGCGGCCGGGCCGGTCGGTCGGCGACGAATCGCGATCGAGAAGGTGCTCGCCCACGCCACCATGGTGTTCGTGGCGATGGCCCTGATCATGGGCGCGCTGTGGGTGGCCGGCACCGCGTTCGCCGTCCTGCCCGGCGACGAGATCCCGTTCTCAGCCGCCATCGGCTACGCGCTGTGGCTCGGGTTGATGGCGCTGGCCGCCGGTTCCGTCGCCTTCGCGCTGGCCCCGTTCCTGGGCCGCGGTGCCGCGCTCGGCATCGCCGGAGGCCTGATGTTCCTCGGCTTCATCCTGAACGGCTACCGGACGGCCATCCCGGAGCTCGGCCAGTTCGCGGACCTGACGTGGTTCGGCTGGACCAACGACCACATCCCGCTCGCGTCGAAGTACGACTGGGCGTCCGTCGGCGTGACGGCGGCCTTCGCGGTCGGGATGCTCGCCATCGGCGTCGAGGCGTTCGCGCGCCGGGACCTCGGCAGCACGATCGCCCTGCCGATGCCACGCATGCCGCACGCCCTGGTCGGGCTGCGCGGTCCCTTCGGTCGCAGCCTGAGCGAGCGTCTGCCGGCGGCGATCTCGTGGGGCGTCGGCATCGGCTTCTTCGGGCTCATGATGGCCTCGGTGGGTGACACCTTCACCGACCAGCTGGCCCAGGCGCCGGGCTTCCGGGCCGCGCTCGAGACGCTCTTCCCCGACGTTGACATCGCCTCCACCGGTGGCTTCCTGGAGCTCGTGTTCATCGAGTTCGGGCTGATCCTCGCCGGGCTCGCCGGAGCGTCGCTCGTGTCCGGCTGGGCGTCGGACGAGACGTCCGGACGCCTGGAGCTGCTCCTGGCGACACCGCTCCAGCGCACACGGTGGTCCGTCGCGAGCGGACTGGGCGTGCTG
Source organism: Candidatus Limnocylindria bacterium (assembly GCA_035764845.1). Classification (GTDB taxonomy): domain Bacteria; phylum Chloroflexota; class Limnocylindria; order QHBO01; family QHBO01; genus JACDBZ01. The sequence goes on from DASTYP010000001.1 coordinate 4,380, forward strand.
GCCGGCGTGGTGATCGTGATGGCCTTCACGGCGGTCGGCATCGCCATCGGCGGCGCGACCGCCGGCGGCGACGTCGGAACGGCGGTCCTGGGCAGCGGCGCGGTCGGGCTGTACGGCGGCGCGCTGGCCGGGGTCGGCCTGGCCATCGGCGGCATCTTCGGCGCCGGCGTCGCCGGGACCGCGGTCGTCGCCATCACCATCCTGACCTGGCTGCTCGACTTCCTGGTGCCCAGCCTCGACCTGCCGTCCTGGCTGCAGGAGCTGGCGCTGTCGTCGCACATGGGCCAGCCGATGCTCGGCGTGTGGGACGTCCCCGGCATCGTGCTGTGCTTGGTCCTCGCCGTCGGCGGGGTCGTGCTCGGGGCGGTCACGTTCGCGAGGCGCGACCTGGGAGGCTAGGCGTCCGGTGGCATCCAGCCGTGGATGAGCTCGTCGTGGTACCGCGGCTCCGCCTCGGAGGATCGAGGCGTCCGCGGGACCGGCGCCATTGGCGCGCGGCCGCGGATGGCATCGGCGTAGTAGGCGCACACGTCGGTCAGCGGGCAGAGGCCGCAGATGGGACGAGGAGCGCGGCAGGTGTCACGCCCGTGGCGGATGAGCTCGACGTGGAACGGGTACATCTCCTCCGGCTGCAGCACCTCCTCCAGCAGGTCGTGGGCGCGCTCGAGCGGTGTACGCGGCGGCAGCATGCCGAGCCGCGTCGCGACGCGGTGGACGTGGGTGTCGACGGGCAGCTGCGGCCGGCCGAAGTTGAAGAGGAGGATGATCGCCGCCGTCTTGCGGCCGATCCCCGGCAGCGAGATCAGCCAGTCGCGGGCGTGCTGAAGCGGCCACGTCCCGAGGAACGACATGTCCCACGTGCCGTTGGTCGTCTCGTGCACCTCGGCCAGCACGTGCTGGATCCGCCTCGACTTGGTGGGCGCGAGGCCGCCCGGCCGGATGACGTCCTCCAGCTCATCGGTCGGCGCGGCCAGCACCGCCTCCCAGGTCGCGTAGCGCTCCTGCAGCGCGGTGAAGGCGCGGAACGAGTTGGTGTCCGCGGTGTTCTGCGACAGGATGGTGAGGACGAGCTCGCTGACCGCGTCCAGCCGAGCGCCACCCCAGCGCGGGTGCTCGTAGCGCTCGCCGAGCCGCTCCAGGACCACGTCGGCCAGGCGGCGGCGCTTCCGCCGATCCGCCGCGAGCTTCTGCGGGCTCGGCCCGCGACGGCGCTTCGGGGGGGCGGTCACTCGTCGAGGCGGTAGCGTCGCTCGCCGCTCGCCGGGTCGACCCAGACGCGCAGTCGGGCGCGCGTGGTCGGGTCGACGAAGCGTTCCTCGGTGGGGCGGAACCGTGGGTCGGGTGGCCCGCTCTCGACGCCGGCGGCACCGGCCGGCTCGCCGGATCGCTCGGCCGTCTCGGATCGGTAGCGCAGGCGCTCGAAGGTCACGCCGATCAGTCCGACCGCGCCGAGGACCATGAGCCACAGGCCACCGGGCGCATCGGACGAACGCGACACGAGCACGACCAGGCCGATCAGCAGGGCGGCGACGGAGGCGACGCCGACCAGGACACGGACGACGGGGACCACGGCGTCGCCTACTCGACCGGCTGCGGCGCGGAGGCGTCCGGCTCGATGACCACGGCCGTGCCGTAGGCGACGATCTCGCTCATCGAGTTGTTCAGCTCGGAGCTGTCGAACCGCATGCTGATGACGGCATTGGCGCCCATCAGGCTGGCGTTCTGGACGAGGCGATCCAGTGCCTGGCGGCGGGTGTCTTCCAGCAGCTCGGTGTACTCGTGGATCTCGCCGCCGATCAGCGAGCGCAGGCCGGCACTGATGTTGCCGGCCAGCCCGCGGCTGCGGACGACGAGGCCGAAGGCCTGCCCCTTC
>DASTYP010000002.1:0-11998 GCA_035764845.1 Candidatus Limnocylindria bacterium
GCACGGACGTAGAGGGTCGGACGCGCGGGCATGGGCCGATGATACGGTAGGCTTCGTTCGGCGCCGCCCCCGTAGCTCAGTGGATAGAGCGCCGCCGTCCTAAGGCGGGCGTCGGGGGTTCGAATCCCTCCGGGGGCGCCATGGCACCGCCATCGTCGATGCGAGGCAGCCACGCTGAGGCGACCGGCCTATTCATCGCCGAGCAGCCCCGATGCCGCCAGTGAGTCCGCATCGTGGTAGACCTCTTCGCTTGTGATCAGGCCGTCTGCGTCGACGTCGAACCCGTCGCCGGCGTATGAGCCGAAGCGGAGGAGGAAGACACTTTCCACCGCGCTGGAAGGCGCGCCGCTGGGAACGCATTGCGCATGGATCGCCAGACCGATGATCTGTATGCCACCGTTGGTCAGGCCGTACAGGTCGATGGCCTGGCACGCCGGCGCGGCCGTTCCGAACCGCTGCTCGGCCGTCTCCGCAATGGCGGCCGATCCGACGGCATCCACGCCGATCAGGGTGTCCGAGAGCGTTGCGTCGTCGCGGTACATCGCCGCAACGGCGTCAGCGGTGTCACCCGACCACGCCGCGAGGTACCGGTCGGCCAGCTGTCGGGCGTCCGCCTCGCACGTCCCCGGTTGGCAGCCGCCCAGCTGATCGACGCGGTACCAAAGCTCAAACTCCGTGACGCGATTGCCGTTCCACCGGTAGCGGCGAAGTTCGTGCAGCCTGTCGGGGGCCAGGTTGTCGACGTCCGTGGCGATCAGCGCACCGTCGGAGGAGACGTAGGCCGCGGTCGGATGCGCGTCGAGGTCGGGCCAGCCTCGCACCAGCCCTTCCCAGGCACTGACGATGGCCTTCTTCCCGTCGAAGAGGTAGTCGCCGTTCGATGGGTCACGCGTCCTGGCGTCTTCCGCGAACGCCATGAAGACGGCTTCGGGGTCGGCATAGGCGGCATCGAACGTTTCTCCGAAGGCAAGCGCGTCGGCCGCCCATTGACGGACCCGCGCGGCCGAGGGGGTGGCCGTCCCGGGAGGCTCGACGAACGACGGCTCCGGGGTCGGCTGCGCCGTTGGTGTGACGAGCGCCGTCGGACTGTGCATCTCGGTGGGCGACGACGAGATTGCGGGCGACGTTGCTCCGCCGCCGCAGGCGGCCACCAGAGCCGCGACAGCGATGATGACCGCGACGGTGCGACGCACGATCCCAGGCCTCAAGGCGTGGAGACACAAGCGTCGCTGCGCGCGGTTGAGGCGTCGAGTGCCGATCGGCCCGAGGGTCGGCGTTCGCGAGATAGGCCGCGGGGTACCATCGGCCGATGAGCCGCCGCCTGGTCTGGAAGTCGCCGTGACCTCACCACGCGACGCGCACGGAGGGCACGGGACTGATCAGTCCGCGGCGCCGGCAGATCCGCACCATGCGCCCCTGACGGACAGCGAGCATGGCGGCCACGCCGCACACGACAAGCATGCCGGCCACGACCCTGAGGTCTTCCGACGGCAGTTCTGGATCGTGCTGCTCCTCACCATCCCGGTGGTGGTGTGGAGTCACGACGTGCAGGAGTGGCTCGGCTACACGGCGCCAGCGTTCCCCGGCTCGGATTGGCTGACGGCGGTCCTCGGCACCATCGTCTTCGTCTACGGCGGTCGAGTCTTCCTGAACGGCGCCCGGACGGAGCTCGCCGATCGTCAGCCCGGGATGATGACGCTGATCAGCCTGGCCATCGTCGTGGCCTTCGTCACGTCGTGGGCGGCGACCCTCGGCTTCTTCGAGGTCGACGTGTGGTGGGAGCTCGCCACGCTGATCACGGTCATGAGCCTGGGTCACTGGCTCGAGATGCGCTCCATCATGCAGGCCCGCGGCGCGCTGGCCGCGCTGGCGGAGCTCCTCCCCGACGAGGCGGAGCGCGTCACGGACGGCGGGACCGAGACGGTCAAGACGGCCGACCTGCGCAGGGGTGACGTGGTGCTGGTTCGGCCGGGTGGTCGGGTGCCGGCCGACGGCGAGGTGGCGGAGGGCATCGCCGACGTGGACGAGTCCATGATCACGGGCGAGTCGCGGCCGGTGTCCAAGGAGCCGGGCGACCGGGTGGTGGCGGGCACGGTTGCGGCGGGCGGCAGCCTGCGAGTTGCGGTCACCGCCGTTGGAGAAGAGACGGCGCTCTCCGGCATCATGCGGCTGGTGGCGCAGGCCCAGGCGTCGAACTCGCGGGCCCAGGCGCTGGCCGACCGAGCCGCGGCGATCCTCTTCTACATCGCGCTCGCGGCCGGGACCCTGACGCTGATCGCGTGGACGGTCCTCGGCGACCCCGAGCAGGCGCTGATCCGGACGGCCACCGTCCTGGTCATCGCCTGCCCGCACGCGCTGGGCCTCGCGATCCCCCTCGTGATCGCGATCAGCACGACGCTGGGTGCGCGCAACGGGCTGCTGGTCAAGGATCGGCTCGCGCTGGAACGTGCCCGGGAGCTGGACGTCGTCATCTTCGACAAGACCGGCACCTTGACCCGCGGTGAGCCGGTGCTCGCCGGGGTCGCATCCGTCGACGGGGTGAGGGACGACGAGCTCCTCGCGCTGGCTGCGGCGGTCGAGGCGGACAGCGAGCACCCGCTGGCCCGGGCGATCGTGGACGGAGCGCGCGCCCGCCAGGTCCAGCCCTTGACCGCTTCCGGGTTCGAGAACCTGGCCGGTCGCGGGGCCAAGGCGCGCATCGGCGGGAGCGAGGTGCACGTCGGCGGGCCGCGGCTCCTGCAGGAGCTGGACCTGCAGCCGCCGCAGGCGCTCTCGTCCGAGACGCAGGGATGGGCCGATGCAGGGAGGACGGTGATGCACGTCGTGCGCGACGGCACCGTCATCGGTGCGGTGAGCGTGGAGGACGAGATCCGACCGGAATCCGTCGAGGCGGTTCGCCACCTCCACGAGATGGGGCTGCGGGTTGCGATGATCACCGGCGACGCGCAGTCGGTGGCCGAGAACGTCGCGCAGCGCATCGGGATCGACGAGGTGGCCGCGCAGGTGCTGCCGGCGGACAAGGCCGATGCGGTCAAGCGCTTCCAGACAGGTGGGCGGCGGGTGGCGATGGTCGGCGACGGCGTCAACGACGCGCCAGCGCTGGCCCAGGCCGATGTCGGGATCGCGATCGGCGCGGGGACCGATGTCGCCGTCGAGGCGGCCGGCATCGTGCTGGTCCGCGACGACCCGCGGGACGTGGCCGGCGCGATCGAGCTCAGCCGCGCGACCTATCGGAAGATGATCCAGAACCTGGCCTGGGCGACGGGCTACAACGCCCTCGCCATTCCGGTGGCGGCCGGCGTCCTGGCACCCATCGGCTTCGTGCTTCCGATGAGCGTCGGCGCGGTGGCCATGAGCCTCTCGACCATCATCGTGGCGGCCAACGCCCAGCTCCTGCGCCGTCTGCGGCTGCGACCCTCCGAAGCGCAGGCGCCGTGACGGCTGCCCGCCTCGCGCTCAGCCCTCGACGGAGATGCCGCCGAACACGCCGATGGCGCGCACGAGGAGGACCGGCGCGTCGGGATCCGACGGCGTCGGGGCGCTGACCGCGACGCCGCCGAGGATCGAGCGCGTCTCCGCATCGACGCGGCAGCCGGACGGAACGATCACGCGCAGGCCGCCGAAGAGCGCGCGGAGGTCGAGCTCCGCGCCCGGCGCCAGCGTCGCCTGGCTCAGGTCGAGGGTGACGCCGCCGAACCAGGCGAGGACGCGGCCACCGCGCAGGGCGGCGGACCGGTTCTGGAGCTCGACTCCGTCGAAGATGGCCATCACCTCGAGCTCGTCCTCGGACCGCGGCTCCGCGCCGCGCCAGGCGAGCCAGCCGCGCAGCGCGGCAGCGGCGCCGGCGAACCCGGCGAAGACACCGAGGCTGACCAGGATCAGGGCTCGGAGCAGACGCATCATCCGGTCAGCCTAGCACCGCGCCGACCCTCGTCCCGCAGACCCGCTACAGCGCGAACGTGAACAGGGTTGCCAGACGCGCGAAGGCGTTGAAGAAGATGAGCACGCCGATGGCGACGATGAGCATCCCGGATGCGACCTGCACCGCCCGATGGTGGCGCCGCAGCCACTCGACCAGCGGCCGCACGCGTGGGAAGGCCACGGCGGCCATCAGGAACGGGATGGCCAGCCCGATCGAGTAGGCGGCCAGCAGCAGCGCGACGACCGGGACCGATCCGCTCGAGGCGCCCATGGTGAAGATGGCGCCCAGGACCGGACCGATGCACGGCGTCCAGCCGATCGCGACCAGGCCGCCCAGGGCCAGCGCCCGTGCCGAGCGACCGGCCGGGAGCGCATCGGCCGAGACGCCGATCCGGAATCGGTCGAGGACCGGCCCGAAGACCCCGGTGGTCAGGACGCCGAGCACGATCACCGCCACGCCGGCCGCCTGGCGCACCTCGGGGATGCGGAGCAGGGGAGCGCCCACGGCCGCCACCGAGGTGAAGACGACGATGAACAGCAGGCTGAACCCGGCGACGAAGAGCAGGGCCTGCGGCAGGACGGCGGTCATCGCCGGCTGCCGTGCGCCGGGCCCGCCAGCGGCCGGAGCGGGCAGCGCGGGGAGCGCGGCCGCGTCGCCGAGGAAGGCCAGGTAGACCGGCAGCAGGGCGAGCACGCACGGCGACAGGAACGAGAGGGCGCCGGCCGCGATGGCTGTCAGGATGCTGACGTCGGTCACGCTGCGAGCCTAGCCGACGCCGACGCGAGCGTCAGGGGAGGAAGCCGGCGCCCGCGCCACCGCCGCCGGGCTCGACCACGATCGGCTGCGCGATGATCCAGAGCGACAGGATCGTGTAGCCGACCATCAGCCCCACCATCGGCAGGCCGGCCCGGACGGCGCGGTCCGCCGCGTCGCGCAGGGCGAGGCGATGGGCGAGGACGATGGCCGCCACGTGGCCGGCGACGATGGAGCCCACGCTCAGGTACCAGACGCCGCTCATCGGAATCCAGCTCAGCTCGGGCGCCAGGCTGTTCAGCGGGTCGGCCACCAGCTCCGGCAGCCATACGGCCCCCTGGATGACCAGGGTCAGGTAGTGCGCGATGAGGTAACCACCCGCGATCGGCAGCAACGTGGCCGCGTACACCCCGGCGGTGGACCCGACGGAGGTGCGCCCGTGGTCGCCGATGCGGTGCGTCACCGTGACGACCAGCGTGAAGGCGGCGAAGAAGGCGGCGAAGACCGATGCGAAGGCGAGCGTGTCGACCAGCAGGAAGGTGGTCGCCGTGGTCCCCAGCACCGCCTGGACCGGTGGCAGGAAGACGTCGAGCAGCCACGCCCCGAACGCCGTCTCCTGCAGGCCGTCGAAGCTGACCCCGGCCAGGGCCAGCACGATGAACGCGGCGTCCGACCAGCCGGCCCGCGTGACGTCGGTGAGGCCAGCCACCCACGGCCGCAGCACGGGCGCGCGCTCCGCATCGTCGGCCGCGGTGGAGCACTCCGGGCAGTCGATACAGCGCTCGACCTCGCACCCGTCGTCGCATCCCCCGCACAGCTCCACGCTGACCGAACGGCGGCCGATGGGCCCCACGCGGCCGAACCACGCGAGCTCGACCTCGAGTAGCTCCGCGTTGCGCAGCCAGGCGATCTGCCCGAACGCCAGCATGCCGAGCAGCGTGAGCACGGTGTAGGCGGTCATGAGCAGGGCGACGGCGAACGCCACCTCGCGGCCGGGGAGGATCAGCTCGATCCAGATGCCGGCGGCCAGGAGCACGAACGCCGGCCAGCGTCCCAACGTGCGCGGGTAGGGGAGTCCCAGGTCGAGGCTTCGGGCCCCCAACCACCGCCCCACCCACTCGAGCGCCGCCCAGGTCGTCCGGAACGGGCTCAGTGATGGCCACGGATTGCCGATCAGGACCGCGGCGATCGGGAGTCCCACCCAGATGCCGATCCACAGCAGCACCGCCGGCAGCGGCGAGATGTCGCCGACCAGGAATCCGACCACGATCGCGCCGTACCACCAGACCAACCCGATGACGCGGAGGGCGTAGCGGGCGGCCACTGCCACGCCCTCCGGAATCGGTCGCGTCGGGTACCCCGCACGCTCCGCACGCTCCCGGGCCAGGATCGCGGTGACGACGAACGAGGCCGCCACCGCGAAGGCCGCGCCGGCCAGGTACAGCCACAGGGGGACCGGCAGCTGGAAGGTCCCGCCCAGCGCGTGCGCGGTCGCCGCCGACGGTGCCAGCAGCCAGGCCGCGCCGACGAGGAAGGTCGCCGCGCCGGCGGCGAGCCTACGGCTCATGCACGGTGAAGATGCCGACCTCGACGCCGCGCGGATCGTCCTCGGCGTGCAGCTCGATCGGGAACTGGCCGCTGGTCGCGGCGGTGAACTCCAGCGTGGTGTCCTCGCCGGCGCTCACCGGCGTGGCGTCGACCTGCTCGTCGTAGCCGTGGAGGTGGATGACGCCGTCGACCTGCGAGTGGACGACCATGGTCACCTCCTGGCCGCGGCACACGCCCGGATCCGACGGGTCGAGCGCTTCGGCGGTCAGCGTCAGGTCGAGCTGCACCGATGCCGCGGCGCACGCGCTCTCGGCCGGCCGGTTGTCGGTGACGCAACCCGCGAGGGCCGCGGCGGTTACCAGCAGGAGCAGCAGTGGGATGCGGCGGCTCATGCCCGATGCACCACCAGCGCGCGCCGGCCGGCGACGACCATCCCCGCGGCCAGCAGCGCCAGGCCGGCCGCGCTCAACGCGCCAGGCGCACCAGGTGCGCCCGACGCCGGCATGGCCGTGTCCGGCGATCCGGCGTCGTCGGGGGGTGCACCGGCCGCGGCGGCCGCATCGGACTGGAAGCCGAACTCGAAGCTGCCCTCCTCGGCGTGTCCGTCGATCGACACCGCGCTCCACGAGACGGTGTAGATGCCCGGCTGCGTGATGTCGACCGAGCCGCTCAGGACGTTCCGGACGGCGACGTCCAGGTCGAGCCCGCCCTCGCCGACGGTGCCGCCGGCCGCATCGGTCACGACGAAGGCGCTGTCGGGGCCGAGCTCGCCCGAGAAGGTGAGGACGACCTCGCTCGGCGCCGACTCGACGTCCGCCCCGGCTTCGGGCGTCGACGATTCGAGATCCGCGTGCGCCATGACTGCCGCCGGGAGGGCGAGGAGAGCGACGGCGGCAGTGACGGACGCCAGGAGCCTGCTGAGACGCAACGTGTTCCTCCGCGTGTTCAGGGGCCGCCCCACCGCGAGCGCAGGTACGCCACGAGGTCCTGGCGCTCGCCGGGTGTCAGCTGGCCGATGAAGGCCGGCATGGCCGTCCCGGCCACGCCGTTCGCCATACGGTAGTCCAGCTCGGCGGCCGATGCGCCGCGGACCGCCGCCGGCAGGTCGCCTGCGCCGGGAAGCGTCCGGACCGGCCCGTCGCCAAGGCCGTCGCGTCCGTGGCACGCGAGGCAGTTCGCCTGGTACAGCCGCTCACCGCGCGCCACGGACTCGGCGCCGGCCGGCGGCGAGGCGGACGGGCTGGCCGAGACGGCTGACGGCGGCGCGTTGGCCGCCGCGACCAGGTCGCGGGAGCCGGCGCCGAGGCCAGCCGCCAGCGCCACCACCACGAGCGCGGCACGCAGGACCGTCCGCAGGGGCTGTCCGCGCGGGTCACGGCCGAGGAACCACGCCAGGAGCAGCGCCGCGGGCACGAGCAGCCAGGCCAGCGGCCCGGGGGGGAGGATCGGCCACAGCGCGGCGAGGGGTGCGGGCACACCGATCCCGGAGTCCTCCGGCGGCGCCTCCTCCGCGGGGCCGGGGCTGCTCACCGGCAGGGCGAAGCTGACCGATTCGTCGAGCGCGCCGTGCCGCCGGACCACCACGTCCAGTCGCCACGTGCCGTCCAGCGGCGTATAGGCGCCGCGAGCCGTGTAGAGGCCGGGCACGGTGCCCGACGGCGTCATCTCGATCCGCTCGCTCGGCAGATCGGTGCCCGCGGGCGGCGTGAAGTCCAGGAAGACCTTCTGCACGTCGAGCCGTGGCGAGCCGGTCTCCGCGTCGTTGACCGCGACCTCGTACTGCTGGTTTCCCGGGGCGGGCAGGTTGACGGCGGCGTGCACCGTCGACGGTCCCGCCGCGCCGTACAGGTGCGCGGGATTCACCTCCGCGGCTACCAGGCGCGGCGCCCGCGCGGCGGCCGGCTGAATCGCGACCATGGTCGCGGCGGCCGCCACGGCAAGGGCGGCCACCACGAGCTCGGCGCCGACCAGGGTGGCGGTGGCCGCGCGGCCTCGGCCGCGAAGGGCGAAGTGGTTCACCGCGCCCAGACCCAACGCCACGCTCACGAGGGCCGCCTTGGCCAGGACGAGGTTCCCGTAGTCGGAGCCGACGACGTCCCGCGGCGTGCCGAGCACCAGCGGGGAGTTGGCGACGCCCGTCAGGACCACCACCGGCCCGGCGACCAGGGCCACGGCGCCATGCCGCCGCAGGATGGACGCCAGTGCGGGCCGGAACCGCCGAGCTCGCGCCGCGAGGACGAAGGCCGCCGGCAGGGCACCCAGCCAGGCCGCGACCGCGACCAGGTGGACCCAGTCCAGGGCGCCGAACAACGGCCCGCCCGCGGCGGCCGCGTGCGCCGCCTGGCTCATGGCGCCGAGCGCGACGAGAAGCAGGATCGTGCCCGCGAGCGGCAGCGCACGCCCGTCGCCTCCTCGCCCGCGGACGGCACCGAGCACCGCGACGACGCTCGTGGCCAGCAGGGCCGCCACCGCGACGCGCATGGCGATCGAGAATGGCGTCCACCCGAACGGGCCGGCCACGTCCAGCGGGATGCCCGTGGACGGGGGAGCGACGCCCGAGCGCGCCGCGGCGTCGACGATCGGCCGCGCTGCGAGCCAGAGGTAGAGCGCGGTGCCCGCGACGGCGACCGACGCCGCGCTGGCGACGGTGCCCCACGGCGGCCGTCGCTCGGCCAGGCCCAGGTCCGTGAGCGCGCGGCGGCCGGCCGTCCACCACAGCAGCAGGCTGCCGAGGGCGATGAGCGATCCCAGCAGGCCGAGCCAACGGGCAAGAATCGTCGTGACGTCGACGGACGGTGAGGTCTCCGACCCGCTGCCGGTGGGTGCCGCCTCCGTGCCCGTCGGATCCACCAGGAACGCGAAAATCCCTGCCGTGGCGTGGCCATCGATGCTCGACACCACCTGGTAGCTGACGGTGTACACGCCGGGCTCCAGCGTGGGGAGGGATGCGCGGACGGTCACGCCACCGTCGACCGTCGGGTCGCCGACCCCCGCCACGGCATCCTGTGCCTCGTCCAGGAGCTCGACCGACACGGTGGCGGGGTCGACGGCCTCCGTGAAGGTCAGGACCACGGCCGCCGGTGACTCGGTCAGCGTCGCGTTGGCTGCCGGATCGGATGAGAGCAGCTCGGCATGGGCCCATGCGCCGGCCGGGCGAGCGACCGTGCCGATGACCACGAGGAGCGTCGCCGCCAGGAGCCGGCGGAGGTGAAACGTGGTGCGATGAGCGATGGTCGGCAACGCGGACTCCGGAGGGCACCGCGGCGTGGCGCGGCGGCGACGGGGCGGTGCCGAGTATACGTCCGGCGTCGCAGAGCGCCGCGTCGGTCGCAGGACTGGCCCACCGCTTGCATCCATGGTGGGCATCACACCACCAACGCGAAGGAGGAGTTCGATGGCTTCCGTTGTCGAAAGCATCGACGTCAAGGTTCCGGTCCGCACGGCCTATGACCAGTGGACCCAATTCGAGGAGTTCCCGCGCTTCATGGAGGGCGTGAAGTCCGTCACGCAGATGGGCGACACGAACCTCCACTGGGTCGCCGAGGTCGGCGGCAAGGAGAAGGAGTGGGACGCCAAGATCACCGAGCAGAAGCCGGATGAGCGCGTCGCCTGGACCAACACGTCCGGCGCCGAGAACGCCGGCGTCGTGACCTTCCACCGCCTCGACGACGAGACCACCAAGGTCACGCTCCAGATGGACGTCGACCCCGAGGGCATGGTCGAGAACGTCGGGACGGCGCTCGGCTTCCTGGATCGCCGTGTCAAGGGCGACCTCGAGCGCTTCAAGGAGTTCATCGAGAACCGCGGCGTCGAGACCGGCGCCTGGCGCGGCGAGGTCGAGGCCGGCGCCCAGCGGTGACCGACCGCGAGTCGACCGGTGGCGGCGGGTTGACCGGCGCTACCGGGGACCTCACCCCGGCTGACACCGATGCGGCGTTCGATCCCGGCGAGCGCCGCGAATTCGGCGACCCCGCGGTCCAGGCGGAGATGACCGCCGCCCAGGGCGCCAGGGCCGATGCGCAGCAGGGCCAGATCGGCCGCCCCGAGGACCAGCCGGTCGGTGGCCCGACGAACCTGGCCGATCGCGACATGGGCTACGGCTCGGAGCACGGTCTCGACCCGGAGGACCCGGCCTATCGCATGGAGTCGCACCCGCCGGCGGCCCGGGCGGCGACCGATGAGAGCGAAGACGCCTCCGATCGCTCGACCCGGCTGGGTGGTGACGAGCTCCTCGAGGAGGAGCCGCACTTCTGACGTCGGGCCCCAGCCCGCGGTCAGGCGGCGGATCGACGAGCGGCGCGCTTTCGGGCGGGCCGGTTCTTCGTCTCCTTCGTTGGGGCTGACTTGCCGCCCGCCTTCGTCCGAGCACCCTTCGCCTCGGAGACGCTGGCGCGCAGCGCCTCCATCAGGTCGATGACCTTCGGCTCCGGCCGCCTTCGCTTCGCGTTTCGGACCTCGCCGCGCATCTTCTGCTCGATGAGCTCCTCGAGGGCAACGCGGTAGTCGTCGGTGTAGTCATCCGGCCTGAATCGGTCGGCCAGGCTCTCGACCAGGCTGCGGGCCATGTCCAGCTCCTTGGCGCGGACCTTCGCCTCCGCACCCTCGGGCAGGTCCAATGAGCCGGTCGACCGAATCTCGTCCGGCCAGAACATCGTCTCGAGGATCAGGGTGTCGTCGTAGGCGCGGAGGGTGGCGAGCCGTTCACGGGTCCGGATGGTTACGCGCGCCAGGGCAACGCGCTCGGTCTCCTCGAGCGCCTTCTTCAGGAGGCTGAACGCCTTGCCCCCGACGTCGGTGGGCTCGAGGAAGTAGCTCTTCTCGAAGTACACCGGGTCGATCTCGACGGCCTCGACGAAGTCACCGATGTCGATGGTGGTGCTGCTCTCCGGCTTGGCCGCGTCGATCTCCTCCGGATCCAGGATGACGTACTCGTTCTTCGAGACCTGGAAGCCGCGCACCAGGTCGTCCCATGCGAGCTCCTCGCCGCCCTCGGTGCAGACGCGCTTCTCCTCGATCGGCGCCTCGTGCTCCTTGCAGAGGAGGCGGAATTGGATGCTCTTGGACTCCGTGGCCGCGTACAGCTTCACGGGGATGGTGACCATCCCGAAGCTGATCGCGCCCTTCCAGATCGGACGCATCGGTCCTCCTTCGATCCCCGACCTAGCCGACCGACTGGCGGACGTTGTCGTCCTCGTCGACCTCGATGCCGTACTTGTCGGCGGCGGAGAGAATCTTCTTTCGGGCGCGCTCCTTGGCGGCCTTGCTCTCGAACTCGGTCTGGTTGTAGCGCGCGATCGCGTTGCGGACGTGCGATTCGTCGTTGATCGGCAGGTGCTCCCCGCCGTCCGAGTCCACGTACGCGAACTCGTCACGATCCAGCTTGTCACGGTCCTTGGCGTCGAGCTCGCTCATGAGGGTCTCCTCGGCTGCGTTGTACCACCCACTCATGGCACGCCGCGTGCCGATTCGCGGCTCCGTGAGCGTCGCTGTGAGGGTCGGAACGTCCGGATGGCAGTACCGCCATTGGGCAGGCGACTTCTACCCGGCTGAGTTGCCCACCTCCGAGTGGCTCGCGTACTACGTGGAGCGGTTCGACACCGTGGAGCTCAACGCCAGCTTCTACCGCCTTCCACGGGCGGAGGCATTCGCGGCGTGGGGACGCCGGGTGCCGGACGGTTTCCGGTTCGCGGTGAAGGCCAGCCGCTACCTGACCCACGTCAAGCGCCTGAAGGACCCCGATGAACCGCTGGACCGCTTCTGGACGCGCGTGCGGCG
>DASTYP010000003.1:0-9023 GCA_035764845.1 Candidatus Limnocylindria bacterium
ACCTCGAGCTGGGGGCCGCACGCGTCATCCTGCTGGCCGACGACATCTCCAGCGAGCTCGAGGCCATGAAGGCCGGACCGTTCGCCGCCCTGGCCGATGCGCACGCCTGGCTGGTGACCTTCGCCCTGTCCGCGCTCGACCTTCCGCCCGAGCGCCTGGTCTTCGTTCCCACGGACTACGACGGCCTTGGCTCGCCGTACCTGGAAACGCTCGGCGAGGAGCTGCCGCCGGGGGTCGAGATCATGTGGACCGGGACGGACGTCTTCGTCGGCACCATGACCGCCGAGGAGGCCGACACCGTCGCGCGCGTCATGCGGCGCGAGCCGCTGGTATGGGACAACTACCCGGTCAACGACGACCCGCGCGAGCATGATTTGCGCATCGGGCCGATCCGTGGGCGCGACGCCGACCTGGACCGCCACGTGAGCGGCGTGCTCGCCAACCCGGCGCTCGAGTCGGAGGCCAGCCTGGTCCCGCTCCTCACTTGGGCCGAATACCTGGCCGATCCGTCCGCCTACGACGCCGATGCCGCCTGGCGCCGAGCGCTCATCCGGGTGACTGGGAACGAGGTGGACGCGGAGGCGGTCGCCGTCGTCGCGCGCGCGCTCGATCGATCGGCGCTGGACCAGGGATGGGAGCGCCCGGCTCCGGCGGAGCTGGCCGCGGCCGTCCGTTCGCTGGACCGGCTGCAGAACCGGCGGCTCGCGGACGACCTGCGTCGCTTCCTGGACTAGGCAGCACGCATCTCTGCCGGCGTCAGCACCTGGCCGCGTCGCTACGGTCTCGGACGATTCTGGCAGCCGTTGTGCAGTCATGGGTCAGGCCACCGGGCGCCGTGCGAGACGGGCGCGCTTCTCGGCGGCGAGACGCTAGGCTTCGGATTCCGCAACCAACCGAGTCAGCGTCGCCCATCCAGGGGGACCGATTGTTGCGCATGGGAGGTAGGCACCGAATGACCAGATGGTCACGACTCGTCCCACTCCTCGCCATCGTCATGCTCGTCTTGGCAGCCTGTGGCCCCTCCGGGGAGTCCTCCAGTGCTGCCGCGTCCGAGCCTGGCGGGAGCCAGCCAGCCGGGTCCGAGCCGGCGGCGAGCGGGAGTGGCGGCGAGGGAACCGGCGGCATGAACGCCACCGGCGAGCTCTTCGCGTACGGTTTTGGCTACGAGACCGGCGACATCATCGCCAAGACGCGCGTCGACGTCTTCAACGAGCAGTACTCCGACGTCGATGTCACGTTCAGTGAGAGCGGCTTCGAGGACCAGGGCTTCCTGACGGCACTCGCCAGCGGCGACGCGCCGGACGTGGTCAACCTGCCGCGCAACAGCATCGGCACGTACATCGCCCGCGGCGTCCTGCAGCCGCTGACCGACTGCATGGACCAGGCGGGCCTCGATCCGAACGTCTTCTACGAGGGCGCTCGGAACCAGGTCACCGTCGACGGCGAGATGTACGCGCTGCCGGAGTTCTTCAACACGCGGGTCTGGATCATCAACAACGCCGCCTTCGAGGAGGCGAACCTCGATCCGGAGAGCGTCGACTTCAGTGACTGGGATGCGATCGCCCAGGCCAACGAGGCCCTGGTCAAGAACGACGGCGGGCTGACCCGCATCGGCATCGATCCCAAGCTGCCCGAGTTCCTGGCCATGTGGGTCCGCGCGGCCGGCGGCCAGGTCATCAGCGACGACGGGATGGAGTCCCTGCTCGACACGCCGGAGGTTGCCGAGGCCGTCGACTTCGGCAAGAGCCTGATCGACGCCAACGGTGGCATCAACGAGTTCAGCGACTTCCGCAACACCTGGGACTTCTTCGGTGAGAACAACCAGGTCGCGGCCGACCAGATCGGCGCGTGGCCGATGGAGCAGTGGTACCTGAACGTCCTGGCGCAGAACTCGCCGGATGCGGAGATCACCGTCAAGCCGTTCGTCGATCGCGACGGCAACACGCTGACCCTGCAGGACGGCAACGCCTGGGCGATCACGACCGACACCGACAACCCCGAGGCAGCATGCGCCTTCATCACCACCATGGTGGCGAAGGACACGTGGGTTGCCGCCGCTCAGGCCCGCGCCGACGAGCGCGAGGCTGACGGTCTGCCGAACACCGGCGTCTACACGGCGAACAGCGAGGCGGACGACGTGATCTTCAACGACATCGTCGACCTGTCGGACTACCCGTCGCTGCAGGAGGCGGTGCAGGTGGTGCTGGACGGCCAGGAGACCGCGTTCGGCTTCCCGCCGAGCCCGGCCGGTGCCGAGTTCCAGCAGGCACTGACCGATGCGGTCAACCGCGTGCTGTCGGGTGAGGCAGATGCGCAGCAGGCGATGGCCGACGCCGACGCCGAGGCGCAGGACGCAATCGACGCGGCGGCCCGCTAGGGGTCGCTCGCGTCGGACCGGAGGGTAGAGCGGGAGGGTTCTCGAATGGCCACGATGGTCCAGGGCAAGGAGGTCCGAATCGTGGGCGGCGTCCCGTGGACGCCGAACACGAAACGCGAGACGCTGTGGGCGCTCGTCTTCCTCTCGCCCTGGATCGTCGGGCTCCTCATCTTCACGGCCGGCCCGATGCTGTGGAGCCTGTACCTCTCCTTCACCGACTACGACCCGCTGCGCCCGGACATCACGTTCATCGGGCTCGACAACTACGTCTCGATGCTGGGCGACCGGCGGGTCTCGACTTCACTCTTCAATACGGCCTTCTACACCGTCTTCCACGTGCCGCTGTCGATGGGGATCGCGCTCTTCCTGGCGCTGCTCCTCAACCGGATCGGCGGGAAGATGGCCGGCTTCTTCCGCACCGCCTTCTACCTGCCGAACGTGACCCCGGCGGTCGCGATCGGCACGCTGTTCCTGCTGCTCCTCAACGGCTCGAACGGCCTCGTGAACCAGGCGCTGGGCGTCATCGGGATCGACGGGCCGAGCTGGCTGGTCGACCCGGCGTGGATCAAGCCGGGCATCATCCTGATGAGCCTCTGGACGGTGGGGAACACCGTCATCATCTACTTCGCGGCCATCCGCAACGTGCCCGTCGAGCTCTACGAGGCGGCACGCATCGACGGGGCCGGTGGCTGGAGCCAGTTCCGCAACATCACGCTGCCGATGATCTCGGGGGCGCTCTTCTTCACCCTGATCATCAACACCATCGCCTCCCTGCAGATGTTCAGCGAGGTCTACACGATCTTCTTCGGACAGCAGCAGGGACAGTCGGCGGGAGCCGGTGAGGCGGCCCTCTTCTACGTGATCTACCTGTTCCGGAACGCGTTCGAGTTCTTCAAGATGGGCTATGCCTCGGCGCTGGCGTGGGTGCTCTTCGTGGTGATCCTGATCATCACGGTCATCCAGGTGCGGGGCAGCCGCCGCTTCGTGTACTACGAGGGCGAGTGACGATGGCTACTGATCAGCACGCTCGCTCGGTCGACGCTCGCGCCATCGACCGTCCCGACGTCGACGTCAAGGAGCCCATCGACTGGGGCAAGGTGGCCTTCAAGGTCGGCTTCGGCCTCGTCCTCGTCCTCTTCACGATCCTGTTCCTCTACCCGCTGGTGTGGCTGTTCTTCGCCTCGGTGAAGCCGGGGTCCGAGGTCTTCAGCGGGAACCTGCTGCCCTCCGTCTGGCGGTGGGACAACTACCCGCGGCTGATCGAGCAGCAGCCGGTCCTCCAGTGGGCCTGGAACAGCGCGCTCGTGACGGTCCTGGCGTCCGTCACCGTGACGATCAGCTCGGCACTGGTCGCCTTCGCGTTCGCCTACTTCCGCTTCCCGTTCCGCGGGGTCGTGTTCGGCATCGTCCTCGCCAGCATGATGCTGCCCGGCGCCGTGACCATGATCCCGAACTACCTGATCTGGGACTTCCTGGGCTTCAACAACACGCTGGTGCCGCTGTGGGCGGGCAACCTGTTCGCGTCGCCGTTCTACATCTTCATGCTGCGCCAGTTCTTCCTGGGCCTGCCGCGCGAGCTGTTCGACGCGGCCAAGGTGGACGGGGCGAACTACCTGCGCATGTGGTGGTCGGTGGCCGTGCCACTGACCCGCGCCGCGCTGGTGGTGGTCTTCATCTTCGAGCTGAAGGTCGCCTGGACCGATCTGGTTCGACCGCTGATCTTCCTGCGCGACATCGCCACCTTCACGCTGCCGCGTGGCCTGAAGGCGATCATCGACAACCCCTCGATCGGCGGTGAGAAGCACTTCGAGCTGCTGGCCGTCGGCGGCATCCTGATCACCGTGCCGATGATCATCGTCTTCTTCCTGGGCCAGCGGTACTTCATCGAGGGCATCGCCACGACCGGCTCGACCGGCCGCTGACGATCCACGTGCTCGTTCGTGACGAAGCGGGGGCCGAGCCGCCCCCGCAGCCGTCGCTGCCCGTCGCCCTCCGCACCGGCGGCATGAAGCTGTTCGAGGAGATCTTTCCGGTCCTGGTCACGAACCTGGCGTGGGCCATGCTGGCCGGGGCCCTGGTCTACGTCGCCGGGCTCGTGCCGCTCGCGCTCCTGCTGCTGCCGCTGATCGCGCCGCTGACCACCGGGTTGGCGAGGGTCGCCGTGCTGGCCGCGCGCGACCGCGTGGTTCCGCTGCGCGCCTTCGTCGACGGCGTGACCGACCGCTTCTGGCTGAAGCTCGGGCTCGGCGCCCTGCAGGCGGTGGTGCTGCTCGTCGCGCTCATGAACGTCGTCGTCGCCCCGTCGATGGGGGGGCTGTTCGGGGCGATCTCGATGGTCCTGTCGGTCTATGTCGCGGCCGCGACCTTCGGGTACGGGCTCGTGTTCTGGACGCTGCTGTCGGATCCGGACCGCGCGACCATGCCGGTCCGCCGCGTCGGTCGGCTCGCGATGGCCGTGGTGCTGACCCGGCCGTTGCCGGTCGCCTTCCTGCTGATTCTCGCGGCCCTCGCCATCGGCGTCATGGCGTCGCTGATCGTGCCGCTGCTGTTCCTGCCGTCGTTCGTGCTGATCACCGTTGCCGCGTACGTGCTGCCGGCGGCCGACCTGCTCCAGGCGACCGCGCGTCGGACGCCCTGACGCTTCGCCTCAGGCCGGCAGCCCCTCGACGTGGGCCTGCGCCGGCGGCTGGGAGGGCGGCAGGCACCAGATGAGCTCGAGACCGCCGGATGCGGCCGAGATCGTCGAGCTGGAGGCGGCCGCCGGCAGGGCGAACGTGACGCCGCGCTCGAGAGGCACCTCGCGCCGCGCGCCGCGGACGACTCCTCGGCCGCCAGTGACCACGCCGACCGCGAAGCCGGGCTCGAACGGCGGCTCGGTCGTCTGGCCGGCCGCGGGAGCGTGGCGAAGCGCTCGGAAGAAGGCATCCGCGGCCGGGCCGAACAGGTTCGTGACGGTGGGCGCGACCTCCGACGGCCGCTGGCGCAGCTGGCCGGACGCTTCGGTGGCGAAGAACTCGATGGCCGCCTCCCACCCCAGGCGCAGGGACGCATCGGCGGGGTCGATCGGGAAGCCGCGCGTCTCGGCCACGACCGAGAAGTCGGTCGGCTCCTGGAGCTCGAGCAGGAAGACGCCGGCGCCGATGGCGTGCGGCTGCCCGCCGGGGACCAGGATCACGTCCCCCGGCGCGACCGCGTGCTCCACCAACGCCCCGAGCATCGCCTCCACGTCCTGCCGTGCGATCCAGTCACCCAGCTGGTCATGGCCGATCGGCTCCCGAAAGCCGGCCCACACGCGCGGCACCGATCCGTCGCGCACGCCCAGGATGATCCACGCCTCGGTCTTGCCGAACGCCGAGCCCAGCAGCCGGGCGGCCGCGTTCCGCGTCGGGTGCGCGTGCACCGGCAGCCGCTCGCCGGCGTCGAGCAGCTTGACCAGCACACCGAGCGTCGACGGGACGACGGCAGCCCACGTCGGCCCGACCAGCGCCTCGGGTGCCTCGACCAGGAGCTGCGCCAGCGTCGTGCGGCGACCGCCCACGTCGACGGCGCTGAGGCCGAGGTCGGAGCGTCCGGCGCCCGGGGGCGTCCAGGTCCGCGTCGCGGATCCGACCCAGTCCTCGGGTCGACCGTCATCGGCGGCGTTCGGCTCGCCAGCGAACGCGGCCAGCATGCGCCCGCCACGGTAGAAGCGCGGGATGCGGTTGGGGGACAGGGGAATGGGGTCGCGGAGCACGTCGTCCAGATCGGTCATCACTGGCTCTCGACGGTAGCAGCGGGCGCAACTTCTCCGCGACCAGCCTCTACGATAGGTCGACGATCGTGCTCGCCCTCGACCCCCTCGCTCCCCGTACCGCGCGCCTCGTCCCCGCCGAGGTCGTTCGCCGATGACCCCGGCGCCCATGCTCGGCATCGACATCGGCGGGACGAAGCTCGCCGTCGGCGTGGCGACGCCCGACGGGTCGCTCCTCGCCGAACGGGTCGAGCCCAGCCGCGCGCACGAGGGGCCCGACGCGATGATCTCGCGCGCCGTGGACCTGGCGCGCGCCGCGACCCGCGACGCCGGCGTGCCGGTGGCCGAGATCGGGGCGGTCGGCATCGCCTGCGGTGGGCCGCTGGATCCGTGGAGGGGCGTCGTCCGCAACGCGCTCAACAACCCGGGCTGGATCGACATCCCGATTGTCCGGCTGGTGAGCGATGCCCTCGGTCGCCCGACGTACCTCGACAACGACGCCAATGCCGCCGCGCTCGGCGAGCATCGGTTCGGTGCCGGTCGCGGCGTCGACCACCTCGTCTACCTCACCATCTCGACCGGCGTCGGGGGCGGAGTGATCCTCGATGGCCGCCTCTACCGCGGGGCCAACGGGAACGCCGCGGAGCTGGGGCACATCTCGATCGACCATCGCGGGCGGCCGTGCCACTGCGGGTCCATCGGCTGCATCGAGGCCTGCTGCTCGGGGACGAACATCGCCGCTCGGACGCGTGAGGCACTGGCGGCGACGGAGGAGGCCAGCCGCCTGCGGGCCGTCCCGCTCGACCGGCTCACCGCGGCCGATGTGACGGCGGCAGTGCGGGACGGTGACCCGCTCGCCGAACGCATCTGGGGCGAGACGACCACGATGCTCGGCGCGGGGATCGTCAGCATCATCCACGCCTTCAACCCGCAGCTCGTCATCCTGGGCGGCGGCGTCACGCGTGCCGGCGACCTGCTGTTCGACCCGGTCCGGCGCGTGGTCGAGGAGCGCGCCATGCCGTGGCTGCGCGAGGCCGTCCGGGTGGTCCCGGCGGAACTGGGCGAGCGCAGCGGGATCCTGGGCGCCGTCGCCGTTGCCCTGGATGGCCCGGACCTTGCGGCCACCGCACCATCGTCCGATACAGAGAGGACCCATGCCTGACGTCGACACGGCCGCGCTCGAGCGGGAATGGCAGGAGCACGTTCGCGTGGTGACCGATGCGGCGGCACTCGTGCCGCGCGCCGCGGAGCTGGCCGACCGGCTGTGCGCCGCGCTCGAGCGAGGCGGCAAGCTCATCACGTTCGGCAACGGGGGCAGCGCCGCCGACGCCCAGCACTTCGCCGGCGAGCTGCTGGGCCGGTTCCGGGCGACGCGCCGGCCACTGCCGGCGATGGCCCTGTCCACGGACCCGTCGGTGGTGACCTGCATCGCCAACGACTTCAGCTACGAGGACCTGTTCGCGCGGCAGGTGACCGCGCTGGCCACGGCGGACGACGTCGCGATCGGCATCACCACCAGCGGTCGCAGCGAGAACGTGGTGCGTGGCCTGCGCGCCGCGCGGGAGGCCGGGGCGCTGGCGGTGGCCTGGACCGGCGCCGATCCGGGACCCGCCGGCGAGGCGGCCGATCTGGTCCTGGCCGCTCCCTCGACCACCACCGCGCGCATCCAGGAGGTGCACACGCTGCTCATGCACACCATCTGCGTCGCCATCGACGCCTGGGACGCTGCCCGGGAGCCTCGCCCGTGACGGTGGGGGAGCCGACCGAAGCGCGGCGGGTCGTGGACCCGCGAACCGCGACCCTGCACATGATCGGCAACGCGCACATCGATGCGGTGTGGCTGTGGCCGTGGGAGGAGGGCTTCGCCGAGGTCAAGGCGACGTTCCAGTCGGCGCTCGACCGGATGGAGGAGTACCCGGAGTTCGTCTTCACCTGCTCGTCCGCCGCGTACTACGCGTGGGTCGAGGCCAACGCGCCATCGATGTTCGAGCAGATTCGCCGGCGCGTGGCCGAGGGCCGCTGGCGGATCACCGGCGGCTGGTGGGTCGAGCCCGACTGCAACATCCCCTCCGGGGAGTCGTTCGTGCGCCAGGCGCTGCTCGGGCAGCACTACTTCGCGTCGCGCTTCGGCCGGATCGCCACCGTGGGCTACAACCCGGACGCCTTCGGTCATGCCGGT
Source organism: Candidatus Limnocylindria bacterium (assembly GCA_035764845.1). GTDB lineage: Bacteria > Chloroflexota > Limnocylindria > QHBO01 > QHBO01 > JACDBZ01. The sequence continues at coordinate 8,287 of DASTYP010000003.1, forward strand.
TCGCTGCCGCAGCTGCTGCGCAAGGCGCGCCTCACCGGCTACACCTTCCTGCGGCCGGAGCCGTGGGAGAAGGAGCTGCCGGGCAACCTGTTCTGGTGGGAGTCGGCCGACGGCTCGCGCGTCCTGACCTTCCACATCAACTTCGGCTACACCGTCTGGGGCGACCTGGAGGAGCACGTCCGCAAGCACCTCGACCGCTTCGTGGACGGGACCGATGCGCTGCTCTGCTTCTACGGTGTCGGCAACCACGGCGGCGGTCCGACCAAGGCGAACATCGAGACCATTCGGTCGCTGAACCAGCTCGACGAGCTGCCGGCGCTGCGCCACTCGTGGCCGTCCGCGTTCTTCAACGCGGTCGACGTCCCGGACGACCTGCCGGTGGTGCGCGACGAGCTCCAGCATCACGCGGTCGGCTGCTACGCGGCGGTGTCCGGCATCAAGCGCCGGAACCGACAGGCGGAGGAGCTGCTGGGAACCGCGGAGCGATGGGCGTCCATTGCCGCCCGGGAGGGACTCCAGCCCTACCCCGACGATCTGTCGGGAGCGTGGCGCAACGTCCTGTTCAACCAGTACCACGACATCCTTGCCGGCACGAGCATCGAGCCGGCCTACGACGACGCGCGCTCGCAGCTCGGCGAGTCCATGGCCGTCGCCGACCGGGCACTCACCAACGGCGTGCAGGCGATCAGCTGGGCGGTCGACACGCGCGGACCCGCGGGGGCACGCCCGATCGTCGT
>DASTYP010000004.1:0-22052 GCA_035764845.1 Candidatus Limnocylindria bacterium
GAACGGGCAGCGACAGATCGGCATCAACGTCGTCCTGAACCAGGACATCAGCGACGCCGTCGTGCGCGACATCTCGCGCTTCGGCCGCGTCAACGACACCTTCCCGCAGATCGACGCGCTGACCATGAAGGTGCGCGAGGCGGATCTCGCGGCCGTGCAGGCGCTGCCCTACGTGGCAGCTGCGGCGCCCGATGCCAAGCGCATCGGCAAGCCAGTCCCGACGGCCCCGATGGACGACTTCGCGGCCGGCATCTCCACCTGGGATCACGACGCCATCAACGTCACCGACTTCGGTGCCAGTCGGACGATCGGCTACGACGGCGAGGGCGTGTATGTCGCGGTGCTGGATACCGGCCTGCTGAGCAGCTGGCGCTACTACTTCGGTGAGGAGCGCATCGCCGACGAGTTTGCCATCGCCTTCGGTGGTGGTGGCGGTGAGCGCGGCAGCGTGTCCACCCAGCCCAACAAGTGGCAGACCGACCAGGACAGCCACGGGACCCACGTCACCAGCACGATCCTCGGCTACAACCTCCGCGACACGGCCGTGAACGGGGTGGCGCCGATGGCCACTGTCATCCCAGTCAAGGTCCTGAACAACAACGGATCCGGCTGGTCGTCCATGGTTGCCGCCGGCATCGTGTACGTCGCCGATCTGAAGGCGAGCGGTGCACTGGGCGACGCGCCCGTGGTCATCAACATGAGTCTCGGCGGTCCCGTCCAGGAGCCGGTAGAGAAAGCCGCTGTCGATTACGCCATCTCGAAGGGCGTCATCCTCGTGGCATCCGCTGGCAACGAGGGTGAGGCCGGCATGGGATACCCGGGCGCCTATGCCCCGGTGATCTCTGCCGCCGCGTCAGGCTGGGTCGGCGAGTGGGCGCCAGGCGCCGGCTCGTGGTGGCAGCGCGACGTCCCCGATCCGACTGACGTCGACGACTTCTACATCACCGATTTCTCGAGCCGCGCCATCAACGCTCAGCAGGATCTCGACGTCGCCGCTCCGGGGTCGTGGATCGTCGGCCCGTATCAGGTCAACGGCCAGCTGAGCTACTACTACCTCGGCGGAACCTCGATGGCCAGCCCGCACGTTGCGGGCACCGTCGCCCTCATGGCCCAGAAGGACCCGTCGCTGACGGCGACACAGGCGGAGTCCATCCTGGAAGGCAGTGCCATCGCGCTCGCCGCGGGCTGTCGAGACGTCATCGATCCGAACGTCGGGGACTACGTCGAAGTCTGCTGGGGCAGCGACGCCACCGGACATGGCCTGATGGACAGCGCTGCCGCCGTGGCGGCCACGCCGTAGTCATCTCTCCCACGCCGACTCGGGAGGCCCCGGCTCCGGCCGGGGCCTCCGGCTATGCCTGAGACAGCGCGGCGATGACCTCGTACGGATCGGAGCCGACGATCGGCGTGCCGTACAGCTCCATGGCGCCGATGTCCGAGGCCCGCTGCAGCGGATCCCCGCGGTCGACCATGCGCACGATCGGGGGGATGTCGCGCCACGGTCCGTCCGGCGTGGCACCCACGGGCGGACGCCACAGCGCGAGGTTGAACGATCGGACGCCCATGCGATCGCGGTAGGCGACCAGGGTCGAGGCGACCGCATCGGCGAAGGCCGGGTCGCGTTCGTCCATGCCGGGCCGACCGATCACCAGCACCTCCCGCTCCTTGATCGGGGTGAGGTGCGCCAGGACCGATACGCCTCCGGCGCGGTCCGCCGCCAGCTCCAGGTCACGGTGCAGGGCCACGAGGTCGTCCACGAGTGACGCGTCGAACGAGGCGCGGTAGGCGATGGCGTCGCGCTGGAAACGAGCGAGGCGCGCGTACTCCGGACCACCCCCCAACAGCGCCTGGGCGTGGCCGTGGACGATCGACCCGCCGGCGCGCCAGAGGCAGTTCCAGATCAGCAGGTAGTTGGCCGCCGACGGGTCCTCCGCGCGCGCCAGGTCGGCCCACGCGCGACCGGTGGAGATGACCTCGGCGACGAGCTCGGCATCGAAGGCCAGTGGGTCGTGGGCGTGGAACACGAGGACGCCGTGATGGGCATCGGCGAGGGCGGCGTTCGCGCCGGTCGTGATCCGAGGCCCGGTCACGCGCCCGAAAATGTTCCCCGGCGTGCCCGTCTCCGGGTCGCAGAAGGGATCTTCCCCGGTCGTGGCGAGCTGCGCCGCCAGGTCGTCACGGTGCGCGGGTCCGTCGATCGGTCGATGGGCGCGGAGCGGTGCGAACAGCGCCGCCTCGAGCGTGGCGAGGTTCGTGACCTTCACGATGGTCTGCTTCCGGACCGCATCGACCGACCCGAACGTCCGCTGCAGCCAGCTGAGCAGCTCCGGCGGCGGGACGGTTCGGCCGTGGACGAGGCTCGCATCCAGCAGCCGGTCGGCGCGTTCGCGTGCTGGGCCGTTCAGCGCCGCCAGGCGCGCCGGCAGATCGGTGATGCCGGTCAGGCTCCGTACTCCCAGCTCCGGCGGTGGGGGAGCGCCGCCCATTCATCGCGAAGCAGGCCCATGACGTGGACGTCGAGATGCTCACCCCGGGCGAAGTGGGCGTGCCGCAGTGTCGCCTCGTGCCGGAACCCCGCCTTCTCGTAGGACCGGCGCGCCCGGTCGTTGCCGTCGTACACGTGGAGGGAGATCCGCTCCAGCCGGAGCTCGCCGAAGCCGAAGTCGCAGATGGCCCGCAGCGCATCGGTCCCGTAGCCGTGGTTCCACTCGGACTTCTCGCCGATGGCGATGCCGAACTCGGCGGTCCCGCTGCGCCAGTCGATGCCGTGCAACCCGATGGTCCCGATCGGCCGATCGTCCGCCAGGAGGCAGATCACGAAGTGGTAGTCGGTCTTGCCCTGGCGGGCGAGCATGCCCTCGTACCACTCGGTCTCGGATGGCTCGCTCATCGGCGCACGCATGGCCAGGTTGTGGGTCACCTCGGCGTCGTTGAACCAGCGCACGAAGGTCGGGAGATCGGTCCGCTCGGACGGGCGCAGGTAGACCTGCTCGCCACGGATGATCGGGCGCCGTTCCGGTAGGCTGGACATCGGCCCGAGTCTACCGAAGGAGAAGTCCACCCCATGGCTGCCACCCGCACCGCCACCGTCACCTGGACCGGCACGCTCGCCCAGGGCTCCGGCACCGTCAGCGCCGGCACGAGCGAGCTGTTCACCGATCTCCCCGTCTCCTGGGCATCACGCACCGAGGAGGCGAACGGTCAGACCTCGCCCGAGGAGCTGCTCGCCGCCGCCCACGCCTCGTGCTTCTCGATGGCCCTCTCCGGAGCGCTGGGCCGCGCCGGCACGCCGCCGGAGCACCTGCACGTCTCGGCGACCGTCACCTTCGACAAGGTGGGCGAGGGATGGGGCGTGACCACGTCCGAGATCGACGTCGTGGGCGTGGTGCCGGGACTCGACGAGGCCGCGTTCCACGAGGCGGCCCGCGGCGCGGGCGACAACTGCCCGATCTCGAAGGCGCTCGCCGGCAACGTCCGGATCACGGTCACGGCGGCGCTCGAGGATCCGCACGACTGACTCCCCGCCCGGGGTGAAACCTTCGGGCTCCTGGCTGCCTCGTTGAAGATGCCGGCCGCTGCCGCCGGCCAACGATCAGATCACAGGAGCCCGATCCATGACCCGACCGTCCACCATCCGCGGCGCCGCCCTCGCCACCGGCGCGCTGCTCGTCGCCGCCGGCGTCGCCTTCGCCATGCCCGGCCCGGACCGCACCGATGCGGAGGACGACGTCGCTGCGGCATCCGCCTCGCCGGTCGCAACCTTCGGTGCCGAGCTCGACTCCCCGTCGCCGTCCCCGACCGCATCCGCGGCTGATGACGATGGGCTCGAGGACGAGGACGCGGCCGAGGCGTCGAGCTCGCCCGAGCTGGAGGAACTCTTCGAGGACGAGTCGGAGAGCCCGTCCGCGTCGCCCGAGGACGAGGACGGCGAGGACGTCGACGAGGACGACGCCAGCGCCTCGGACGAGGCCGAGGCCTCTCCGGACGACGGCGATGATGACGAGGCTGCAGGCGACGATCACGCCGAGGCCTCCCCCGACGACGGTCAGGATCACGATTCCGGCGCTGACGGGGAGGACGATGACTCGGGCTCCGGCTCGGACGACAGCGCCCACGACGACTGACCGCCTGCGTCGGTGGACCGAGCCGCGAGCTCGGCGTGGCACGATGAGGGCGTGGACGACGCCCTCATCGCCGCGCTCCGCGCCGGGGATCGTGACGCCTTCGCGGCGCTCGTCGAGCGCGAGACGGGACCGATCTACCGGACCTGCCTCCGCATCCTGGGCGTCGGTGCGGATGCCGAGGACGTCGCCCAGGAGACCTTCGTGATCGCGTACCGCTCGCTGCGCGGCTACCGGGGCGCCGGGTCGCTGCGCGGCTGGCTGATGCGCATCGCCAGCCGCCAGGCGTTCCGCCGGCTGCAGCAGCGACGGCCGTCGGACCCGCTCGAGGGCGTGGCCGAAGAGCGGATCGCCGACCGAGGTGCCGACCCGGCCCGCCTCACGGTTGCCCGGGAGCGGCACGGGACGGTGCGCGGCAGCGTGGCTTCGCTTCCCGAGCCGTACCGAGAGGTCGTGGTGCTGCGCTTCTTTGGTGAGCTCTCACTGCTGGAGATCGCCGAGGCGACGGGCCGGCCGCTCAACACCGTGAAGACGCACCTGCGCCGGGGCCTCCAGCGCCTGCGGCCGCTCCTCGGCGACGAGGAGGTGGTCTCATGACCCGGTTCCCGTTCGGCTCCGAAGAGCTGGGTCGCACCGACCCGGAGCTCGACCGGATCGGGGCGCAGCTCGAGGGCTACGCGGACGAGACCCGGTCGACGCCACCGGAAGGCCTGGCGAGCCGGATCCTGGCCGCGGTGGACGCAGAGCCGGAGCCCCGGGTCGGCGCCTGGGCGCGGTTCAGCGCCGCGCTGGTCGGGCTCCGGCGTCCGGCGCAGGCGCTGGCCGCGGTGGCGGTGTTGGGGGCGGCCGTCGTCGGTGCTCTCGCGCTTGCTGAGATCGCCGATCGCACCCGGACGGACGGCTTCGGTTCGTCATCGAGCCCGCTCGCATCGCCGGCGGTCACGCCGTCGCCCAGCGCCACGCCATCGCCGACGCTGGCACCCACCCCCTCGCCGACGCCGACCGCCAGCCCGACGCCCACGCTGAGCCCGACGCCGGAGGCGGTCCAGACGCCCGACGCCTCCGCCGATCAGGAGACGCCCGAGCCATCAGCCTCGGACGATGATGGCGGCGACGACCACAGCGGGTCCGGTGGCGGGGGCGACGACTAGGCCGCCTTCAGCTCCGGGGAAGGGCCTCCCAGACCGCCAGCTCGTTGCCCTCGCTGTCCGCGAAGACGCCGAACCAGCCCATGCCGGGCACCTCCTGCTTCCCGGCAATCACACGACCGCCGAGCTCGGGGACCCGGGCCAGGACGTCGTCGACGGAGCGCACGTTGATGTACGTGCGCATCGATTCGGGCGCCATCTCGCCACGCTTGCCGATGGCCCCGCCGACGCCCTGCTCGCCGCTGGGCGTGGTGAACAGGTGGTAGCCGTCGAAGCCGGGCGCGTCGCTGAAGCGCCAGTCGAATAGCTCCGCGTAGAAGCGCTTGGCGCGCTCGGGCTCATCGGCGGGGAGCTCGATGTGGGTGAAGTCGCCGTGTTCCATGGGTCTCTCCTTGCGTCGCGTGCCGGCGACGGTAGCGCGGTCGTCACGCGCGAAGAAGGGCCAATGCGCCGAATTCGTCGCACTCGGGAGACGGGGACTGGCCACTCGCAGGACGTGCGTCCCGGCCACCACGACGCCAGAACCGATTCGATCCGGACGGCGTCTATGGCGCATGCCGAACGCCGAGCTTCCCTTCCTGATTCTCGCCGTGCTCGTCTGGATCGTCGCGCTCGGCACTCTGCTGCCGGAACGCTGATCAGCGCCGATACCGCTCGAGGATGTCGGGCGGGACTCGCGTCGGGCGCCCGTCGGAGAGGCGCACCCACACCCAGTGCGTCAGCGCCTCCGTCGTCAGGGCGCCGTCCGACTCCCGACGGATCTCGGTGCGCCGCAGGCCGCGGACGCCGCTGATCTCCTGCGGCAGCGTGGTGACCAGCACGATGTCGCCGTAGACCACCGGCTGGCGGTAGGTGACGTGGTGCTCGCGGACGACCCAGGCGCCGCCGCGGTCGAGCGACCAGGCGCGCCCGACCCCCATCGCCTCGACGTGGTCGATCGCCACCTGCTCGATCCAGTGCAGGTAGACCGCGTTGTTCACGTGGCCCAGCAGGTCGAGCTCGTGCTGGCGCACGGAGTAGCGGGAGGTGAAGCGCCAGGGATCGATGGGCAGAGGGGCATCGGTCACGGTGTCGAGGATATCCGCCATACGACGTAGATTCGACAGGACCGATGCGCTGCGGCGCGGACCGCCGCAGCGCCGATGGCGAAGGACGGTCGCGCACGGACGATGACGGTGACATTCACCCACTCCACGCTCACAGGAGTCATCGCTCGCCATGGACGCCGCCGTCACCCTGCACCTCGCCGAGTCGCCGACCGACCTCGATGCGTTCGCGCGCTCGCTGCGCGGGACCGTCGTGCGTCCTGACGACGAGGCCTACGACACCGATCGCCTGGTCTGGAACGTCGCCCACCAGGGCAACCCGAGCGTGATCGTTCGGGCTGCCGATGCGGCCGATGTGGCGGCCGCCATCTCCTTCGCCTGTCGCAACGACCTCGAGATCGCGGTCCGTTCCGGCGGGCACAGCCTGGCCGGCCACAGCAGCGGCGATGGCACCCTGGTCATCGACGTGCGCGACATGAAGGGCATCCACATCGACCCCGACCAGGGCACGGTGTGGGCTGGCGCCGGCCTCACGGCCGGTGAGCTGACCAACGCCCTCGCGGCGCACGGGCTGGCGGTGCCCTTCGGCGACACCGGCTCCGTGGGGCTCGGCGGGATCACGCTGGGCGGGGGCATCGGCTGGCTGGTGCGAAAGCACGGGCTGACCGTCGACTCGCTCGTGGCGGTCGAGATGGTCACCGCATCCGGCGAGGTCGTCACCGCCTCGGAGACCGAGAACGCCGACCTGTTCTGGGCCCTGCGCGGCGGTGGTGGCAACTTCGGCGTGGTCACCCGATTCCGCTACCGGACGCATCGGCTCGACGGCATCCTGGGTGGCGCGATCTTCCTGCCCCCGACCCGCGAGGTGTTCCGCAGCCTGGTGCCGATCGCCGGCAGCGCGCCCGAGGAGCTGACCACCATCGGCTTCGTCATGCCGATCCCGCCGCTGCCCTTCGTCCCGGAGGAGCACCACGGGAAGCCGGCGCTGGCGCTGATGTTCGTGTACGCGGGCGATCCCGAGGCCGGACGGGCGGCGATCGCGCCGTTCACGCGGGTCGCGACCCCGTACGCCGTGGCCGCCATGCCGATGCCGTACCCGGGCATCTACGAGTTCACCGCCGAGGGATCGGTGGCGCACCCGAGCCGGACCAGGTCGGTGTTCATGGAGACGTTCGACGAGGCCGCGGTCGAGACCCTGGTCTCGGCGATCGAGACGGCACCGCCCGGGTCGATGGTCCAGTTCCGCGTCCTCGGTGGCGCCATGGCGCGCGTTGCTGGTGACGCGACCGCCTTCGCGCATCGGTCCGCGGCGGTGCAGGTCGTCATCGTCAACGCCTTCCCGGAGCCGGGGATGGAGGAGGCGGGGGTTGCGTGGAACGAGTCCCTCTTCCGGGCCCTCGAGCCGAGGGCGAGCGGCGTCTACGTGAACTTCCTGGAGGACGAGGGTGACGCGCGGATTCGCGACGCCTATCCGAACGGCACGTACGAGCGACTGGCCGCGGTCAAGCGCCGCTACGACCGGTACAACATCTTCCACCGCAACCAGAACGTGCGGCCGGCCTGAACCGGCCACCTCACCCCGGACACGACGACGGCCCGGCGGCGATGCCGGGCCGTTGCTCATGCGCGGAAGGTGGAGCGGGAAACGGGTCTCGAACCCGCGACCTTCTGCTTGGGAAGCAGACGCTCTGCCAACTGAGCTATTCCCGCGCGGTGCGGCTGATCCTACCGCGACTGTCGCCCGGCTGCCAACGCCCACGCCCTCCGGGTGCCGGACAGCGAACGACGCCGGGGCTCGGACTCCCGGCGTCGGTCGTAGCTGTCGGTGGCGAGCGTCAGCGCACCAGGATGTGCGCGCCTCCACCGAGGGTGGGATGGGCGGCGACCGCGGTCGCGGCGCCGGCGACGGTCAGGGCGACCGCGGTCGCGGCTGCCGCCACGCGGGCGACGGTGATGTGCCGGTGAGCCTGCGGGACGAAGGGCCGCTGCTCGTCGTGCCGGTCCCGGGCGACCTGGCGGATCCGGGCCGCGTGCGCCAGGCGCTCGTCGTATGCCTTGGTTGCCATCAGTCGCGTGGTCTCGTTCGGGCCGAGCATCGGAACCTCCTCTTCGAGCCTCCCCGGCTCGCTGTGCGTTGGGATGACTATCGGCCCGATCCACGCACACCACGATCGCGTGCGGGACATCGGCCCGGTCATTGATCCGATGCGGCCGCTGTCGCCTCGCGCTGCGTTCGCCTGTCGCCGCGGCGACAGGTTGCGCGATAGTTCACGGGCGGATTGCACGAAACGCCTTGACGCCGCGCATCCCGAGGCGCCACCCTTGGCGCCGCTGCCAACGCCCGGTGCCCACTCGAGGGGAAATCAGCAGTTGCACGACCCGTCCGAGGTTGTCGAGGGCCTGCGTCGATGCGCGTTGTTCGCGCACGTCGACGAGGAAGGGCTGCGCTCGCTCGCCGGGCGGATGCGTCGGCGACGCTTCAAGCGCAACGAGGTCATCTTCCACCAGGGCGACATCGGTGACTCGCTCCAGGTGGTCGGTGCCGGAGGCGTGAAGATCGTGCTTCCATCGCCGGAGGGCGAGGAGGCGATCATCGCCAGCCTGAAGCCCGGCGACTTCTTCGGTGAGCTCGCGCTCCTGGATGGGGCCCCGCGCTCGACGACCGCGACGGCGATCGAGCCGACCGAGACGCTCACGCTGCCGCGCGAGGAGTTCCTGCGGCTGCTGTCCGAGGATCCGCGGCTCGTGCGCGCGTTACTGCATGCCCTCGCCGAGGAGCTGCGTCGGCTCACCGGTCACGTCGAGGAGCTGCACTTCCTGGACCTCTCGGGTCGTCTGGCGATGCGGCTGGTTCGACTGGCGCGGGAGACCGAGCCGAACGCGACAGCCGATGTGCGCCTGGACTGGCCATTCACGCAGTCGGACCTCGCCGCCATGGTCGGCGGCACGCGTCAGTCGGTGAACCGGCTGCTCAGCGGCCTGGTCGACGATGGCGTGATCGAGATCGAGCGCGACACGCTGGTGATCCGTGACCTGGACGAGCTCGAGGCGCGAACGGTCCGATGACGTCGGCCCGGCGGTGTCACCGATTTGACAGCGGAGCTGTCCGCGCGCCGATGCCGTCGTTGGCACGCCGGCCCATACATTCCGACCCAACAGCCATCTGGCAGGCCGCTGGAAACAAGGAGATCTGAATGGACCAATACCGGCGACGCCCGCCGATGGAAGGGTTCTCGAGGCCGGGATCCCTCGGCGGAGAGGCTTGGGACGATAGTGATGACACAGTGGAGGGTCACATCATGAGCGACGATCGCAACCTGGACACCGAGGGCCACATCAGGCGCCGCACCGACGACGAGTCGGACGTCGAGGGCCACGGTTTCTCGCTGGGTCGGGCGACCGAGGACGACGACACCGAGGGCCACGGCTTCTCGCTGGGTCGGGCGACCGAGGACGACGACACCGAGGGTCACGGCTACAGCCTGGGTCGTGCGACCGAGGACGAGCCGGACACCGAGGGTCACGGCTACAGCCTGGGTCGGGCGACCGAGGACGACGACACCGAGGGCCACGGCTTCTCGCTGGGTCGTGCCACCGAGGACGACGACGACACCGAGGGCCACATCTTCGTGAGGTAAGGCGTGGCCGATCAGCCACCCGCAGCCGCGCTCGCCGCCCTCGTGGCGGCGGCGCGGCGTTCTGCCATCGGGAGGCGCGTCCAGGGGGACGTCGAGACCCGCCTCCTCCAGAGCATCGTGGACGCCACCGCCCGACTGTTCGACGCGGAGGCGTCCTCGATCGCGTTGTTCGAGCGTGATCCGGATCGGCTCGAGTTCCGCGTCGCCGCCGGAGCGCAGGGCGCCGGCGCCATCGGCCTGACCGTGCCGCCCACCAAGGGGATCGTGGGGTTCGTCTTCTCGACCGGCCAGGCGATCGCGCTCTCGGACGTCACCAGCGACCCGCGCTTCGACAAGACCGCCGCGCAGCGAACCGGCTACGTCCCACGCTCGATCGCCGCGGTTCCGCTGCTCGACGAGGGCGACCCGGTCGGCGTCCTGCAGGTGCTCGACAAGCGCGGCTCGCCGACCTTCTCGCTCCAGGACATGGAGCTGCTCGGCGTCTTCGCCGGGCAGGCCACCGTCGCGATCAACGCCGCGCGGGTCCAGCGAGACACCACGCGGCTGATGCGCGCCGTGCTCACGGCCATCGGTCCCGACCTGGCGCCCGACGACATCGAGGCGGTCGTCTCGTCCGTCGCGGCCGAGCTGGACGTCGACGAGGAGGCGCCCTTCTGGCGCGTCGTGGACCAGGTCGCTCGGCTGCGGTCCCTCAGCGACCGTGAGGCGGCGCTCGTCGCCGACATCCTGGAGGTGCTCTCCGCCCACGCCGCCCGGGCGCAGCGCGGCCGCGGCTCGCGATGACCGTGCTCGGTGAGCGCGCCGGGATGAGCGTGCCCGAATGAGCGAGCCCCTGCTTCCCGCCTGGTCGGAGCCCTTCGCGGACCGACAGCGCGGCCTGCGCCGCCGAGCGCGGCTGCGTGGCGTCACGCGTGACTGGGCCTGGGGCGGCGCGACGGGCGCCGGGATCCGCGTCGGGATCATCGACTCCGGCCTCGAGAACGACCACCCACGCCTTCGCGGCCGCGTGGTCCAGAACGTGGCCGTCGAGATGGGGCCTGATGGACCGGTGGTGGTGGATGACGAGCCCCGCGACCTGTTCGGCCACGGGACCGCCTGCGGTTCCATCGTGCTCGACTTCGCGCCGGAGGCCGAGCTGGTCTCGATCCGCGTGCTCGGTGCCGACCTCCGCGGCAAGGGCACAGCCTTCGCCGCCGGCCTGGAGTGGGCCATCGAGCAGGGGCTGCACGTCTGCAACCTCAGCCTCTCGTCGAAGAGTGAGTCCCTGTATCCGGTCTTCCACGACCTGGTGGATCGGGCCTACTTCGCGTCGATCGCGCTGGTGAGTGCCGCGAACAACGTCCCCGCCCCGAGCTACCCGTCGCTGTTCGCATCGGTCTTCTCCGTGGCGGCCCATGGGGAGCCGGATCCGTGGCGGATCTACTACAACCCGTCCCCACCGGTCGAGTTCGGGGCGTGGGGCGTGGACGTGCCGATCGCCTGGAAGGACGGGGGCAGCACCGTCGCGACCGGCAACAGCTTCGCCGCGCCCCACGTCGCGGGGATCGTGGCGCGCATCCGGTCGAAGCACCCGGAGCTCACCCCGTTCGAGATCAAGGCCATCCTCGCCAGCGTCGCCGACAACCCCGGGCGCCGGCATCCGTGGCGCCACCGGACGCCGTCCGCCGGATGAAGCTGGCGCGGACCTACCTGGACCTGTTCCGGCGCAACCCGTCGCTCGCGCGGCTGCTGGCCGGCGAGTTCATCTCGGGCATCGGCGACTGGCTGTACCTCGTCGCCATCCTGGTCGTGGTCTACGCGGAGAGCGAGTCGCCGGTCCTGCTGGGCATCGTCGGGGCCGCTCGCATCCTCCCGTACGTGCTGCTCTCAGTCCCGGCCGGCATGGCGGCGGATCGGTTCGACCGGCGCATGGTGCTGCTCGTGACCGATATCGCCCGCGGCATCCTGATGGTCGTGCTCGTCGTGCTGGTGATCGTCGGGGCGCCGACGCTCGCCATCATCGCCGTCTCGGTCCTGGCCGCCTGCTTCTCGACCTTTTTCGGACCCGCCATCGCGTCCCTGCTGCCGATGCTGGTCGACGAGCGCGATCTGGGGCCCGCGAACTCGGCGTGGGCCACGCTCGACAACATCGCGTTCATCGTCGGACCGGCCGTTGCCGGCGTCCTGCTGGCGAGCGGCGGGCTCGAGTTCGCCTTCGCGCTCAACGCCGTCTCGTTCGCGGTCGTCGCCATCGTGCTGTGGCGGTTGGAGGTGCCGCAGCGCAAGGTGCCGACGGCGACCGCCCCGTCGGACGAGGCCCCACCCCCGCAGCAGGGATTCCGCGACCTGCTGCGGCCGCTGGCGGGTCCGTTCGTCCTGGACGCCGCCACCAGCATCGTGGGCGGCGGGATCAGCGTGATGACGGTCGTGATCGCCGTCGACGTGCTCGGCGCCGGCGAGGCCGGGACGGGATACCTGAACGCCGCGACCGGGGTGGGTGGCGTCGTGGCCGGGGTGGCAGGCGGCGCCCTGCTCGCGCGCCGCCTGCACGTGCCGCTGCTGCTGGGTGGGATCGTCGGTGGCGCGGGGCTGGCGGCGCTCGCCCTGACCGGCGACCTGGCCTTGGCCATGGTGGCCATCGGCGTGGCGGTCGCCGGGCTCCTGCTGCTTGAGATCGTCAACACCACGCTCATCCAGCGCATCGTCCCGGACCAGCTGCGCGGGCGTGCCATGGGCATCCTGCAGACCAGCTCCGCGGTGCTCTACGCCGGGGGATCGCTCGTCATGCCACTCCTGGCCGATGCCATCGGCGTCACCCCGGTCCTCGTCGGGGCCGGCGCGCTGGTCCTGCTTGGCGTGGTCGGCGCCCTGCTCCTGTCTCGCGAGGCCGAGGAGGCCGCGCCCATCGGCGTCGAGCGCTCACGGCTGCTCGAGCATCCGATCTTCGCCGGCCTGCCGACGCCGCGCCTCGAGGCTGCGGCTCGCGACCTGGGCGAGGTGCCCATGGCCGCCGGCGACGTGGTTGTCCGCCAGGGTGACGCGGCCGACCGCTTCTACCTGATCGCGGAGGGGACGCTGCGCGTGACTCAGACGCGCGACGGCAAGCAAGTCGAGCTGCGCACGCTCGGTCCGGGCGACGTCTTCGGTGAGGTCGGCCTGCTGAACCGATCGCCACGCACGGCGACGGTCACGGCGCTCACCGACGGCCGGCTGCTGGCCCTCGATGGCGAAGACTTCCTGGAGCTGGTGAGCTCCGGTCCAGGGCTGTCGAGCCGGCTCCTGGACCTGTACCGGGGTGCCATCAGTCGCTGACGGCGTCCGGCTGGGATTGAACGCGCGAGTCGTTGCGCGCGTATCGGTCACGGATGGGTCACCTCCGTTCGCGACGCCTCGTCCCGCTGCTGCTGCTGGCGCTCGCCGGCTGTGCGTCGGGCACGGCCCAACCGACCCCGGTCTCCTTCGAGGCCGATCCATCCGCCATCCGGAACCGCCTTGCCGGGTTGCAGGAGATCGCCGACGCGAACGACGGCGTCCGCACGGTCGGGACGGTGGGGTACGAGGCATCGGTCGATCGTCTCGCGGCCGACCTCGTCGAGCTCGGCTACGCCGTGGACACGCCGCAGGTCGACTTCACCGGCTTCTCCGACGAGGGCTCACGCGTCGAGGTTGGCAATCGGACGTTCTGGAGCCCGGACGAGGTGAAGGCCCTCATCTACGCGGCGGCCGGTGACGTTACCGGGCCGGTCGCCATCCTCGATGGGAGCGGTTGTGACCCGGGTGACTTCGCGGGCGTGCCGGAGGGCGCCATCGTCGTCACCACCGGCAGCGGCTGCTATCGGCGGCAGCAGGCCATGAACGCGGCCGACGCGGGGGCCGTGGCCTTCGTGGTCGGCTACCCGGACCGGGGAGCGGCGGAGATCTACCGCCCCACGCTGATCGACCCGGGCGGGATCACGCTTCCGGTGGTCAGCGCGACCGGCGACGCCGTGCAGGCCCTGCGCCGGGCCGGAGGGGAGACGGCGCGCGTCGTAACCGACACCCGGCGCGACCCGTCGACGTTCCGCAACGTGGTGGCGACACTCGGGAGCGGCTCGTCGGTCCTCGTCATCGGTGCGCACCTCGACTCGGTCCTCGACGGCCCCGGGATCAACGACAACGGCAGCGGCGTGGCGGCCGTGCTCGAGGTGGCCCGCGGGCTCCAACAGCACGGCGTTCCGGATGGCTGGCGGGTCGTGATCGGCCTGTGGGGCGCCGAGGAGTTCGGCGACATCGGCTCTCGCGCCTACGCCGACGCCGCGGGCGACGGCGTTGAGGCGTACCTGAACCTGGACATGGCGGGGTCGCTCAACGGCGCCACCCTGGTCTACGACGACGCCGATGCCGCGCCCGGCTCCGAGCGCCTCACCGAGCTCTACGGCACCTGGCTCACGGCGCAGGGCGAGCCGTACCAACCGGTCGATCTGAGTGGTTCCAGCGACCACGCCAGCTTCACGGCGCTGGGCATCCCGACCGGCGGGCTCTTCTCCGGCGCCTCGGAGACCGGGCCGGCCTCGCGTCCGGGTGCATCGGCGTCGGGCCCGGTGCCGGACCCCTGCTACCACCTGGCCTGCGATGACCTCGACAACGTCGACATCGAGCGCGTCGTCCTCTTCGCCGACGCGACCTACGCGGTGGCGTTGCAGCTCATGACGGGCGAGTGATCACCCCGCCGGCGGCATCCGGCGCATCGGTGAAGCCATCCGCAGCGTCAGGAGGCCAGGTCGCCGGTGAGCATGCGGCGGTAGGAGTCGTATCGGTCCTCGGAGACCTCGCCCGCTCCCACCGCGGCGCGCAGTGAGCAGCGGGGCTCGTGCAGGTGCGTGCAGTCGTTGAAGGCACAGCCGCCCAGGTGTGCGCGGAACTCGGGGAAGCACCACGCCAGCTCGGTGGAGGGGATCTCCCA
Organism: Candidatus Limnocylindria bacterium; assembly: GCA_035764845.1. Taxonomy (GTDB): domain Bacteria; phylum Chloroflexota; class Limnocylindria; order QHBO01; family QHBO01; genus JACDBZ01. The sequence goes on from DASTYP010000004.1 coordinate 14,875, forward strand.
CAGTCCGAGCTCGCGGATGCCGGGCGTGTCGGCCACGTAGCCGCCGGCTGCGTCGTCGATCGGCAGCAGCTCGGCGTGCGTGGTCGTGTGGCGGCCCTTGTGCAGCACCTCGCTGACCTCGCCGGTCGCCAGGCGCAATCCGGGCTGCATGGCGTTGAGCAGCGTCGACTTGCCGACGCCGGAGGGTCCGGTGACGATCGAGAGGCGGCCCGCCAGCCGCTGGTGCAGCTCGTCCAGGCCGATCCGCGCCTTGGCGCTGGTGTAGACGACGTCGTAGCCGATGCGCTGGTAGGCGCCGAAGATCTCTTCGGCGGCGCCGCGTCCGACGAGGTCGACCTTGTTCGCCACGATGAGCGTGGGCACCTCGTTGTACTCGGCCACCACCAGGAACCGGTCGATCAGGCGCGGGTTCGGCGGCGGGTGGGCGCACGCGAAGACGGCAGCCACCAGGTCCGGGTTGGCCACCAGCACGTCTTCGCGCCACGACCCGCGCGGGCCGGGTTGGCGGCGGCTGAACACCGCCTCGCGCGGCTCGACCGACGCGATCGCGCCGGTCCCGTCGGGGAGGTGCTCGACCCTCACCCGGTCGCCGATGACGACGATGTCCGCGCTCTGGCGCTCCTTCTTGAGCCGGCCGCGCAGCCGCGCCTCGACGCGCTCGCCGTCATCCGTCAGGACCGTGACGAACCCCGATCGGGATCGCAGCACCAGGCCGCTGGCGGTCTCGGTCACACGCCGGTCATCCGAGTGCGCCCACCACGCTGGCGTAGACGGTGTCCTGGCGGCGGGGAAGCTCCTCGCCGCGGGCCATCCGACCGTCCCACGGGTCGACGCCGATGCCGAGCTGGGACAGCCACGCCATGCCGGGCCGGTTGCTGGTGGGCAGGTTGATGGCGAGCTCGGTCGCCTGCGGCGCGCGCGCGAAGGCATCGCGGACCAGCCCCTGGGCGATGGTCGGGTCATCGGCCAGGAGCGGCCCGACGCGCTCACCGTCCGGCCGGAGCCAGGCGTAGCCGGCGATGCCCTCGTCGCGCTCCGCGATCGCGACGGGTCGCTCCGGGTCGGCCAGCATGCGGACCAGCAGCTCAGACCGATCTGCGCCGAATCGCGGCTCGTCGTAGGCCGCCAGGCGCGCGAGGTCGGCCGGGCCGCCACGCCGGATCGCGTTGGGACCGTCGTCGGTCGCATCCGCCTCGAAGGCGGCACGGGGCAGCCGGACGTGCGAACCGGGCTCGACCAGGGCGAACCCGTAGCGCTGGTACAGCGGACGACCGTCCGTCGTGGCGTACAGCTCCTGGCGCACGCATCCAGCGGCTGAGAGGTGGCCGAGGATGGCCTCCAGGATCTGCGCGCCGAGGCCCCGACGCCGGTGCTCCGGGGCGACGATCATGTTGCCGACGACGCCCAGGCGCCCGTAGACCATCCCGGAGCCGGAGGCGATGACGGCACCGTCGGCGTCTTCCGCCACGACGTAGATGCCTCGCGTGCTCTCCAGGACGGCGCGGAGGGCCCAGTCCTGCACGCCCCACCCGACCGACTCGCGCAGGGCGGCGAGCGCCGGCAGGTCGTCCGGCGTCGCATCGCGCAGCTTCATCCCGGTCGCAGGCACGTCGCCGAGTCTACCCGCCGGTAGCATGCGGCTCGTGGAACGCGAGATCGACGTGCTGCTGGTGGGGGCCGGGGTGGCCTCGGCCCGGTGTGCGCGCACGCTGCGCCGCAACGGCTTCGACGGCTCCATCCTGCTGGTGGGCGACGAGCCCATGCCGCCGTACAACCGCCCGCCGCTGAGCAAGGAGCTGCTGCGCGAGGACCTGCCCCCGGAGCTGCTGATGGCGGAGCCGGCGTCGTTCTACGAGCGCCGGGCGGTCGAGGTGCGCACCGGCGTGACCGTGACGTCCCTGGACGCCGAGACACGCAGGGCGACGCTCGAGGACGGCAGCACCCTGCGCTACGGCCGCTGCCTGCTCGCGACCGGAGCGGAGCCTCTGCGGCTGCCGGTCCCAGGCGGCGATCTTGGCCTGCCCCTTCGCACCGTGGCGGACGCGCAGCGGCTCCGCGCCCGCGCGCAGGATGCGGACCCGGGGACGACCGTGGCGATCGTCGGCGGTGGCCTGATCGGGGTCGAGGTGGCGTCCGGCCTCGCGGCGCTGGGGCTGCGGCCGACGATCCTGGAGCGGGCGGGCGCCCTGTGGGCCGGTTCCCTGGGCCACGAGCTGGCGGCGTGGGCGGCCGCCCGGCTGGCCGACGCCGGCGTCGTCACCCGCACCGACGCCTCGGTCACCGGGATCGAGCCCGGCGCGGTGCTCGTGGGCGAGGAGCGGATGGAGGCGCGATTCAGCGTGGTCGGCATCGGCGTGCGACCGCGTGTCGCGATGGCGGCGGCGGCCGGGCTGGTGGTGGACGACGGCATCGTGGTCGACGCGGAGCAGCGAACCTCGGACGAGCGCATCTGGGCCGCCGGCGACGTGGCGCGCACGGCCGGGCGTCGGGTCGAGCACTGGCACGCGGCCCGGGAAGCGGGGGAGCGCGCGGCCCTCTCGATGCTCGGTCGGCCCGTGCCGCCGCTTCCCGTCCCGTGGACCTTCACCGAGGTCGCCGGGACGCCGGTCGACATCCTGGGCACGCCCGACGATTGGGACGAGGAGCGCTGGATCGGTGGCGGCCGGGTGCTGGCGTATCGGTCCGGCGCTCACGTCGTGCAGCTGGCGGTCATCGACGCCGCCCTGGATCCCGGGCGCGCGCGCGCACTGGTGGCGGCGCCCGCATCGGTCGCGGAGGTGGAGCGCGAGTTCACGGCGAACAGCTGAGGCTGGCAGACGGCAGGCGGTTCGGCCCGCTTCGGCGGGCCCTTCGGTCGGTTGACCGACCCTCGACGCTGCGGGACAATGGCGGCGGTAAACCGACCAAATCAGTCGGGATTGTGTCCCGAAGACCCGCGAGGAGCGCATGGCCCTTCCCAATCCTGCCCTCAGTCAGATCCCGACCGGCTACAAGTACGGCTGGAACGACCCCGAGGCGAAGTCGATCAACATCGCCCGCAAGGGCCTCTCGGCCGACGTCGTTGAGGAGATCAGCCGCTTCAAGGGCGAGCCGGAGTGGATGATGAAGCTGCGCCTCAAGGCGTATCGCCACTTCGAGGCGCGCCCGATGCCGCAGTGGGGCGCCGACCTGTCGGGGATCGACTTCCAGGACATCTACTACTACCTGGCGCCGACGGATCGGGCCTTCGACTCCTGGGACGACGTGCCGGACTACATCCGGCGCACGTACGACCGCCTCGGCATCCCCGAGGCCGAGAAGAAGTACCTCGCCGGCGTCGGCGGGCAGTACGACTCGGAGGTCGTGTACCACAACATCCGGGAGGACCTCGAGAAGCAGGGCGTCATCTTCCTGGGCACCGATGAGGGCCTGAAGCGCTACCCGGAGCTGTTCCGCGAGCACTTCGGCACGGTCATCCCCGCGAACGACAACAAGCTGGCCGCGCTCAACACCGCCGTCTGGTCGGGCGGCTCGTTCATCTACGTGCCGAAGGGCGTGCACGTGGAGCTGCCGCTGCAGGCGTACTTCCGCATCAACAGCGAGAACATGGGCCAGTTCGAGCGGACGCTGATCATCGCCGACGAGGGCTCGAGCGTGCACTACGTCGAGGGCTGCACCGCGCCGACGTACTCGACCGCGTCGCTGCACTCGGCCGTGGTCGAGATCATCGTCAAGAAAGGCGCGCGGGTCCGCTACACCACCATCCAGAACTGGAGCCAGAACGTCTACAACCTGGTCACCAAGCGTGCGGTGGCCCACGAGGACGCCGTCATGGAGTGGGTCGACGGCAACCTCGGCTCCAAGGTGACGATGAAGTACCCCTCCATCTACCTGCTGGGTGAGCGGGCGCACGGCGAGGTGCTGAGCATCGCGTTCGCCGGCGACGGCCAGCACCAGGATGCGGGCGGCAAGATCATCCACGCGGCACCGAACACGACGAGCCTGATCACCTCGAAGTCCATCTCCAAGGGCACCGGCCGCACCAGCTACCGCGGCCTGGTCAAGGTCTACCCCGGCTGCGAGAAGTCGAAGTCGACGGTCCGCTGCGACGCGCTGATCCTCGACGAGGCGGCGCGCTCGGACACGTACCCGTACATGGAGATCGACGAGGAGGACGTCACCATCGGCCACGAGGCGACCGTCTCCAAGGTCGGCCAGGAGCAGCTCTTCTACCTGATGAGCCGCGGCCTGTCGGAGGCCGAGGCCAGCGCCATGATCGTCAACGGCTTCATCGAGCCGATCGTGAAGGAGCTGCCGATGGAGTACGCGGTCGAGATGAACCGCCTGATCCAGCTCCAAATGGAGGGGGCGGTCGGGTGACGACGGCCACCACACCGATGCCGACCGCGGCCGCCCTCGACGCGGCCGCGATCTTTCGAATCAGCGATCTCTACGGCGAGCCCGACTGGCTGCGCGAGCTGCGCGCCGCGTGGTGGGAGCGCGCGTCCTCGACACCGCCCCCGACCGGGCAGGAGGAGGAGTGGCGCCGCACCGAGCTGGCGGGGCTTCCGCGCGACGGTGAGCTGCTGAGCGACCCGCCCCGCGTGCAGATCACGGTCAGCCCGGCCGCCGCGGAGGCCGGCGTGACGGTCATGGACCTGCGCGACGCCGTGCGGGACCGCCCGGAGCTCGTCCGGCGTTTCCTGGGCCGCGGCGACGCCCAGGAATCCCACGCGCACTTCTGGGCGCTCGCCCAGGCGGCCTGGACCGGCGGCCTCTTCTGCCACGTCCCGGCTGGCGTGGTGCTCGACGAGACGATCGTCGCGCGCACCGAGCTGCCGGTCGGGGCGCACACCTTCCTGCCGGTCACCCTCGTCGTGGCCGAGGAGAACAGCCGCGTCACGCTGCTGGAGGAGATCGTTTCCGCCGATGGTGACGCCACGTGGTACGGCGGGATCGCCGAGATCGTGGCGGAGCCCGCATCCGAGATCCGCTACGCCAGGCTGCAGCAGCTCGGCGACGCGGCCTGGAACATCGGCGCGCAGCGCGTCGTGGTCGGGCAGGACGCGGTGGTGACGACGCTCGATGCCGAGGTCGGCTCGCGCGTCACGAAGGTCGGCCTGGACGCCCAGATGACGGGCAAGGGCGGCACCAGCGCGCTGCTGGGCCTCCTGGCCGCCGGCGACGACCAGCACATCGACATCAATGCGCACCAGGACCTGGCGGCCGACCACACGACCAGCGACCTGCTGTACCTCTCCGCCCTCTACGACCGCGCGCGCGCCGCCTTCTACGGCGTGACCAAGGTCGAGCCGCGGACGAAGCAGACGAGCTCCTACCAGGAGTGCCGGAACCTCCTGCTCTCCCCGAATGCCGGCGCGGAGCCGATCCCGGTCCTGGAGATCGAGGCCAACGACATCCTGCGCTGCGGTCACGGGGCGACGGCGGGCGCCATCGATCCGGTCCAGCTGTTCTACGCCCAGACCCGCGGGCTCGACCACGACGAGGCGGAGCGCCTGATCGTGCGCGGCTTCTTCGAGCAGGTCGTCACCAAGGTCCACGACGAGACCATCCGGTCGCGCGTCCTCGCCGCGCTGGCGCGGCGCATCGGTACCGCCGAGGTGGAGGCATGACGGCGCTGGACCAGCGGGCCAGCGGCTTCGTCGCGGTCGCCCACACCGGCGACGTGGAGCCCGGCACCGTCCGCGTGGTCGAGGTCGACGGGCGCTCGCTGTGCCTGGGCCTGACCGAGGACGGGGAGTGGGGCGCCATCGATAACGTCTGCACCCACGATGGCGGCACGCTTGGCGAGGGGGAGCTGGACGACACCGCCGTCGAGTGCCCCCGCCACGGCGCCCGCTTCGACCTCTTCACCGGTCGCGTTCTGGCGCTGCCGGCCGTGCGACCGGTCCGCGCCTACGAGACCGTGGTGGACGGTGACGAGGTGCGGGTGCGGGTGGAGGCGGGCGCATGAAGATCAGCACCCGCGCCGAGTACGGCATCCGGGTCCTGGTGACGCTCGCCCGGACCGATGACGATCGGTGCCTCTCGCTGGCGGAGATCGCGCGGCGCGAGAAGCTGCCGCACGCCTACCTCGAGCAGCTCGTGGGCGATCTGCGCCGGGCCGGTCTGGTCACCGCCACCCGCGGACAGGCCGGTGGCTACCGGCTGGCGCGCGCGGCCGAGGAGATCGCCATGACCGACGCCGTTCGCGCCCTCGACGGCCCGCTGCTCGAGATGCCGTGCGCCGGGACCACCGACATGGAGCACTGCGACCGACCGCAGCCGTGCAGCGTCCACGAGGTCTTCCAGCGCGTCTACGAGTCGCTCTCCGGGACGCTGGCGGCCACCACGCTGGCCGAGGTCGCCGCCACGGCGGGCGGGCCGCCGTACCCTCCCGAGGTCCGTCGCCGACGCGCAGCCACGAACACGACCCTCCAGGCATCACAGTCCTGACGCAGCACACGAAGGAACCCATGACCGACCAACTCGTCATCTCCGGGCTCGAGGTGAGCATCGCGGGGAAGAAGATCCTCAAGGGGCTCGATCTGACCGTCGCGCAGGGCGAGGTCCACGCCCTCATGGGCCCGAACGGCTCCGGCAAGACCAGTCTGGCCTACACGCTCATGGGCCACCCCGACTACACGGTCGACGCCGGCAGCGTCACGTGGCGCGGGGGCGACCTGCTGACCCTCTCGCCGGACAAGCGTGCGCGGCTGGGCCTCTTCCTGGCGTTCCAGTACCCGTCCGCCATCCCGGGCGTCACCGTCGCCAGCTTCCTGCGCAACATCTACAACGCCGTGCATCACCCGAAGCCCGCCGAGGCGGAGGGCGAGGCGGCCACGAAGTACACCGGCATCCCGCTGGCCAAGTTCCGCCGGCTGATGGAGGAGAAGATGGCGCTGCTGCGCATGGACCCCTCCTTCGCCACCCGGTACGTCAACGAGGGCTTCTCGGGCGGTGAGAAGAAGCGCCTGGAGATGCTCCAGATGGCGGTCCTGGCGCCTGAGATGGCGATCCTGGACGAGACCGACTCGGGCCTCGACATCGACGCGCTGAAGAACGTGGCCGAGGGCATCAACGCCAGCCTCTCGCCGGAGATGGGCGTGCTGCTGATCACCCACTACCAGCGCATGCTCAACTACGTGAAGCCGCAGTACGTGCATGTGCTGATGAACGGACGGATCGTGATGAGCGGC
>DASTYP010000005.1:0-4769 GCA_035764845.1 Candidatus Limnocylindria bacterium
GCTCGCGGCGATCGCGGTGATGGACGGCGGTCAGGACCTGCCGCCCGGCGCCGCTGCGCTGGACGACCTCGTCTCCGCGGACGTTCCCCCCGAATGGCACGATCGCTGGCAGGCGCGGTGGCGAGCGCTCACCCGCGACGACGTGGCCACCATCGTCCACACCTCCGGCACGACGGACAACCCGAAGGGCGCGATCCTGACCCACGGCAACCTCGTGGCGGTGTGCGAGGGATCGCCGCAGGCGCTGCCGTTCCTCGAGTCGGACATCGCCATGTCGGTGCTCCCGCTGAGCCACATCGCCGAGCGGGCGGGCGGGCAGTTCGTGCCGCTCGCCATCGGCGCATCGGTCACCTTTGCCGAGCCGATCATCGAGCGCTGGCCGGCAAACCTGGCCGAGGTCCGGCCGACGGCCATGGTCACCATCCCGCAGTTCTTCTCCCGCATGTACCGCCGGGTGCAGGACACGCTCGAGGCCGGGCCGGCGTGGAAGCGGCGCGCGTTCGACTGGGCCACGGGGCTCGGCGTGCAGCGCTACGCCAACCACCTCGCGGGACGTGCGGACTCGCCGTGGCTGCGGCTGCAGCTGTGGCTCGCGGGCCGCCTCGTCTTCCGGCCGCTCAAGGAGCGCGTCGGCGGGCGGCTGCGCTTCTTCCTGTGCGGCGCTGCCCCGCTCAACCCGGACATCGGCCGGCTGTTCTACGCCATGGACATGCTCGTGCTGGAGGCGTACGGGCTGACCGAGACGGCATCGGCGGTGTGCATGAACACGCCCCAGAACTTCCAGTTCGGGACCGTTGGCACGCCGTTCCCGGACATGGAGATCCGGATCGACGCCGAGAGCGGCGAGGTGCTCATCCGCGGCCCGCAGGTCTTCCGCGGCTACCTCAACCTCCCCGAGGAGACGGCCGCGGCACTCGACGGCGAGGGCTGGTTCCATACCGGCGACGTCGGCCAGCTCGATGATGAGGGGCGGCTGACGATCACCGACCGGATCAAGAACATCCTGGTGCTGTCGAACGGCAAGAAGGTGATGCCCGGGCCGATGGAGAACGCGCTCGACGCCTCGCCGTTCATCGAGCAGAGCGTGATCCTCGGCGATCACCACGCCCAGACGGGCGTCCTGGTCGTCCCCGATGCCGCGTACCTCGCCGCGTGGGCGGCCAAGCAGGGGATCAAGGAGTCGAGCCTCGAGGCGCTGAGCCGAAGCGAGGCCGTGGCGGACCTCATCGAGGCGGAGGTGCGGCGCCTGCTGGGCGACTTCGCCGCGTGGGAACGCCCGCGCCGGGTGGTGGTGCTGCCGCGCGCCTTCACCGAGGAGGACGACGAGCTGAGCCTGACCCGGAAGCCCAAGCGTCGGGTGATCGTCGAGCACTTTCCCGAGCAGGTCGCCCGCCTGTTCGAGGGCGAACGAATGGAGGCCACCGCATGACCGCGCAGGTCCGCGACCGCTCGGCGCTGCCGCTCGCCGACAAGCTCCTCTATGCCACGGCGTGCATCGGCAACAACGCGATGTTCTTCGCGCAGGTGACGCTGGTCGCCGTCTTCTACTCCGGGACGGCCAATGCGCCCGAGCGACTGGCGCCGACGCTGGTCGCCATCGCGCTCGGGATCGGGAAGTTCATCGAGCTGTTCGACGACCCGTTGATCGGCTGGTGGAGCGACGCGACGAAGTCTCGCTGGGGCCGACGCATCCCGTTCATCCTGCTCGGCACCCCGATCATCGGGATCAGCTTCTGGCTGCTGTGGACACCGCCGCCGCCCGACGCCGGCTGGCTGAACCTGGTGTGGTTCGTCGTGGTCATCGAGGTCTTCTTCCTGGCCCGCACCGTGGTCGAGGCGCCGTACGAGGCGCTCCAGGCGGAGATCACGACCAGCCCCACCGAGCGTGTCAGCCTGGGCGCCTACAAGGTGGCCTTCTCGTTCGTCGGCGCCGCGCTCGGCATGGTGGCGGCGCCCCTCCTCGTCGAGCTGGTCGGCTACAGCGGCATGGGCCTCGTGCTGGCGGTCGTCTCGGTGACGGCCATCTACACGATGCTGTTCGGACTGTGGCGTCGCGGGACCCTCGACACCGGGACCGGCCCCGTCGAGCGGCCGCCGCTGTTCGGGTCCCTGGTCGGCACGCTCCGCAACGCCAACTTCCGTGCGCTCGCGGCGAGCTTCCTGTTCTTCAGCCTCGGGTTCCAGCTGTTGACGCTGATGCTGGGCTACTTCGTGACGCGGGTGCTCGGCGTGAGCGACGGCGCCATCGGAGCCTTCACCGCGGGCGTCATCGTCTTCGCCGTCATTGCCTTGCCGATGCTGAACCGGCTGGCCCGGCGCTTCACCAAGCGCGTGCTGTACGCCGGGGCGATGCTGCTGTTGTCCGCCTACCTGCTGGTGGCATCCATCGGCATCTTCGTCCAGATCCTGCCCGGCGTGATGTTCTTCACGCAGACGCTGATCCTCATCTCGCTCGCCGGTCTCGGCTTCGGCGCCATGTGGATCTATCCCGGCGCCATGGTGGCGGACATCATCGACGAGGATCGGCGGCAGTACGGCGAGGGGAGGTCGGCGGTCTTCTACGGCATGTACAAGACGCTCGAGAAGTTCGCGCAGGCCGGCGCGCTGATCGTCGGTGGCATCTCGTTCGCGCTGTTCGGCGACACCTCGGCGAACCCGCTGGGCATCCAGCTGCTCATGCCGCTGGCTGCCGGCGCCATCTTCCTCGGCTTCGTGGCGGTGTGGATCGGCTATCACGTCCGGGAGTCGCCGGGTGCGCGGCCGGGACTGACCGAGGCGGCGGTCGCAGCCGGCTAGGGCCGGACGACGTACCGCTCGACGACCTCGGCCAGGACCGGCAACCCGAAGGCGATGGCGCTGACCGGCACCCGCTCGTCGTGGCCGTGGAAGAGGGACAGGAAGGGCACGTCGGGCGCGAGCTGGAGGGGCGCGAAGCCGTAGCACGGGATGCCGAGGGTGGCCAGCGCCTTCGCATCGGTGCCTGGCGTGATCATCATCGGCACCGACGTGGCGTCCGGGTCGGCACGGCGCAGCGCGTCGTGCATGAGCGTCACGATCTCGGCGTCGGGATCGCACTCGACCGATGGAAGCTGGACCACCGGCTCCACGGTCGCGAGGTCGCCGACGACCTCCTGGAGGTGACGCAGGAAGGCGTCCTGGTCCGTGCCCGGGAGCGTGCGCACGTCGACCTCCGCCTCACCGGAGCTGGGGATGACGTTGACCTTCTTCCCGGCGCGCATGACGTTCGGCGTGACGGTGTCGCGCAGCATGGCCTCGATCGACCGGCGCAGGACCGGGTCCTCGACGAGCGCCTCCAGCCGGACCGATGCGCCAGCCGGGTCGTCCTCGACCATGGCCGCCACCTCGTCCAGGCCCAGCCTCGACAGGAACGCGCCGACGACGGGGTGGACGCGCGCCGGCCGCTGCCGCTGGTCCTCGACCAGGGCGGTCACCGCGGCCGCGAGCCTGGTGGCGGCGTTGTCCGGGTGTGGCATGGACCCGTGGCCCGGCGTGCCGGTCGACCGCAGCCGCGTCCAGGCGATGCCCTTCTCCGCAACCTGGACGGTGTAGAACCGACGACCCCCGATCGTCATCGAGTAGCCGCCGACCTCGTTGATCGCGGCAGCGGCCGGGCGACCCTGGGCATCGGCGAAGAGGTCAGGACGCTGCTCGACCAGGGCGCGGGCGCCGTGCTCGCCGCCCGCCTCCTCGTCGGCCACCGTGGCGAAGATCACGTCACGCCGCAGCGGGACGCCGGAGCGGGCCAGGGCGAGCATCACGCCGAGCTCCATGGCCACCATGTTCTTCATGTCGACCGCGCCGCGCCCCCACACCACGCCGTCCACCAGCTCCGCGCCGAACGGGTCGCGGGTCCAGGCCTCGGCGTCGACCGGCACCACGTCGATGTGGCTGAGCAGGATCAGCGGCGGTTCGCTTGCCGGTCCCTCCGCGCGCAGGCGCGCCACGCAGGAGCCACGGCCGGGCGTGGTGGGCTCCAGCACCTCCGCCTCGATGCCGGCGTCGCGCAGCACGTCCGCGCAGTAGGTGGCGGCCGCCGTCTCGCCGCCGGCCGGGTCTCGTCCGGCCGCGACGTCGTCACCCCCGGTCGGCGGGTTGACGCTCGGGATGCGGATCAGGTCGCGCAGGTGCGTGATGCAGGCGTCGAGGTCCAGGTGCGGCCGAAGGGCGTCGGTCATGCGGGCTACGGTAGCGGCTCGCTCGCCGTTCGCACGGTCGCCTCTCGCGGGGCGCTCCTGGCGGACGCCGCCGCCGTCAGCCCTCGCCGGTGCGCCGCGATCCCGAGCGGCAGCTCGAGCGCCAGCATGGCGAGGGCGACCAACAGCAGCACCGGCTCGCTCACCGCGAGGCCGAGCCACACCAGGGCGGCCAGGAAGACCAGGTGGATCGCGAGGCGGCTGGCGAAGGCCAGGCGCAGGTCCAGGATCGCATCGGCGGCGCCGTCGGCGCGTCCGCGGTCGGGACCGAGGACGGCCCACACCGAGATCGCGACGAAGGCGGCCAGCACCACCCAGAAGACCGCCAGCCCGCCGCCGCGGGTCGGATCGGTCATCGGCTTGACGATCGCGAAGGCGCCGATGCTGGCGATCAGCACGCCGAAGGCTGGGATTGGCACCAGCAGCTGGAGCCAGTCGAGCATCGGTCGGGTGTGCGCTCGCCCGCGCAGCCAGCGCGTGAAGAGGCTGAAGGCGAGGGTGACGAACAGCCACGAGTAGAAGTTGCCGGCCGGCACGCCGAACCAGCCCTGCTCG
>DASTYP010000006.1:0-5546 GCA_035764845.1 Candidatus Limnocylindria bacterium
AGAAGGGCATCACCGCGCTCCAGATGGACATCAAGGTGCGCGGGATCACCAGCGAGATCATGCAGGACGCCCTGGCGCAAGCGCGCGAGGGCCGGATGTTCATCATGGGCAAGATGCTCGCGGCGATCGAGCGCCCGCGCACCGAGCTTTCGGCGTACGCTCCGCGCATCACCAAGATCTCCATCAACCCGGACCGCATCCGCGACGTCATCGGCCCTGGTGGCAAGATGATCCGCAAGATCGTGGACGAGACGAAGTGCACCGTGGACGTCTCGGACGACGGCACGGTCCTGATCGGCTCGACCAACGCCGACTACGCGAAGAAGGCGATCGACTGGATCGAGAAGCTGACCAAGGACGTCGAGGCCGGCACCATCTACACCGGCAAGGTGACCCGGCTGATGGCGTTCGGCGCCTTCGTCGAGATCCTGCCCGGCAAGGAGGGCCTGGTCCACATCAGCCAGCTCGCCGACTACCGGGTGCCGCGGGTCGAGGACGTGGTCAGCATCGGCGACGAGCTGATGGTCGTGGTCACGGAGATCGACCGCATGGGTCGCGTCAACCTGAGCCGCCGCGCGGCGATGGAGCGGCACATGGCGAAGGCGGGCGGCAACAGCTGAGCCCGGCCCGCTTGCGATGGAGGGGGCGGGCGGATCGGTCGGAGGCGCGGCGGCGCTGGCGCAGGTCGCGGCTGAGGTCCGCGGCTGCACCCGCTGTCCGCTCTCCGCGCGCCGTACCCGCGCCGTCCCGGGAGAAGGCAACGTCCTGAGCGACGTGCTCCTGGTGGGGGAGGGACCCGGTGCCCGGGAAGATTCCACCGGCCGCCCGTTCGTCGGGCCGGCCGGCCAGCTGCTCACCGAGCTGCTGCGCAGCATCGGCTGGGAGCGGGAGGACGTCTTCATCACCAACGTGGTGAAGTGCCGTCCGCCCGGCAACCGCGACCCGGAGCCCGGCGAGGTGGGGGCCTGTGGCACCTACCTGGATCGACAGGAGCGAGCGCTCGATCCGGCCGTGGTCGTGACGCTCGGCCGGCACTCCCTCCAGCGCTACCTGCCGGGTGCCCGCATCAGCGCCATCCACGGCCGGCTTCGTCGGTCACCCTCGGGCCAGCACGTCTTCCCGATGTACCATCCGGCTGCGGCACTGCACCAGGCCTCGCTGCGCGAAACGCTCTTCCGGGACGTGCGCGAGCTGCCCGCGGCGCTGCTGGTCGCTCGCGAGGCGCTCGACCGTGAGCGAATCGAGGCGGCTGGGGCCGAGGAGGCGGTGGCGCCGGGACCACCGGAGCCACCGGCCGACGACGCCCAACAGATGACACTCTTCTAGGAGCTTCCATGCCCGATTCCCTGCGCATCATCCCGCTCGGCGGGGTGGGCGAGGTCGGCAAGAACATCACCGTGGTCGAGGCCGGCGGCGAGATTCTCGTCGTCGACTGCGGCCTCGCCTTCCCCGAGCCCGAGATGCTGGGCATCGACCTCGTGATCCCCGACGTGACCTACCTCGAAGAGCACCGGGACCGCGTGCGCGGCATCATCCTGACCCACGGCCACGAGGACCACACCGGCGCCCTGCCGTACGTTCTGCCGAAGATCCCCGGCACGCCGATCTGGGCGACCAAGCTCACCGAGGGCCTGGTCCAGGGCAAGCTGAAGGAGCACAAGCTCCTCGACAGCACGCCGCTGCACGTGGTCGAGCCGGGGCGCGAGTTCGCCGTCGGCCCGTTCCGGATCACGCCGTTCCGCGTCAACCACTCCATCCCTGATGGCGTTGGCTACGCCATCGACACGCCGCTGGGCACCGTGGTCCACACCGGCGACTTCAAATTCGACCACACGCCGCCCGACGGCCAGCGCGCCGACCTGGGCCTCATCGCCGAGATCGGCAACCGCGGCGTGCAGTTCCTGCTGTCCGACTCCACGCGGGCCGAGAAGGAGGGCTACACCCTCTCGGAGGCGACGGTGGGGGACAGCCTGCATCGGCTGGTGGGTGAGGCGCCCGGGCGCGTGATCGTCGCGACCTTCGCCAGCAACATCGGCCGCGTCCAGCAGGTGATCGACGCCGCCGCCGCGCACGGCCGCAAGATGGTGGCGCTCGGCCGGAGCATGGAGCAGAACATCGCCATCGCCCTGGAGCGTGGCTACCTCGACGACCGCGACGGAACCCTGGTCAAGAAGGACCAGCTGCAGCGCCTGAACCACGCCGAGCTGGTCGTCATGACGACCGGGTCGCAGGGCGAGCCGATGTCGGGCCTGACCCGGATGAGCAACCGCGACCACCGCAACATCACCATCGAACCCGGTGACACGGTGATCGTGTCGGCCTCGCCGATCCCCGGCAACGAGGAGGCGGTGGCCAAGACCATCGACAACCTCTTCAAGGAGGGGGCGATGGTCCACTACGAGCCGCTGGTGCACTGCCACGTCTCGGGCCACGGGTCCCGCGAGGAGCTCAAGCTCATGCTCGGGCTCGTCAAGCCGCGGCACTTCATCCCGGTCCACGGGGAGTACCGCATGCTGGTCCAGCACGGCCTGTTGGCCGAGGGAGCCGGCGTCGACGTCGACAAGATCTTCGTCCTCGAGAACGGCCAGGTCGTCGAGTTCGACGGCCAGAAGGCCCGCATGTCGAGCACGGTCAGCGCCGGGGCCGTGCTCGTGGACGGCATCGCGGCCATCGACGGGATCGACGGCGTCGTGCTGCGCGACCGACGCATGCTCGCCTCCGATGGCGTGGTGATGGTCGCCCTCACCGTCGACGCCAAGACCGGCCAGGTCCTGGGAGAGCCCGACATCGTCAGCCGCGGCTTCCTCTCCGATCCGGACGACCCCGTCATCGGCGAGGCTCGCGAGCACCTGGTCTCCGCGCTGCGGCAGCCGAGGCACGACGAGCACACCGCCGAGCCGGGCTACCTCAAGACCAAGGTGCGCGACACGCTCAGCCGATACTTCCACCAGCGCACCAAGCGCCGGCCCATGATCCTGCCGATCGTGATGGAGGTCTGACCCGGCGTGGCCACCCGACGGCGCACGACCACCCGTCGCCGCACCACCCGACGCCGGCGTCAGCAGACGCCGTTCGTCGTCAGCGGCCGCTTCCTGCGCGAAGGGCTGGCGCTCGTCCTCCTCTTCCTGGCGATCATCAGCGTCATCGCGCTGTTCGCCCCGAACGCGGGAGCGATCGTCCAGCCCTGGCACGACCTCCTGACGACCCTGCTCGGGTGGGGGATCGCGTTCGCCGCCCCGCTGCTCGCCGGGTTCGCGGTCATGCTGTGGATGAAGACCATGCCCGCGGAGCGCTGGATGGCGGCCACCGGCGCCGCGCTGGTGGCGCTGGCGTTGCTCGGGATGTTCCACCTGGCCGCAGGCGGGACCGCCGAGCTGGTCGGGTCCGGCGAAGGTGGGGGAGCCATCGGCTTCGCGGTAGCCGGCCTCCTCAAGGGCGCGGTTGGCGACGCCGGTGCCTGGATCATGCTCGTGATCCTCGCGGTCGTCGGGCTGTTGCTCTACTTCAACATGACCATCGGCGACCTGGTGGCGGCCTACCTCGCCGAGCGCGACGAGCGCCGCGAGATGGAGGAAGAGGCCGCGCGCAAGGCCGCTGGTCGCCGCCGACCGGCGGACGCCGCCGGTCGGTCCCCGGAGCCGGCAGCGGCGCCCGAGGCACGTCCTGGCCTGCTGGACCGCGTCCGCGACCGCCTGGCCGGCGGACACGACGCCGAGGACGAGCCGCCGCTGATCGTGCGACGTGAGCGTCCCGCACCGGCGACCAACGGCGGCGCCCGGCCGGCGAACGCAGCCATCCCCCCGCCGGCCCCGATGCCGATGGCTTCGATCGGCACTTCGGGCCTCGCGGATGGAGAGACGCCGGCGGACGAAGCCCGGGCCGGCACCGGCACCGACGACCTGGAGCACGGCGAGGAGGCACGCCTCGCCGCGGCCGCGCGGGAGGAGGCGGCGGACGCGGCGCTCGAGTCCACCCAGCGATCATGGGACCTGCCGGGACTCGAGCTGCTCGCCGACGCCCCCGAGTCGAGCGCTGCTCAGATGGACCTCACCGCCAAGGGCCAGCGCATCCGCGAGACGCTGGCGCACTTCGGCATCGGCGTGAAGGTGGCGCGCATCCAGGAGGGGCCGGTCGTCACGCAGTACGCCCTGGAGGTCGAGCCGGGCATCAAGCTCAGCCGGATCGAGGGGCTGTCGGACAACCTGGCCCTGGCGCTGTCGGCGCGCAGCATCCGCATCGAGGCGCCGATTCCCGGCGAGCCGTACGTCGGGGTCGAGATTCCGAACTCGGCGTTCGACCTGGTGACCCTCAAGGAGGTGCTGGCGAGCCGCAACTTCGCGGAGGCATCGGATCGGTCCTCGCTGGCCTTCGCGCTCGGGCAGGACGTGGCCGGTCAGCCGTTCAGCGCCGACCTGTCGAAGATGCCGCACCTGCTCATCGCGGGCGCCACCGGATCGGGCAAGAGCGTGTGCGTCAACGCCATCATCGGCAGCTTCCTGATGAACACGACGCCGGCGGAGGTGAAGCTCATCCTCATCGACCCCAAGCGGGTCGAGCTGGCGCAGTACAAGGGCATCCCGCACCTGCTGACCGAGGTCATCGTCGAGCCGGACAAGGCGGTCAACGCCCTGAAGTGGACGGTCGGCACCATGGAGAGCCGATACGCCGAGTTCGCCGCCCGCGGCGTGCGCAACATCGCCGGCTACAACGAGGCGCTGCGTCCGGGCGAGCCGCGCATGCCGTACATCGTCGTGGTCATCGACGAGCTCGCGGACCTGATGATGATCAGCGCCTACGAGGTCGAGGCGACCATCACGCGCATCGCGCAGCTGGCCCGTGCCACCGGCATCCACCTGGTCGTCGCGACGCAGCGCCCGAGCGTGCAGGTCATCACCGGGCTCATCAAGGCCAACATCCCGTCGCGCATCGCGTTCGCCATGACCTCCGGCATCGACTCGCGCACCATCCTGGACACCACGGGGGCGGAGGATCTGCTGGGCCGCGGCGACATGCTCTACCAGCCGATCGACGCGCCCCGCGCCGTCCGCCTGCAGGGCGTGCTGGTCACCGACCCGGAGATCGACGCGGTCGCGCGCCACTGGCGCGCCCAGGGCGGCCCGCAGTACCGCCCGGAGATCACCGCGCCAAAGCGCGACGGGAAGGCCGGCGGGCGGCCGGGCGAAGACGAGGAGGAGGACGACGCCGATCCGCTGCTGACGCAGGCGGTCGACATCGTGCGGCGCTCGGACAAGGCGTCGGCGTCCCTGCTGCAGCGGCGCCTGCGCATCGGCTACGCGCGCGCGGCGCGCATCCTGGACCAGATGGAGGACCGCGGCATCGTGGGACCCGCGGACGGGAGCCGGTTCCGCGAGGTCCTGGTCACGCCGGACGGCTGGGGCGGCGATATCGCGCCCGACGAGGACGACATGTCGTGAGCGACCGGGTCCACCAGCTCGGGGAGGTGCTGCGCACCGCCCGCGAGGCGAAGGGCGTGGACCTGGCCCGGGTCGAGCGAGACACGAAGATCCGGGAGCGGTACCTCTCGG
>DASTYP010000007.1:0-13570 GCA_035764845.1 Candidatus Limnocylindria bacterium
ATCCTCCGGACCGATCTCGCCGTACGCCTCCAGGAACGCCGCACGCGCCTCCGCGAGCCAGGCATCCGCGTCGAAGCCCGACGCGTGGCGGCCGTCGGCGGCGGTGCGTGCCGCGTAGTCGAGGCTGCGCAGGAGGCCGGCCACGTCGCGCAGCGGCGATGACGGGTGGCGGCGCTCCTCGAGCGGACGCGCCGGCTCGCCCTCGAAGTCGATCACGCTGAAGCCGCCGCCCTCGCGGGCGAGCAGCTGTCCCAGGTGGTAGTCACCGTGGATCCGGCTGACGGTCGCCTCGCCGGTGGCGCGGCCGAAGGTGTCCGCGAATCGGGCGCGCACGGCAGGGGCGAGGCCGACCAGCCGGTCGTGATCGGCACCGCCGACCGCCGTGACGGCCTGTGCCAGCTGCCGCTCGGCCGACGCGCGCCAGCTCGACGTCTCGTCGACGGTGGCGGTCCGCGCCGGGAAGTCCGGGTCGTCGGGTCGGCTGGCGAGGGCCCCGTGCATCCGGCGCGTCAGGTCCGCGATCTCGGCCGCCATGGCGATCCCGCGTCCGGGTTCCGTGGCGAGGGCCTCGAGCATCGCCGCCCACGCGTCGCCGCGCGAGGGCACGAAGGCCTGGAGCATCGCGGCCGCGGCGGGCGGTGCGCCATCGGGGCGGTAGGTGATGCTGCCGGCCAGGGCCGGCGTATCGGTGAAGCCGGCATCGGCCAGGAAGGCGCTGATCTCGAGGTCCGGATTGTCTCCGGGCTCGAGCAGGCGGAACAGCTTGAGGATCAGCCGGTCGCCGAGCACGACCGAGGTGTTCGACTGCTCGACGCGAAGGCGCCGCTCGGTGAGGGTCGCCGCCGATTCCGCCGATGCCGGCAGGAGCCCCTCGAGCGCACGCGTCGGGGCGCAGGCAAAGGCGCCGCGCGCCGCACTCAGCTCGTCGGCCTGGGCCATGGCCCGGACCAGCGAGCGCCAGGCACCGTCACCGTCCGCGGGCTCGCCGCCGTCCACCTCCACCAGCAGGTAGCGGTCCGCCTGGCCACCGTCGACGTACCCGACCTCCGCCACGACCAGCGCGGCGCGGTCGCGAATCGGCGCGCGGTCGGCCTCGTGGACCGCGGCGATCGGGCGCTGCTTGGCGCGGAACCAGCGCTGGGTCCCCAGCCAGGACGCCGAGATCGGTGCCGTCACCCGGCGCGCCAGGTACGCCGGGGTCGCGATGGCCGGCGCGGCGGAACCCTCGTCATCCTCGGGCCACCGGCGCCAGGTCGCCGCGGAAGCGGACGATCGGGCACGCGACGCCGGCGAGCACCCACGCGTGCTCGGCCACGTCCATCACCAGGCCGCGACCCTCGTAGAAGCGACGGGCTCGGTGGTTGTCACGGAACGCCCAGACCACCAGCGGATCGAACCCACGCGCGGCGAGGTCCCCCACGGCGTGGTCGTACAGCGCGCGTCCGACGCCCTGCCCGATGACGTCAGGATCGAGGTACAGGTTCGTCAGCTCGCCGGCGCCCTCCGGCGGCGGCAGCCACCGATCGCTCCCGGGGGCGGTGGTCGCGAAGCCGATCGCGCTCCCCGCCCGCTCCGCGACCCACGCCCGGGACGCGGAACCCGCCGCCTGCTTCGCCAGTCCCTCGCGCCAGGCATCGGGAGCGGTCGCGATCCACTCGTCCAGCTCCGCGTCGGGAATCATGCCGCGGTAGGTCGCCTCCCAGGCCCGGGCGCTGATGTCGCCGAGCGTGGCCGCATCGGCGGCCGTCGCGGCGCGGAGGACCATCGGCCCCTCAGACGTCGCCATCGGTCAGCTCGAACCAGAGGAAGTCGTGCGGGCCGAGGGTCAGCAGGTAGGGCAGCTCCCCGATGCGCGGGAAGGCGACCCGTCCGATCAGCTCGACCGGCTGCCGCCCGTCGTAGCGGCGCAGGTCCAGCTCCACGTACTGGGCGAACCGCGAGAGGTTCGCGACGCACAGGATGGTGACGCCCTCGTGCTCGCGCAGGTAGGCGAGGACGTGGCGGTTCTCGGGGTGCAGGAACTCGAGCGTGCCGCGGCCGAAGACCGGGTACTGCTTGCGCACGCGGATGATCCGCTTCATCCAGTTGAGGAGCGAGCCCGGGATGCGCTGCTGCGCCTCGACGTTGACCGCCTGGAAGCCGTAGACCGGATCGGCCACCAGCGGCGCGTAGAGGGCGTGGACGTCGGCGGTGCTGAAGCCGGCGTTGCGGTCGCCGGTCCACTGCATCGGTGTGCGAACGCCGTTCCGGTCGCCCAGGTAGACGTTGTCGCCCATGCCGATCTCGTCGCCGTAGTACACGATCGGCGTGCCCTTCATGCTCAGCAGCAGCGAGTTGAGCAGCTCGAGGCGGCGGCGCGAGTTGTCGACCAGCGGGGCCAGGCGCCGTCGGATGCCGACGTTGATGCGCATCCGGGCGTCCCGCGCGTACTCGGTGTACATGAAGTCGCGCTCCTCGTCGGTGACCATCTCGAGCGTCAGCTCGTCGTGGTTGCGCAGGAAGAGCGCCCACTGGTTCTCGTCCGGGATCTCGGGCGTCTGGCCCATGATCTCGACGATCGGGTAGCGGTCCTCGCGTCGCAGCGCGATCCAGATGCGCGGCATCAGCGGGAAGTGGAACGCCATGTGGCACTCGGGCCGCTCCGGCGTCCCGAAGTAGGGCAGCACGTCGGGTGGCCACTGGTTCGCCTCGGCCAGCAGCATGCGCCCGGTGTAGCGGGCGTCGACCTCGGCCCGCAGCCGTTGCAGGATGGCGTGCGTCTCGGGCAGGTTCTCGCAGCTCGTACCCTCGCGCTCGACCAGGTACGGCACGGCGTCCAGGCGCAGCCCGTCGACGCCCAGGTCCAGCCAGAAGCGCAGCACGCGGAGCACGGCGCGCACGACCTGCGGGTTGTCGTAGTTGAGATCGGGCTGGTGGCTGAAGAACCGATGCCAGTAGTACTGCTGCGACTCGCGGTCCCACGTCCAGTTGCTGGTCTCGGTGTCGGTGAAGATGATCCGCGCGTCGGCGTACGTCTGGTCGGTGTCGCTCCACACGTACCAGTCGCGCTTCGGGTTGCGGCGGCTGGACCGCGACTCCACGAACCACGGGTGCTGGTCGCTGGTGTGGTTGACGACCAGCTCGGTGATGACGCGCAGGCCTCGCCGATGCGCCTCGCGGACGAAGCTGCGGAAGTCGCGCAGCGTCCCGTAGTCGGGGTGGACGCGGGTGTACTCGGCGATGTCGTAGCCGTCGTCCTTGAGGGGCGAGGGGTAGAACGGGAGCAGCCAGACGGCGGTGACTCCGAGGTCGGCGATGTAGTCCAGCTTCTGGGTCAGGCCGGCGAAGTCGCCCATGCCGTCGCCGGTGGAGTCGAAGAACGACTTCACGTGGACCTGGTAGATGATCGCGTCCTTGTACCAGTGCGGGTCGTCGCGCAGGAGCTGGGGCGCGGGCGCGTCCGCGCGGTCGACGACGAGGCCCCCCGGCTCCGACGACGGTGCTCTGGTCACGTGGTCTCCCACCTCCGATGCAGCGGTGCCGCCGCCGGTCGGCTCAGCGCTCCAGCGGCGCAATCGTGAAGATCCGGAACGACTCGATCGCCGGGTCGAGGTCGACCTGGAGGTCCGCGCCGCGCTCCTGCGTGGTACGGCCGGTCATCAGGTCGGTGAGGCGGTACGGCTCGTCCCAGCCGATGCCGACGGCGGGCAGATCGGGGTGCAGGATCGCACGTTCGCCGACCTGCGGGTCGCAGTTGACCGCCACGTACACCGGGTCGCGCCACCGTTGCGGCTCCCCGGTCAGCGGATCGGGCTTTCCGTGCGGCAGGGCCTTGCGATAGAAGAGGCTGCGCTCGGCGGTCACCGGCTCGAAGCGCAGGTTGTCGTAGAGCTGCAGGGCGCGACGCTCGTGTCGCAGGCGGTTCAGCTCCCCGATCAGCAGCTTGATGTTGCCCGGCGCGTTCCAGTCGCGAGCTCGGATCTCGTACTTCTCGCTGTCGAGGTACTCCTCCCGCTCGCCGAGGCGGGCGGCCTCCGTCAGCTCCCAGCCCGAGTAGATCCCGTAGCTCGAGCTGAGCGTCGCCGCGAGCACGGTGCGGGCCACGAAGGCCGGCCGGCCGTGGTCCAGGTGGTGCGGATTGATGTCCGGCGTGTTGGTGAACAGGTTCCCGCGGTAGTACTCCCGCATCTCCGACCGCGTCAGCTCGGTGAGGTAGTCGCGAAGGTCGGCGGCCGTCTCGCGCCAGGTGAAGTAGGTGTAGCTCTGGGTAAAGCCGACCTTCGCCAGCTGCCGCATCATCTTCGGCTTGGTGAAGGCCTCGGAGAGGAAGATCACCTCGGGGTGATCACGCTGGATCTCCCGGATGAGCCACGCCCAGAACGGGATCGGCTTGGTGTGCGGGTTGTCCACCCGGAAGATGCGCACCCCGCGGTCGATCCAGACTCCGAAGACCCGCTTCCACTCGTGCCACAGCGCCTCGCGCGCCGCGTGGTCCTCGCCCTCGAAGAAGATCGGGTAGATGTCCTGGTACTTCTTCGGCGGGTTCTCCGCGTACTTGATCGATCCGTCCGGCGAGTGGCGGAACCACTCGGGGTGCTGGGTGACGTACGGGTGGTCCGGGGACGCCTGGATGGCGAGGTCGATGGCCAGCTCCATGCCGTGCCGCTCCACCTCTCGGCGGAAGGCCTCGAACGCGTTGGTGCCGCCCAGCTCGGGCGCGACGGCGTCGTGACCTCCCGCGACTGAGCCGATGGCGTAGGGCGACCCGACGTCGGCATCGGTCGCGTCGAGCGTGTTGTTCTTCCCCTTGCGGTTGGTTCGACCGATGGGGTGGACCGGCGGGACGTACACGACGTCGAACCCCATGGCGGCGATGTCCGCCAGCCGCCACGTGGCCTCGGCCAGGGTGGTCGGCGTGGGCCGCTTCGGGTCGCGCCCCTGCGACCGCGGGAAGAGCTCGTACCACGCCCCGAAGCGCGCCCGCTCGCGATCGACCACCAGCGGCAGCTCGGGCGAGCGCGTCGCGAAGCGACGATCCGGGTGGCGCCGCATGGCGGCGAGCAGGTCGCTGCCCGAGAGGGCCGCGACGCGGGTCGCCTCGGCACGGGCGCGGCGGAAGGCGGTGAGGGCGTCGCGCAGGAGCCGCACGTCGTCGGCGGTCTCGGCTCGCTCGGCCCTCGCGATGGCGGCCTCCAGCAGCAGCCGTCCCTCCTCGAGCTCGCTGGGCACGGCGACGCCGGCCTCGACCTTCTTGTCGAGACCATGGCGCCACGTGCCGAAGACGTCGCGCCACGCCTCGATGGCGTAGCGGTGCCACGCGTTCCGCGTCAGCTCGAGGTGGCCCGACCAGCGGTCGTTGTCGATCGGGCGCATCGGGGCCTCGCGCCACCGTTCGTCGTCCTCGGCGCGGAGCAGCAGCGCGGCATCGAGCAGGTCGTGGCCGTCGGCGAAGATGTCGGCGGTGACCAGCAGCTGGTCACCGACCACCCGCTTCACCGGGTATCGGCCGCCGTCCAGCTCCGGTGCGATGCGCTCGATGATGATCGTCCGGCGCGTGCCGACCGCCCCCGGACCGGGCTCGGCGTGCTCCAGCGCCGCGGCGACCGCCCGGCGCAATCCCTGCTTCGTCGTGGTCATGGCTGAAGCGCAACCCTACCCGATCGTTTGACAATGGCGCCCATGAACCGCGTCGGGCTGCCCGCGCTCTCCATGCTCTCCGTGCTCATGGCCGCCACCCTGGCTGCATGTGGCACGCCATCCCCGACCCCGGCGACTGAAGGCTCCGCGACGGCTTCGGGCTCACCATCGACCCCGACACGTGCGGCGACCCCCTCGGCCTCCTCCACGGCGGCGGCGTCGCCAAGCGTCGCTGAGACCGTTCCACCGGTCAGCGCCGAACCTCCGGCGCTCGCCCTCGAGGCCGTCGCGACCGGGGTGCGTGACCCCATCGGGATCGCCCCCGCACCGGATGGCTGGCTGCTGGTCCAGGAGCGCGCCGGCCGCCTGCTCGCCGTGCCTCCGGGCGGCGGGACGCCGCGCGTCGCGGCGGACCTGACCGACCGCGTGCTCGGTGAGGGCGAGCGCGGACTGCTGGGCGTCGCGCTGAACCCCGGCTTCCCCGACGATCCGCGCGCCTTCGTGCACTACACCGACCGCGATGGCAACACGGTGGTCTCGACCTTCTCCGCCATTCAGGACGCGGACGGGGCGCCGCTCCTGGATGTCGCCTCCGAGCAGCGCCTGCTCAGCCTCCAGCAGCCGTACGCGAACCACAACGGTGGACAGCTGGCCTTCGGCCCGGACGGCATGCTGTACCTCGGCCTGGGGGACGGCGGCTCCGGTGGCGATCCGCTGGGCAACGGCCAGGACCCATCGACGCTGCTGGGCTCGATCCTGCGCCTCGACGTCGGCGGGCCGCCGCAGGGCCAGGCCGGGCAGCCCTACGACATCCCGGACGACAACCCGTTCGTCGGTGGCGGCGGAGCCCCCGAGGTGTTCGCCTTCGGCCTTCGGAACCCGTGGCGCTTCAGCTTCGACCGCGTCACCGGCGAGCTGTGGATCGCCGATGTCGGCCAGAACGCCTACGAGGAGGTCAACCGCCTGGACCTCGCGGCCGCCGCAGGCGCGAACTTCGGCTGGAACGTCATGGAGGCGACGCACTGCTTCGCGGCCGAGGACTGCTCCTCGGACGGCCTGGTGCTGCCGCTCGTCGAGTACTCGCACGACCTGGGCTGCTCGGTGGTCGGCGGCTACGTCTACCGCGGCTCGGCCATCGAGGGCCTGGCGGGGTGGTACCTGTTCAGCGACTACTGCAGCGGGACGCTGTTCGGCATCGCGTCGGACGCGGCGGGGAGCGGGCTCGCTCCCCGCGCACTCCTGGAAACTGGCGGTTCCGTGACGAGCTTCGGCGAGGCATCCGACGGGGAGCTCTACCTGGCCGACATCGGTGGGACGGTCTACCGGCTGGTGGGCGGCTGACCCACGGCGCCGAGTGCTCGCAGGCTGGCCCACCGTCCGTGGCCGATGATGAGGTGGTCCAGCAGCTCGATGTCGAGCAGCCGTCCGGCCTCGGCCAGCTCGGTGGTGATGCGGAGGTCCTCGCCGGACGGTGAAGGGTCTCCGGACGGGTGGTTGTGGACGACGACGACCGCGGCCGCACAGCTGCGGACCGCGTCGCGGAACACCTCGCCGACACGAACCGACGAACCGGCCAGGTTGCCGCGGTAGACCGTCCGTTCGCCGACCACGACGTTCTTCGTGTCGAGCAGCAGCACGCGCAGCTCCTCGCGCTCGAGCGGGCCCATGGCGTCGACCAGCGGCTCGGCGGCGTCGGCCGGCATGCGGACGACCCACTCCCCGGCGGGCCACTCCCGAATCGCACGTCGGCCGACCTCGGCGGCAGCGACCAGGCGGCCGGCCGCGACCTCAGAGAGTCCCGCGACGCGCAGCTCCACCAGGCCGGCGCGCGACAGCGCGCGCAGCGATCCGAATCGGTCCAGCAGCCGGCGGGCCGTCCGCCGTGCGCCGGCACCGTCACCCAGGATGGCGGCCACCAGCTCCTCGGCCTCGCAGTGCTCCGGACCGAGCCGCTCCAGCACGGAGCCGGCGGCGCGTGACCGCGCCGGTCGCAGGGGAATCGGATCGGTGTTCATCGGCCTCGACGATACGGATCGACGATGACCGACCGCTTACCGCCGGCTTACCGCGGGCCTAGACCGGTGGCTTGAGGATGTCGAACCGCGTCAGCAGCACGAGGACGACCGAGATGCCGTTGAAGGTCGCGTGCAGCGCGATCGGCGCCAGCAGGCTCTGCGTGCGTCGATAGATCCACGCCAGCGCGAAGCCGAGCAGGAGGATCGGCACGAAGGCCGCGATCGAGAGGTGGATCAGGGCGAAGAGCAGCGTTGAGCCGATGAAGGCCCAGCGGACGCCGCCCTCCCGCAGCCAGGCGTTGAACACGACGCCGCGGAAGAACAGCTCCTCCGCGACCGGCGCCAGGAAGATGACCACGAGCACGACCAGCCACGGATCGAGCGTCTCGACGGCGCGTTCGGCGAGCTGCGTATCAACCCCAATGCCCAAGGCCTGCAGCAGGGCAATGACCGCCGCGCCGACCAGGTTGCCGAGGACCCACATGCCGATGCCGGCCAGCACGCCGATGCCCAGGGCGCGCACCGGGTCGGGGCCCATCCAGGAGGGCAGCCCGGCCAGCGCGCGCGGGCGGAGCACGAACCACCAGCTGACCAGCAGCAGCGCCACGGGGGTGGAGAGCAGCACGACGGCCGCGCCCAGTGGCGTGAGCTCGCCGCCCTCGCCGGTCAGGGCCAGGATGTCGTTGCCGAACGGGATCTGGAAGATCGTGGCGACGACGACCACGAGGGCGAGCAGCAGCAGCACGGCCGGGCCGCGGTAGCGCTCGGGCGGCAGGTAGCGCCGGACGCGGAGCTGTCGCGTGGCCGCGTAGACCAGGCCGGCCACGAAGGCGACGGCTCCGGCGAGGGCGAGCCAGCCGAGCAGGCGCAGGTCCGCGTCCAGCTGGCCCGAGGCGACCATGAGGCGCGCACTCGCCGCGCCGACCGCCAGGATCGCGCCGCCGATGGCGAGCACCGGTCCCGGCCACGAGGGCATGCGGACCGTGTTCGGGCCGAGCACGGGGTGGGGTCCGGTGGGAAGCGTGCCGCGACCAGCGGCTGGATCCGGCCCCACGAACGGCGGCTCGCTCAGCCGCTCAGGTGTTGGTCGTGTTCGTCGCGCGCCGCAGCGGGGTGTGCTCGGCGGTGGCCTCGTCGGTGGCCAGCGTCACGGGCTCCTCGGCGGGACGAGCCGCGGCGGCCCGTCGCGGGGCACGAGTCGGTCGCTCGAACTCGCGGCCGCAGTAGGCGCACAGCGGCCAGGTCGGATCGGCCAGGCGGTTGCACGAGGGACAGACGCGGTGCAGCCGGGTCCGGCAATTCGGGCAGACGAGCCAGTCGGCATCCACGCGGTCACGGCACACCGGACAGAGCTCGTTCTTCTCGACCTCGGCCAGCAGGCTCTCCTCGGCGAGGGAGCGCTCGTACACCTCGGCCAGCGTCTCGCGCGGCCGCACGATCAGGTACAGCACCACCGCGAAGACGAACAGGAGCGGCGTGAAGAAGATGATCAGCGCCGCCGCGAAGTACGGCAGGATCGGGTTCTCGGTGCGCGCCTGCATGTCGCGGAAGGCCCAGTAGGCGGTGCCGAGCCACAGGAGCACGACGTAGATCACGATCAGCTGGCTGGCCAGCTGCACGATCGGGTTGCTCAGGAAGCCGTTCCAGAACTCGCCGATCGGTTCGAGAATCGCGTCCATCTACCTTCGCGGGAGCCTCGTCTGCGGGGGGAGCGCGCCGTCAGGCGCGAGAGGGCATGCTAGCACGCCACGTGCCGTGGAGCCTCCGCGGCCAGGGTCGCGAGGGTCGTCACCAGCAGCCGATGCTCCTCGGCCAGCACGCGAGCGGCCAGCGTGTCGGCATCGTCGCCCGGGAGCACCGGGACGGGAGCCTGGGCGATGACCGGCCCGCCGTCGAGCTCCGGCGTCACGTGGTGGATGGTCACCCCGGTCTCGCGGTCGCCGCACGCCAGTACCGACCGATGCACCGCCATCCCCATCATCCCGGCTCCACCGTGCGCCGGGAGCAGGCTGGGATGGATGTTGATGGTCGACCCGCCGAAGGCGGCGAAGTACGACGGCTGCAACAGCTGGTCGTAGCCGGCGAGCAGCGCCAGGTCGACGCCGGCATCGGCGAGGGCGCGGCCGACCTCCGCGTCGCGCGCGGCGGCATCGGCGAAGTCGCGGCGCCGGAGAACCAGGGCCGGCACCCCGTGGGCTGCCGCCACCTCCAGCGCCCGAACGCCCGGCCGGTTGCTGATCACGAGCACCGGCTCCAGGTCGGCGATGCGCGCGGTGAGCACCGCCTCCAGGTTGGACCCGCGCCCCGAGACCAGGACGCCGAGTCTCATGCGAAGCGAACGCGCGGCTCGCCACCGATGACGTCGACCACGCGGCCGATGCGCCGCGCCTCCGGCACGGCGTCGAGCGCGGCCCCCGCGTGGTCCGGCGCGACCACCACGGTCATCCCGATCCCGACGTTGAACGTGCGGACCATCTCGGTGTCGTCGATGTCGCCGCGCGACTGCAGCAGGTTGAAGATCGGCGGGACGGGCCACGACCCCGTGTCGATCTCGGCCCCCAGGCCCTCGGGAAGCGTGCGCGGGATGTTGCCCTCCCAGCCACCGCCGGTGATGTGCGCCATGGCCCGCACGTCGACGGCGCGCCGCAGCGCGCGGACCTCGTCCAGATAGGACCGATGCGGCTCAAGCAGCGCGTCGCCGATGGTGCCGCCGCCGTGCGGCATCGGGTCCCGCCAGACGGTCTCCGGCAGGACGCGGCGCGCGAGGGTGTAGCCGTTGGTGTGCAGGCCCGACGACGGGAGGCCGAGCACGACGTCGCCGGCGCGGACCCGCGAGCCGTCGATCAGCTCGGAGCGCCCCACCACCCCGACGATGAAGCCGGCCAGGTCGTAGTCATCGTCCCGGTACACGTCGGGCATCTGGGCGGTCTCGCCGCCGATCAACGGGATGCCGGCCGCGGCGCAGCCGGCGGCAACGCCACCGACGATCGACTCCACCACGTCCGCGCGCAGGTCGCCGAGGGCCAGGTAGTCCAGGAAGAAGAGTGGATCCGCGCCGGTGACCAGGATGTCGTTGAGGCAGCAGTTCACCAGGTCGACGCCGATGGTGTCGTGACGGCCCAGGCCGAGCGCCACCTTCAGCTTGGTTCCCACGCCGTCCGTGCTGCTGACCAGCACCGGATCGGGGTGGGTCGACGGGTTGAAACGGAAGAGCCCCGCGAAGCCGCCGACGCCGGCGAGCACCGCGGGCGTCGCGGTCGACGCCGCGGCCCGCGCGATGCGCTCCACCGCGCGCTCGGCCTCGGCCACGTCCACGCCGGCCTGCCGGTACGTGCGCGCCATCGGTCAGCGGCGCTCCATGGCCAGCTTGTCGAGCTCCATCGGCACGGCGGTCGGATAGCGGCCATCGAAGCAGGCGGTGCAGTGCCCGCCCTCGCCCGCGCCGTTCGCCCCGCGCACCGCCGCGAGCAGGCCCTCCCGGGACAGAAACCCGAGCGAGTCGGCACCGATGACCCGGCGGATCGCCTCCGTCGAGTGCGTCGCGGCGATGAGCTCGCCCCGGCGTCCGGTGTCGACGCCCATGTAGCACGGGTGCCGCATCTCCGGCGAGTGGATGCGGACGTGCACCTCCGCCGCGCCGGCCCGGCGCAGCAGGTTGACGATCGGACCGGTGGTCGTGCCACGCACGATCGAGTCGTCCACGACCACCACCCGCTTCCCGGAGAGCAGCTCGGGGAGCGGGTTGAACTTCAGCCGCACCGCCTCCTCGCGTCCGTCCTGCGCGGGCTGGATGAAGGTTCGGCCGACGTACCGTGACTTGATGAGGCCCTCGCGGTACGGCAGCCCGCTCTCCTCGGCGTAGCCGATGGCGGCCGGGATGGCCGAGTCCGGCACGGCGATGACCAGGTCGGCGCCCTCCGCGGGCTGCTCGCGGGCCAGGACGCGACCCATCTCGAGCCGCGCCTCGTACAGCAGCCGGCCGCCGATCAGGCTGTCCGGCCGGGCCAGGTAGACGTACTCGAAGACGCACAGCCGCTCGCGCTGCGGCGTCGCCAGGCTGGACCGATGCGAGTGCACCCCCTCGGCGTCGATGGTGACCACCTCGCCGGGCTCGATGTCGCGCACCAGCTGCGCGCCCATGGCGTCGAGCGCCGTGCTCTCCGACGCGATGGCCCACCCACCGTTCGGGAGCCGCCCGAGGGCGAGCGGCCGGAAGCCGACGGGGTCGCGCCCGGCCACGAGCGCATCGGCCGTGAGCATGGTGAAGGTGAAGGCGCCGGTCGCGCGATGGAAGGCGTGGTCGACGCGCTGCCCCCACGTGCGGCCCGGCGCGTGGGCGATGAGCCGGGCGAGGACCTCCGTGTCGGACGTCGACGCGAAGTCGATCCCCTGTTCCGACAGCTCGTCGCGCAGCCAGCGCGCGTTGGTGAGGTTGCCGTTGTGCCCGAGCATCAGCTCGCCGCGGTCCGACTGGGCGTACACCGGCTGGACGTTCGGCAGGGTGTTCGAGCCGGTCGTGCTGTACCGGGTGTGCCCGATGGCCGCCACCGGCGGACGCCCCTGGCCGCCGTCCTCGAGGCGCAGCAACGTCTCGGCGTCGAAGACGCCGGCCACCAGGCCCAGGCGCTTGTGGAGTGAGAGGTGCTCCCCGTCGCTCACGGCGATGCCGGCGGACTCCTGGCCGCGGTGCTGGAGCGCGTGGAGTCCCAGGAACGCGAGGCGGGCGACCGGGGCGCCCGGCGACCAGGCGCCGACGACGCCGCACTCCTCGCGCGGACCGTGGGGAGCGTAGGTGGGCGGAAGCTCGTCGATCGAGATCAGGGGCGGGACGATCGACGGATCCACGGGCTGGTCAGGGGACGCGGTGCGGGGACGGCACGACGGCATGATATCCGAGGCGGCGCTGCCGGCGACGGCGCGCTTCGGCGGCGCGGAGGGCTTCACGCCGACGGTACCCCGCGGGTACTGCACTCCTCCGCACCAGGCGCCCGGTGGTGCTCGACCGCGCCGGTGCGAGGACGCACTCCGGGACCATCGACCCATGGTGAAGGATGACCTCGGCGGCCCAGACTCGTCGTCGTGCTCACCTTCGTCCGTGCCCTGGGCTTCCTGGCACCCTTCGCCATCGCGGCCGTGCTGACCATCGGCCTGGGCATCGCCGCCCAGACGGAGCCCGACCAGCGATTCAAGCTCGTCGCCGTCCTGGTGACGGCCGCCGCGGCCGGCATGACCACCATGGCGCTGCTGGCCTGGAGCTACGTGGGCTGGCGCCTGAACCGCATCGCCCGCGCCCTGGAGGGGACGCTCGAGAACGACGAGCCGGTCGAGCTGAAGGTCTCCGGCATCCCGGCCGAGCGGCGCCTGGCGCGCGCCTTCAACGCGACCGCCGGCGCCTTCTTCCAGACCGAGGCCCGCGCCACCCACGACCGGCTGACCGGCATTCCGAACCGCGAGACATTGCTCGCGACCCTCAACGTGGAGATCGAGCGGGCCGCGCGCCACTACAAGCCGCTGAGCGTCGCCTTCATCGACATCGACCGCTTCAAGCCGATCAACGACACCTACGGCCACAAGTCGGGAGACGCGGTCCTGCGCCAGGTGGCGACCATCATCGCCGACGCCATCCGCATCAGCGACACGTTCGGCCGGTACGGCGGTGAGGAGTTCATGCTCATCCTGCCCGAGACCACGCCCGACGACGCGGTCGGCCTGGCCGAGGAGCTGCGCGCGCTGGTCATGCAGGAGCCGCTGCGCGTGGCCGACGGCCAGACCATCCAGGTCACCATCAGCGCCGGCATCGCCGGCGGACGAGGATCGGAGCTGCAGCTCGACATGCTGGTCGACCGGGCCGATGCGGCCATGTACGCCGCCAAGTCGCTCGGGCGCAACCGCACCTACCAGTTCCGCGACGTCGACGAGGAGGCGCCCGTCCGGCGCGC
>DASTYP010000008.1:0-2602 GCA_035764845.1 Candidatus Limnocylindria bacterium
GCGCACCTGCTCGGCGTACTGGAGGTGACGGTCGGCGATCGGCACGATCATCACCTGGACCGGCGCCAGCCACAGCGGGAAGGCCCCCGCGTACTCCTCGGTGATGATGCCGATGAAGCGCTCGAAGCTGCCGTAGATCGCGTAGTGCACGATGACCGGGCGCTCGAATCCCCCATCGGCCGCGCGGTATTCGAGGTCGAACCGCTGCGGCAGCTGGTAGTCCGCCTGGATGGTCGCCATCTGCCACTCGCGACCGAGCGCATCCTCGATGAAGATGTCGATCTTCGGGCCGTAGAAGGCACCGCCCCCCTCGTCGAGGCTGTAGACCATGCCGTCCTCGTCGAGCCGGTCTCGCAGCCGGGCCTCGGCGCGCTCCCAGAACTCGTCGGAGCCGATGCGCTTCTCCGGCCGGGTCGCCAACTTCGCCTTCGGCTCGAAGCCGAACGGCGCGTACTGCTTCCGGACGAGCGAGAGGGCAAGGCGCAGCTCGTCGTCGACCTGGTCGTCGCGGCAGAAGACGTGCGAGTCGTCCTGGGTCAGCTGTCGGACCCGGAACATCCCGGCGAGGACGCCCGTGCGCTCCTTCCGGAACAGGGTCGAGTAGTCCGCGAAGCGCATCGGCAGGTCGCGATACGAGCGACCCCGGGTGCGATAGATGAGGATCTCCTCGGGGCAGTTCATCGGCTTCAGGCCGCTGACGTGGTCGTAGTCGTCGAGGACGAACATGTTGTCCTGGTAGTTCGCCCAGTGGCCCGACGTCTCCCACAGCTCCTTGCGGACCAGGCTGGGCGTGCGGACCTCGTGGAAGCCGGCAGCGCGTCGCACCTCGCGCGACCACTCCTCGAGCGCCCGCCAGATGGACATCCCACGCGGGTGGAGGAACGGGGCGGCCGGCGACTCGGGATGGAAGGTATACAGGTCCAGCTCGCGGCCGAGCTTGCGGTGGTCCCGCTTGCGCGCTTCCTCGATGCGCCACAGGTAGCGGTCCAGCTCATCCTGGGTATCCCAGGCGGTGCCGTAGATGCGCTGCAGCATGGGTCGGGTCTCGTCGCCGCGCCAGTAGGCGCCGGCGGTGTGCAGCAGCTTGAACGCGCCGAGATCGCCGGTGGAGTCGAGGTGGCCGCCGCGGCACAGGTCCTCGAACGAGCCGTGGCGGTAGAAGCTGACGGTCGGACCCTCGGACTCGGGCAGGTCCTCGATGATCTCGATCTTGAACGGCTGGTTCCGCTCGCGGTTCAGCGCGATCGCCTCGTCGCGGGGCAGGTCGCGGGATCGCTCGAACGCCAGCGCCGCGGCCTGCTGGCCGCGCATCTTGTCCTCGATCTGCTGGAGGTCGTCGGGGGTCAGCGGACGCGGCAGGTCGAAGTCGTAGTAGAAGCCGTCCTTGATGGCCGGACCGATGCCGAGCTTCGCGTCGGGAAACAGCTCGAGCACGGCCGCCGCCATCATGTGGGCGGCGCTGTGGCGCATGGCCGCCAGGTGATCCTCGCGGCCCGAGGCGAGCGCCGCGCTCGCGTCCTGGCCGATCTCGTCAGCGTCGATAGCCATGCGGCGAAGGGTAGCGCATGGAGGCGGTCGCGCGGCTCGTCGGGCTCCTCAGGGGAGCGGCTCGTCCTCCGGCCCCAGCTCCTCTTCCTCCTCCAGCTGGTCCGGCTCCGCGCGCGGCTCACCCGGCATCCCCGTCTCGGGGATGGGATCGTCCATGTCGGCGGTCGGCGGCAGCATCCCGGAGCCGCCGGGGTAGGCGTCGTCGCCGATGGGATCGCCGGCGTCGCGCGCCGGCCGATCCAGCGGGCCCTGGCCCGGACCCTGGGGGTTGTCGCGGTTGATCATGCCGCTGACCGATGCAATCGGCGGGCCATCCACCGCGCTGGCCTGCGGCTACCTCCGGCCGACCGTCACACTCGCTTGAACTGCTCGAACGGCTGCCGGCAATCGGCACAGTGGTAGATGGCCCGGCACAGGGTCGGCCCGAACGCATTATCGAGGGTCGTGTTGCGGGAACCGCAGTAGGGGCACTCGGCGATCGGCAGGATGGCCAGCTCGTCCAGCCCGCCGACGTCCGCCCCGGCGATCGCTACCGGCGGTGCGAAGCCGCTCTGGCGCAACCGTTCCCGACCCTCGGGCGAGATGCGGTCCGAGGTCCACGGCGGATCGAAGACGACGCGCACCTCCACCTCCGGTGCGACGCCCAGCGTCCGCAGGCGCTCCCCGATCTGCGCCTCCATGACGCCGATGGCCGGGCAGCCGACGAACGTCGGCAGCAGCTCGACGCGGACGCGCTCATCGGTCACGTCCACGTCACCGATGACGCCGAGGTCGACCACGCTGATCGCCGGGATCTCCGGATCCGCGATCTCGCGCAGCGCCGCCCAGACCTCCTCGGTTCGTCGGGCGGCGGTCGCCGGCGTCACCACGTCGCACCTTCCTGCGACCGCGCAACACTGGTGAACTCGCGGTGCAGCCAGCGGAAGTCGTCCGTGCGCTGCGTCCGGCCGTCGGTGCGGGGCGTGGCGTTGGGCAGCGGTCCGGTGAGCGGCTCCAGGATCGGCCGCATCCGCTCATCCCACGTCCGATGCAGCTCGGCCAGCCCTGCCGGCAG
>DASTYP010000009.1:0-6264 GCA_035764845.1 Candidatus Limnocylindria bacterium
ACCTACTACCTGTCCGCGCTGGCCGTCGCCATCGGCTTCCGGATGAACCTGTTCAACATCGGCGTGGACGGCCAGTACCGCCTCGCGGCCTTCTGCGCCGCGGTCGTGGGCGGCTGGGTCGAGCTGCCCAAGCCGCTGCACATCCTCGTCATCGTCGTCACCGCGATGCTGGTCGGCGCGATGTGGGCAGGGGTCGCCGCCGCCCTGAAGGTGACCCGCGGGGTCAGCGAGGTCATCTCGACCATCATGCTGAACGCCATCGCCACCGCGCTCATCGCGTTCATGCTGCGCGAGGTCGCAGTCGAGATCGCCGGCAGCAACAACATCGGCACCGAGCCGATCTCCGAGTCCGGCGCCTTCCCCGGGCTGCCGTTGGTTCCAGGCAGCTCGCTGGACGTCTTCGGGTTCATCATCGTCGCGGCACTCGCCGGGGCGACCTACTGGCTGGTCCTCGGCCGTACGCGGTTCGGCTTCGACCTGCGCGCCACCGGACGGTCCGAGAGCGCAGCCGTGGCCAGCGGCGTCAACGTCAAGCAGATGATCCTGGTCTCGATGCTGCTCTCCGGCGCGGTGGCCGGCCTGGTCGGCATGCCCCAGCTGCTCGGCGGTGACACCCGCACCTACAGCCTCGACTTCCCCGCAGGACTGGGCTTCACCGGCATCGCGATCGCCCTGCTCGGCCGCAACAACGCGATCGGCATGGCCTTCAGCGCACTGCTGTTCTCGTTCCTCGACGCGTCATCGATCATCCTCGACATCAACGACATCTCCAAGGAGATCGTCCTGATCATGCAGGGCACCATCGTGCTGTCCGTCGTCGTCGCGTACGAGCTGGTGCGCCGCTACTCGATCGTCGCCGAGCAGCGTCGCGTCAGCCGTGAGCTCGCGGAGGAACACGAGGCCGGGCGAGAGGAGGTCAGCGCATGAGTCTCCTCGGACCCCAGCCGACCGCCGGCACTGAGCAACCAGGCGGCCCGCAGCCGGTCTCGCGCACTCGTCGCCTGCCGCGCGCCGGAGCGCCGAGGATCCTCCTCGCGCTCGCCGTTCTCATCGTCGTGCTCAGCGTGGTGAGCGCCCTCGCCGGTGCCGAGGACCTGACGTCCAGCGGCACCATCGGCGCGGCGCTGGCGCTGGCCGTGCCCATCGGCATGGCCGGCCTGGGCGGACTCTGGGCCGAGCGTGCCGGCGTGGTCAACATCGGCCTCGAGGGCATGATGATCCTCGGGACGTGGGGTGCCGGCTGGGCCGGTTACCAGTGGGGGCCGTGGACCGGAGTCCTGGTCGGCGTCCTGATGGGCGCCATCGGCGGGCTGGTCCACGCGCTCGCGACCGTGACCTTCGGCGTCGATCACATCGTCTCCGGCGTTGCGATCAACATCCTCGGCCTGGGCGTGACCCAGTTCCTCTCGGTCGTCGCCTTCGAAGGCGTGACGGGCGGTGGCGAGTCGCAGTCGCCGCCGATCGCCGACATCGCCGAGATCTCCATCCCCGGCGTCGCCGAACCGCTCCTGGAGCTGCAGGAGAAGCAGATCTTCCTGATCTCCGACATCGCCGGGATCGCGCGCGGTCTCTTCACCGGGGTGTCGTTGCTCACCGTCGTCGCGATCCTGCTCGTGATCGGGACCTACTTCGTCCTGTGGCGCACGGCCTTCGGCCTGCGGCTGCGGTCCTGCGGTGAGAGCCCGATCGCGGCCGAGTCGCTCGGCGTGAACGTCTACCTGATGAAGTACGTCGCGGTGATCGCATCCGGGGCGTTCGCCGGGATCGGCGGTGCCTTCCTCGCCATTGTGGCCGGCAACGGCTACCGCGAGGGACAGACCGCGGGTCGCGGCTTCATCGGCCTCGCGGCGATGATCTTCGGCAACTGGCGACCGGGCGGGCTCGCGGCCGGCGCGGGTCTGTTCGGCTACACCGACGCCCTCCAGCTGCGCCGGGGCGGCGAGAACGTGCATGCCCTGCTGCTGCTCGTCGGCGTCCTGCTCGTCGGCGCCGCGATCTGGCTGGCCGTGCGCCGCCAGCTGTTGCCTGCAGTGATCCTGTCCGGCGCCGGCGCGCTGTTCCTGGTGTGGTTCCTCTTCACCGACGAGCTGCCGGAGCAGTTCACCACGATGACGCCGTACGTCACCACGCTGCTCGTCCTCGCCCTCGCCTCCCAACGACTACGCATGCCGGCGGCCGACGGACAGCCCTACCGCCGGGGCGAGGGTGGCTGAGCCCCGGGTCGACTGGGCTGCGCTGCGCGCCGCTGCCGTCGACGTGATGGGCAGGGCGTACGCGCCGTACTCCGAGTTCCGCGTCGGCGCGGCGGGCCTGGTCGACGACGGCCGCATCGTCGCGGGGTGCAACGTGGAGAACGCGGCGTACGGCGTGGGCCTCTGCGCCGAGTGCGGTCTGGTCTCCGCGCTGCACGCGAGCGGGGGCGGGCGTCTGGTGGCCGCCGTGTGCGTCGACGCTCACGGCGAGCCGCTGATGCCCTGCGGCCGCTGCCGGCAGCTGCTCTGGGAGCAGGGCGGCCCGGACATGCTGCTCGAGACCGTGCGCGGCGTACGGCCGATGAGCGAGGTGCTGCCCGACGCGTTCGGCCGCGAGGACCTGGAGAGACGTTCGTGAGCGGTTTCGACGCGGTCGAGGTCATCCGCGCCAAGCGTGACCGGGCGCCGCTCACCGACGCGCAGATCGACTGGGTCATCGCGGCCTACACCCGGGGCGAGGTGGCCGACGAGCAGATGTCGGCACTCGCGATGGCGATCCTGCTCAACGGCATGGACCGCCGCGAGATCTCCCGCTGGACCGACGCGATGATCGCCTCGGGCATCCGGATGTCCTTCCCCGCGGAGGCCCTGGGCGGGAGGCCGACGACGGACAAGCACTCGACCGGCGGCGTGGGCGACAAGATCACGCTCCCGCTGGCTCCGCTGGTCGCCGCCTGCGGTGCTGCCGTGCCGCAGCTGTCCGGCCGCGGCCTCGGCCACACCGGCGGCACCCTGGACAAGCTCGAGTCGATCCCCGGCTGGCGGGCCACGCTGTCCCGCGAGGAGATGCTCGCCCAGCTCGGCGAGGTCGGTGCGGTGGTCTGCGCCGCCAGCGAGGACCTCGCCCCGGCGGACAAGAAGCTCTACGCGCTGCGCGACGTCACCGGCACGGTCGAGGCGATCCCGCTCATCGCCAGCTCGATCATGAGCAAGAAGATCGCCGAGGGGACGGGCGCGCTCGTCCTCGACGTCAAGGTCGGGTCCGGCGCCTTCATGAAGGACCTCGACTCGGCCCGTGAGCTCGCCCGCACGATGGTCGCGCTCGGCGCCGACCACGACGTACGCACGGTGGCGCTGCTCACCAACATGGCGACGCCGCTCGGGCTGACCGCCGGCAACGCGCTCGAGGTGCGCGAGTCGGTGGAGGTGCTCGCCGGCGGCGGTCCGCCGGACGTCGTGGAGCTCACCCTGACCCTGGCGCGCGAGATGCTCGCCGCCGCGGGCCTCGACGGCGAGGACCCCGCACAGCGGCTGGCCGACGGATCGGCGATGGACGTCTGGCGGCGGATGATCCGTGCACAGGGGGGCGACCCGGACGCGACGCTGCCGACGGCCCAGGAGACCCAGGTGGTCGCCGCGCCGGCCGACGGCGTGCTGGTCCACCTCGACGCGTACGCCGTGGGCGTCGCCGCCTGGCGGCTCGGGGCGGGCCGGGCCCGCAAGGAGGACCCGGTGCAGGCCGGCGCCGGCGTCGAGATGCACGCGAAGCCGGGAGCGACCGTCCGCGGCGGCGAGCCGCTGTTCACCCTGCACACCGACGAGCCCGAGCGGTTCGCCCGGGCCGAGGAGGTGCTGGCCGACGCGGTGACCATCGCGCCGGACGACTCGCGACCCGACCTGCCCGCCCTGGTCCTCGACCGCGTCGCCGAGTAGCCGGAGGAGGCGGCCCCGTGCCCCAGCTGATCCAGCGCCCCACCCGCATCCCGGTCCCGGGCGGCAAGGTCATCCACGAGTACGTCGGGCGCGTCACGTCCGGCACGTCGTCGGTGTCGGTGGCGCACATGAAGGCGCCGGCCGGCTGGGAGGAGCCGGCGCAGACCCCGGAGTTCGACGAGGTCACGCTCGTGCTCATGGGCACCGTGGTGGTCGAGCACGACGGCGGAACGCTGGAGGTCCCGGCGGGCCAGGCGGTCCTCACCCGATCGGGTGAGCGGGTGCGCTACAGGGTGGGGGACGAGGGCGCGGAGTACGTCGCGGTGTGCCTGCCCGCCTTCGACCCGGACCTCGCCCACCGCGATCCGGAGGGCTGACCGGAGCGGCTCAGCGGCGGCGGAACGGGTCGGCCTCGGGCGGAGAGCCCAGCTCGGCCCGGGGGCAGGTGGCGATCGTGAGGCCGGCCCAGATCAGCGCGTCGTCGCACAGGCTCTCGACGGTCCAGCCCTGGTCCAGGCCGTTCTCGGTGACCGTGACCTTGTAGATCGTGATCTCGTGGCGGTGCGGGCTGTCGTACATCACGGCGATGGAGCCGAGCAGCTGGGCCTCGCCGCGCGTGCCCCCCACCCCGTCCCACGGCGCGTCGTAGCGCTGCCAGAGCGACGACGTCGCGTTCCAGACCCCGCCGGCGGACACGTCGAGGCGCCGCAGCTGCTGGAGCACCTGCGCGGCGGCCCGCTCGTCCAGGATCGCCGCAGGGCGGATGATCCGGACGTCCTCGCGTGCACCCACCCTCATAGCCTCTTTCTTCGTGTTCAGGGACCCCGAAGTTGAGAGTCTGTCAGACGGTAACGTGCGCTCGTGACCAACTCTTTGACTGACACCCTGTTGCAGCAGGCTCCCAAGGTGCTCCTGCACGACCACCTGGATGGCGGCTTGCGCCCGGCCACGGTGGTGGACCTGGCCCGGGAGACGGGGTACGGCGCCCTGCCGACGACCGATGTCGACAAGCTGGGTCGATGGTTCGTCGCGGCCGCGAGCTCGGGGTCCCTCGAGGACTACCTGGAGACGTTCGCCCACACCGTCGGGGTCATGCAGACCGGGGACGCCCTGGCCCGGGTGGCCGCCGAGTGCGCGGAGGACCTCGCCGCCGACGGGGTGGTGTACGCCGAGGTGCGCTACGCACCGGAGCTGCACGTGACGGCCGGACTGTCCCTGGAGGAGGTCGTCTCCGCCGTCAACGAGGGCTTCCGTGAGGGCGAGCGGCGGGCTGCCGCTGCGGGCAACCGGATCCGGGTCGGCGCGCTGCTCACCGCGATGCGGCACGCGGCGCGGTCCATGGAGATCGCCGAGCTCGTCGTGCGCTACCGCGACGAGGGTGTCGTGGGCTTCGACATCGCCGGGGCAGAGGCCGGCTACCCGCCGACCCGTCACCTGGACGCGTTCGAGTACCTCCAGCGGGAGAACGCCCACTTCACCATCCACGCGGGGGAGGGCTTCGGGCTGCCGTCGATCTGGCAGGCGATCCAGTGGTGCGGCGCCGACCGGCTCGGTCACGGCGTACGCATCATCGACGACATCGAGGGGGACCTGACCGGTCCGGCCTCAGGCGTGCGGCTCGGGCGCCTCGCGGCGTACGTCCGGGACAAGCGGATCCCGCTGGAGATGTGCCCGACCTCCAACGTGATGACCGGGGCGGCGAAGTCGATCGAGGAGCACCCGATCGGGCTGCTGCGCCGGCTGAACTTCCGCGTGACGATCAACACCGACAACCGCTTGATGAGCGGGACCTCGATGACCAGGGAGTTCAGGCAGCTGGCGCAGGCGTTCGACTACCACCTCGACGACTTCCGGTGGTTCACCATCAACGCGATGAAGTCGGCGTTCATCCCGTTCGACGAGCGTCTCGCGTTCATCGACGACGTGATCAAGCCCCGGTACGCCGCGCTGGCCAGGAGCTACTGACCGGGCGCCGCGCGCGCCGGGCACCCTCCGAAGCGGACCGGCTGCACGTCGCGGCACGCCGCGCCGGGCCGGTCCACTTCGAAGCGGACCGGCTGGACGTCGCGGCACGCCGCGCGCCGCGCACCCTCCGAAGCGGACCGGCTGGACGTCGCGGCACGCCGCGCCGGGCCGGTCCGCTTCGCTGGGTGACCGGGGTCAGGCCGCGACGAGTGGGGACGGCGCAGCCGAGGTGCTGGAGGAGCGGAGCACGTTGCTGGCCCCGCAGCCGGTGCAGCGGTAGACCAGGCCGATGCCGTGGTCGGTGTTGACGAGGAGCTCGATGGAGCGGGTACCCCGCAGCTCGCGGCGGCTGCAGGCCCGGCAGTCGGTGAGGAACATGTCTCCATGGTCGGCA
>DASTYP010000010.1:0-23566 GCA_035764845.1 Candidatus Limnocylindria bacterium
CGGTCGATGGGGTGACGGTGCCGGCCTGGAGGCTCGACTCATGCGAGGCGCCATTGCAGCTGGCAGCCGCCACCGGCGTCGCTGCGGGCAGCAGCGCGACGAGGAACGCGACGAGCGACGCCCCCAGTCTCAGCTTCTTCATCTGACCGATCGTGTGGAGTGGAGCCGTGCCGCAGTGGCCGTGCTGTCCTGGGCGAACGTAGCACCGGCTTGCTCGCCTTCCCGATGGCCCGAAGGTCCCGGTCGCGCCCGGACCCCCCCCGCCTGTTCCACCCCGGTGATGCATAGGCCTGATCATGCGGCGCGGGAGCGGACGCTCACGTGCCGCCCGATCAACGGCATGAATCGGGCGCTGCGCCAACGCCCCTTGGCGCGCACTGTGATCGGTGGGAGCTATCGCCCGCCGAGTTCCTGCACATGACGAAACAGGGAGCCCGGGTGGGCTCCCTGTTCGGGTCCGTGGTGGTGGAGGGTGACCCCTCCGGGATCGGTCCTTACGCGATGACCGACGCTCGCTTGGTCTCGAAGGCCGGGACCTCCGCGCCTCGGCTGGCCCAGACCAGGCCGCCACCGGCGAGGATGAAGGTCGCGCCCACTCCGGCGAACAGGCCGGCCAGGGCGAGCCCGAGCTGCAGGGCCTGCGCGGTCACCGTGCCGACACCCAGCTCACCGATGAGGGCATGGGCCACGCCGGTCCAGGCCTGTGCGCGGACCGCCGCGTCGATCGGGTTGCTGCGGTCGAAGGCTGCCCAGTAGCGGCCGTCAACCGGGATCTCGTACGGCGTGCCAGCGGTGTACACCGTGCCGTCAGGGGCGGTGAAGTCCTCCTCGAGGACGACCGTCTGCGTGCCGTGCAGGGTGTGGAAGGCCACGGTGGCCATCTGGTACATGTACTCGCTGGCCGTGTTCACGACCGGGTCGTTCGGGTCGAG
Organism: Candidatus Limnocylindria bacterium; assembly: GCA_035764845.1. Classification (GTDB taxonomy): domain Bacteria; phylum Chloroflexota; class Limnocylindria; order QHBO01; family QHBO01; genus JACDBZ01. The sequence goes on from DASTYP010000010.1 coordinate 933, forward strand.
CTCGGAGGCGACGACCGGGTAGCCCCAGTCATCCTTCAGCAGGCCCATGATGGCCTCGGCGCCGGCGGTCTCGCCGCGGTCGACCAGCTGGCCATCTTCGTTGTAGCTCAGGGTGACGTTCTGCGCCGCGCTGAACTTCTGCAGCGACGCGGTCCCTTCCTGGACCTTCAGGTAGGCGAATGCACCGGCGCCGATGAAGGCGATGCCGATGAGGGCGAGGACGATGCCCAGACCCTTCAGACGATTGATCACGACGGTGTCCCTCTCGTGCTAATGCTGACGGAGTAGGTTTGGTTTCCATGGACACTGTCGTGGTTGAGCCGATGCACTCGCGTGTGCCACCCGGACCGATGTATTCCCCAAGTGACCCGGGCAGGGCCGGGACATCGGGCCCGGGCCGTTCGGCCCGCCACCCGCGGCGGTCCGGCCGAGAGGACCTCCGGGCACGCGAAAGCCGGCCCCGCGCCGAGGGAACCCGCGGCGCGTGACCGGCCCGGTGACGCGGCGACCTAGATGCCGGTCTCGCGCCGCTCCTGCTCGATGACCTCGCCCTCGCGGCGCTGGTCGCCCTCGAAGGGGGACGTCCCGGACGCCGCCTCGCCGCGGGTCCAGGCATCGCCGGCATCCGCGTCGGCCGTGCTCCCGGCACCCATGGGACCCGGGCCCGCCACGGTCTCGTACGGGTCGTCGTAGCCGGCCGGCGTGACACGCGGACCGGTGTCCGTCGCCGCGGTGCCCTCGAACGTCTCCTCGTCCAGGCCGGCGCCGAAGTCGTCGACGCGCGTCGCGGCCGTGCCGAAGCCGGTCTCGACCGGTCCGTCGGTGGCACCGTAGTCGGGTCCGGTCGGCCGGTTCGCGGGGTCGCCGAGGTCCTCCTCGAACGGCTCGCTGAAGCCGGCCTGCGGGGCCGAGGCTTCCGGGCTGACCGTGGCCGTGCCGGTGGCTGCGGTCGTCGGGACGTCGTCGCGGAAATCGTCCGCGGGCGAATCGGTCCCGTCGTCACCCATCCCGAATGCGTTCTTGATCTTGTCGATCAGGCTCTCGTCGCGGTGGTCGTTCACGTTTGGTGTGCCTCCAGTGGGGCGTCGATTTGCCGCCACCGAATGCAATTGCCGGGCCGTGGACCGCACGTTCGGAGCGTCGCGCCACCGATTCCGCGCGAATGGTGGTCACAAACGTCTTAGGTATGGTAGTTTCCCCCGATCCGTCCACGGGTGACGTTGCTGGAGGAAGGTAGATGCAACTACGGCGGCTTATGGTTCCCCTGGTGCTCCTGATGCTCATCCTCGCTGCGTGCTCGCAGAACGCGGGTTCAAGCGCCAGTGAGGAGCCCTCGCAGGCTCCGGCATCGGAGGCACCCGCGTCCGAGGGTGCCGAGTCCGAGGCGCCGGCGGCGTCCGAGGAGCCCGAGCGATCCGGCTCAGCACGCATCGGTATCGGTGGCTGGTCCATCGCCTATGTTCCGACCGCGATCGTGATCGATCGCATGAACGAGCTGGGTTACGACATCGAGGCGGTCGAGACGAGCGGCACCTCCGCCCAGATGCAGGCGGCTACCCAGGGTGAGCTCGACATCACGTCGGTGAGCGCGGCGGCGACGATGACGGCCATCGACGCCGGTCTCGACTCGAAGTTCTTCCTGACGCGCAACCTCAACGAGTTCGTGTTCGTGGCCAAGTCGGAGTTCGACTCGTGCGAGTCGCTCGACGGCCAGCGCGTCGCCATCCACGCCCAGACCGATATCACCGGCCTGCTCACCATCAACTGGTTCGAGAAGAACTGCCCCGACGCGAACCCGCAGATCCAGATCGTCGAGGGCTCGGAGAATCGCCTGGCCGGCCTGCTGCAGGACCAGCTGGACGCGAGCCCGGTCGACATCGGTGACGCCATCCAGCTCGAGCGCGAGCGGCCCGGCGAGTTCACCGTGCTGGCCTCGTTCGTGGACGAGTTCCCGGTCCTGCAGGGCGTCTACGCGGCGAGCCCGTCGTGGCTGGCCGAGAACGAGCAGCTGGTGAAGGACTTCATCCAGCTTCACCTCGAGGTGTGGGACGAGTTCTACGCCGATCCGACCTCCATCCTGCCCAAGGCCGAGGAGCTCCTGCCGGAGATCGATCCCGAGGTGCTCGCCCAGCTGGCGGAGGAGTACGCTGACAAGGAGATCTTCCCGCCGGACGGCGACCTCGCGGAGGAGGAGACGCAGTACACGCTCGACTTCTTCTCTGAGGCAGCCGGCTTCGAGAACGTGGGAAGCTACGAGGACATCGCTGACCGCCAGTACCTCGACGCGGTGCTGGAAGCGCAGTAGTCCCGGCAATCCCGGACCGGGCGGCCGTCCATCGGCCGCCCGGTCCCGTCGCACCGCCCTTCACCGATTGACCCCAACGCCCGACCGAGAAGCAGAGCCTCGATGACGACCCTGGTCGCTCGCCCCCGGACGTTCGCCCGCGTGCAGGGCGGCCTGAAGAAGGTCCTGCTTCGCTCGGCGATCCTCGTCGTGCTGATCGTGCTCTGGCAGATGGGCGGCAACGACGAGGTCCGGCTCGGCCTCCCGACCTTCGTTGGCACCATGCGCGCGCTCGGCGAGATGCTCGCCGACGGCTCGCTGCTCGAGGCGCTGTGGATCACCAACCAGGCGCTGGTCGTCGGCTACCTGCTCGCGATCGTCGTCAGCCTGCCCCTGGGAGTGGCGATGGGCTCCAGCCCGGCGTTCGAGCGAGTCGCCGGCCCGTACCTGATCATCCTGCAGGCCGCGCCGATGATCGCGCTGGTGCCGATCGTCCAGGCCGGCCTCGGCCTGACCTTCGCCGCTCGTGTCGCGATCGTGTTCCTCTTCTCGTTCATCTACATGACGATCAACACCATGGTCGGCGTCCGCAGCGTCGACCCCGCGCTGAAGGAGATGTCGCGCAGCTTCCTGGCGAGCGCGTCGCAGCGCATGCGATTCGTCATCCTTCCGGCCGCCGTGCCGGGGATCATGGCCGGCGTCCGGCTCGGGCTGGGTCGGGCCATGATCGGCATGGTCGTCGCCGAGCTCGCGCTCATCGGCGCCGGGGTCGGCAGCCTCATCCTCGACTACCAGGTCCGGTTCCAGCCGGCCTACGTGTTCGCCATCATCCTGGTCGTGGTGCTGGAGGGCGTGCTCCTCATGGAGATCGCCCGCCGGCTGGAGCTGCGGCTGAGCCAGTGGAAGGGGAGTACCGTCCTTGAGTAAGCCCGCCATCGAGATCCGCGGCCTCGGGAAGATGTACCGCGAGTCCGACGGAGACGCCGCGTTCCGCGCCCTCGGCGACGTGAACCTCACCATCGGGGACGGCGAGTTCGTCAGCCTCATCGGGCCCAGCGGCTGCGGCAAGACGACGCTGCTGAAGATCATCGACGGGCTCATCCCGTTCGACGAGGGCGAGCTCCTGGTCAAGGGTCAGCCGATCCGAGGCCCGGGGCGCGAGCGAGCCGTCGTGTTCCAGAACTTCGCTCTCCTGCCGTGGCTGAACGTTCGCGACAACATCGCCTTCGGCCTGAAGCTGCAGGGAACCGATGCGGCGGCCATGCGCCAGACCGCCGACGAGCTGATCTCGATGGTCGGGCTCGACGGCTTCGCCGACCGCTATCCGCGACAGCTGTCGGGTGGCATGCAGCAGCGCGTCGGCCTGGCCCGCGCGCTGGCGGTGGACCCGGCCATCCTGCTCATGGACGAGCCCTTCGGCGCCCTCGATGCGCAGACGCGCAACATCCTGCAGGGCGACCTGCTGGACATCTGGGATCGGTCACGCAAGACGGTCGTCTTCGTGACCCACGCCATGGACGAGGCTGTCTTCCTGTCGGACCGGGTCGTGCTGATGGGCACGCATCCTGGCCGCGTCCACGAGGTGATCGACATCGATCTGCCGCGGCCGCGCACGGACGAGACGCGCAGTGACCCGCGCTTCGTCGAGCTGTCCTCCTACGTGTGGGAGGTGCTGCGCACGATGATCGGGCATCCGCGTCGCCAGGTGGCCGCGGCTTCATGACGCAGGGCGCAGCGGTCATCGGTCAGCCGGCACCCCGGCGCGCGCTGGTCCCGCGCCGCTGGCTGGCGCACAACGGGCCGTTCCTGCTGTCGTTCGTGCTGGTCATGGCGACGTGGGAGCTTCTCGGCCGCACGCTCGACCTGCTGATGCTGCCGCCGATCTCCGCCATTTTCGCGGCGCTGTGGCAGTTCACCATCGATGGCACGCTGGCTGACCAGCTCTTCGTCAGCCTGCTGACCCTCTTCATCGGGATGGTGATCTCGATCCTGCTGGGCATCGCGATCGGGGCGGCGATGGGCCTGTCCCGAACCGTCGAGTCGGCGCTGGACGTATACGTGAACGCGATGATGGCGGCGCCGATGGTGGCCTTCGTGCCGCTCTTCATCCTGCTGTTCGGGCTCGGCTACCCGACGCGCGTCCTGACGGTGATCATCTTCGCCATCTTCCCGATCATCGTGAACGCGTTCGCGGGCTTGCGGAACATCGACCGCAGCACGGTCGAGATGGCGCGCAGCTTCGGCGCGACGAAGCGGCAGCTGCTGTGGCAGGTGCGAATCCCGGGCGCCTTCCCGTACCTGCTGGCCGGCATTCGGCTCGGCACCGCGCGCGGCGTCAAAGGCCTGATCAACGGCGAGGTGCTGGTGACGGTCGTCGGCCTGGGCGGGCTGGTGAACCAGTACGGCACCGCCTTCACCATGGACCGCCTCTACGCGATCATCTTCTTCATCATCGCGCTCGCGCTGGTGCTGGTGCGCGGCGTGGAGTGGATCAGCCGGCGCCTCGTCCCGCAGGCGTGAACCGGCCGTGAGCGCCTCGTGACCCGCTACGGGTCGGACATCGTCGTCGACGTGCTGGTCGACCTGGGGATCGGGCACGTCGCATTCAATCCCGGCGCGTCGTTTCGCGGGCTGCACGACTCGCTCGTCGATCGCCTGGACGACGGGGGACCGCGGCTGACGATGACCCTGCACGAGGAGATCGCCGTGGCGGCGGCGCACGGATATGCCAAGGCCACCGGGCGGCCGATGGCGGTGGCGCTGCACGACGTCGTTGGCCTGCAGCACGCATGCATGGCGCTGTTCAACGCCTGGTGCGACCGCGTCCCCATGCTCGTCCTGGGCGCCACCGGGCCCGTTGACGCCGCACGGCGTCGCCCGTGGATCGACTGGATCCACACGGCCAACGTGCAGGGCTCCCATGTGCGCGACTTCGTGAAGTGGGACGACCAGCCGATGAGCGTGCCGGCCGCCGTCGAGTCGGTGCAGCGCGCCTACCTGCTAGCGACCACGCCGCCGCAGGCACCGACGTACGTATGCCTGCCGGTCGAGGTGCAGGAGGATGCGGTTGAGGCTCACGCGGAGCTGCCGCCGGTGCGCCCCGTCGGCCGCGCCGCGCCTGACCCGAGCGCCATCGACGACGTCCTGGGCCTCATCGCCGACAGCCGACGGCCGATCATCGTCGCGGACCGTGCGGCGGACCGGCCCGGAGCATTCGAGGCGCTCGGCGAGCTGGCACTCGCCATCGGCGCGCCGCTGCTCGATGGGGGAGCCCGGTTCAACGTGGCCACGACCCACCCGAACGACCTCACGGGCGACGAGCGCCAGGTGCTCGCGTCGGCGGACCTGCTGCTCGCCTTCGAGGTCGCCGACCTGGCCGCCGTCCTCGCGGCGTCGCCCGAGCCCGTGACGGCACAGATCGTCGACGTCGGGCTGTCGCACAACCTGGTCGGCTCGTGGGCGGCCGACTACCAGCGCCTGGTGCCCGTGCGCGTCGTGCTGCCAGCGGACGCGGGCCTCACCGCACGGGCGCTGATCGACGGGTGGGGGCGACGAGGCCGTGCACGAGACGCCGCCGAGGGCCGCAACCGCGAAATCGTCGCCCGCCACCACGCCCTGCGCGAGGAGTGGTCAGCCGTGGCCGCCGGATCGAGCGCGCGCACCCCGATCTCGACCGCGTGGCTCGCACACGAGATCGGTCGTGCGATCGGTGGACGTGACGCCGTGCTCAGCAACGGCACGCTGAACGGATGGGCGCGTCGCCTGTGGGACCTCGACCGCCCCCGCGCCATGCTGGGCGGGAACGGCGGAGGAGGCATCGGCTACGGGATCGGCGCGAGCGTCGGCGCTGGGCTCGCGGCACGAGATGAGGGGCGGATGGTGGTCAACCTCCAGCCCGACGGCGACCTGCTGTACGCGCCGTCCGCCCTGTGGACCATGGCGCACGAGGCGTTGCCGGTCCTGACGGTGGTGTGGAACAACGGCGGATACCGGAACTCCGAGGAGCACGCCGAGCGCGTCGCCCTGGCGCGGTCTCGCTCGGTCGACCGCGCGGGCATCGGCAACCGGATCGAGGCGCCGGCGGTCGACATCGCGGTGCTGGCCCGCGCCTACGGCATCCCGGCGGAGGGCCCCGTCGAGAGTCCCGGGGACCTGCGTGCGGCACTCGGCCGAGCGGTATCCGCGGTGGCGGACGGCGGCCCGGCGCTGGTGGAGGTCCGAGCCGCTGCCCGCTGACGTGCTACGACAGGTTGAGGCCGCGCAGGATCAGCGTGATGCCCGCGATGCCGATGAGCACCAGCGCGCCCTGGCGCGCGTGCGTCGGCTTCACCCAGTGGTGCAGCCGGAAGCCGATCTGCTGGCCGATCAGGGCCGGAATGACCAGTCCGACCCCCGTCCCGACGATGGCCCACGTCAGCTGACCGAGCGCCGCCAGCGACACGAGGCGCACCAGACCCATCGCGAAGAAGAGCAGCGAGATCGTGAAGCCGAAGGCGGCCGGGCTCAGCCCCAGCGCGATGAGGTAGATGCCCAACACCGGCCCACTGACCCCGACGGTGCCGTTCGCGACGCCCGCCGCAACGCCGGCGACCGGCGACGCGATGGGCTCAGCCGCGGCCGGGATGCGAGGGCCGCGGTTGGCGAAGGTCGAGACCACGAAGAGGACGGCCATGGCGCCCAGCAGGAGGGCAATGGCGTCGGCGTGGAGGACGCCCAGCAGCACTGCCCCGAGCGGCACGCCGATGAATCCGCCAAGGGCGATGGGCGCAAGTCGCCGCCAGCCGGGATAGCTGGTCTTGTGGTTCATCAGCTGCATGGAGCTGATGAACGGCGTGGTGACGGCAATCAGCAGGACGGCCGTCTTCGGGTCCACGGCCAGCGCGAAGCCGGCCGCGGCGATCATGGCGAACCCCAGCGCCGTCCAGCCGTTCACGAGACCGGCCGCGAACATGAGGACGATCAGCGCCGGGTTCAGCATGGTCTAATGACGTTGGACGTTTGTTCGGTCGCGCCTGCGGCGCGAGTAGCCGAGGGGAATGGAAGATGACCGATGGGGCAGCGCCGCATCCCGCGCCGAGCGTCAGCGATGACAGCGGCGGGCATCGGGATGCGGGGCGAACGCCGTTCCGGGGGGAGCATCTGGTCTCGCAGTCGGCCGCGGAGGCCATCGCCGGCCAGGTCCGTGGCGCCCTCATCGAGGGCAGGCTCCAGCCGGGCGACCGGCTCGCCACCGAGCCGGAGATGGCCGAGGACTTCGGCGTCAGCCGGTCGACGGTGCGCGAAGCCATCCGCATCCTGCGCGGGCAGGGCTTCGTGCAGACGGTGCGCGGGGCGAAGGGCGGCCACTTCGTGGTGACACCGCAGACCGACGTCGTCGCGGAGTCCGTCGGGGAGACGCTGGGCCTCTGGTTCGAGGCCGGCACCGTCTCGGTCGCCGAGGTCGACGAGGCCCGCAACCTGGTCGAGGCCGCCTGCGTCCGCCTCGCCGCCGAGCGGCGTACGGAGGAAGACCTGCGTGCGATGGAGGATGTCCTGGCCGACGCGGCCGTCGACGACCAGCCGCTGCGCGCCTTCCTCGATCACGATGTCAGGTTCCATCGCTGCATCGCGCGCGCCGCGCGCAACCGCCTGCTTGAGCTGCCGATGACGGCCATCCACTTGATCCGGCCGCGGACGAACGTCCTGCTGCGGCGACACGATCGAGAGACGGTGCGCGCCCAGCATCGACAGCTGTACGAGGCCATCCGCGACGGGGACGCCGATGCCGCCGAGGCGGCGTTCCGCGACCATGCGTCGTACATCGCCGAGGAGCGGGCCGCGGCCGCCGAGGAGCGGCAGCGCCGACCGACCGAGATCGCGGTGCGGGAGCTGCCTGAGCTGAGCGACGGAGAGCACTCGGCGACCTAGTGCAGAATGCCGCCGCCCTCGACCACGAGGGTCTGGCCGGTGACGTAAGCACTGTCCTCGGAGAGGAAGAAGACGGCGGCGCCGGTGAGGTCGTCGGGCATCTCGATCCGCTTGATGGACCGATTCGCGATCGGTGCCGAGCGCATGGTGATCACGTCGTCGGAGGGATCGGCCTCGCTGAGGGTGCTCCCCGGCACGATGACGTTGACCCGGATGTTGTCCGGCGCCAGCTCGCGCGAGAGGACGCGCGAGAGGCCGATGACGCCGCCCTTCGAGGCGACGTAGTGAGCGCGCGTCGGACTGCCCAGGAAGAACGTTCCCGACCCGATGTTGACGATGCTGCCGCCGCCGCGCCGGCGCATGGCGGGGACCGCCGCCCGGGTTGCGAGCCACGTGCCCTTCAGGTTGGTGTCGAGGACGGCGTCCCACTCGCGCTCGTCGATGCTCTCGAATCCGACGCGCGAGATGGGGATGATCGTGAGCATCCCGGCGTTGTTGATGAGGCCGTCGACGCCCTCGAAGGCCTGCTCGGCATGGGCTACGACCCGCTCCATCGACTCCAGGTCGCGCACGTCGGCGGCCATGCCGACCGCGGCCCCGCCGTCGGCGACGATCCCGTCGGCGACCTGCCTGGCAGCGTCGCCGTCGATATCGGCGATGACGACGCTTGCGCCCTCCGCGGCACAACGGCGCGCGTAGGCGCGACCGATGCCGTGGGCGCCCCCGGTGATGACGATGCAGCGACCATCCAGGCGCATGCTCCGGCTCCTTCTCAGTGCGTGTCGAAGAGGGTCTGGAGATCGCGGCCGCGTCCGGCGGCCAGCGCGACGGCCGTCAGCACACGCGCCTTCTGCGGCGTCAGGTTGTCGGCGCGGACCCACCACGAGCCGTCGACGCGAGGGATGCGCCCGCCGCGCCCACGGCTGGCGAAGATCACGGGGACTCCGCTCCGCGCGACGTGCTCGAGCGTCTCCATCTGCGGATCGCTTCCACGCCCGCTGTACGCGAAGCCGGCCAGGACGATGGCTTCGGCACCGGCGGCCACAACCGCCTTAACTCCCACGGCATCCGCGCCGGCGTAGGCGCTGACGATGTCGACGCGCGGCAACGACGCGAGCGGCGTCCGGCGCAGCTCCGACCGGCCGGTGTGCCGGCGCAGCGACGCGCGGTACAGCGTCGGCTGGTCCAGCTCGATCGTGCCGAGCGGGCCGAACGGTGCTGAAGTGAACCCCCCGGGCCGCTGGTTCTCCTTCGTCACCTCGCGGGCGGCATGCACCTCCTCGTTCAGCACGAGGAGGACGCCGAGTCCCCGCGCATCCGGCGTGAGGCACAGGCGAATCCCGTCGAGGAGGTTCCGATCGCCGTCGTTGCCCGCCATCCGGTGCTTGCGCTGCGAGACGACCACGACGACCGGCTTGGAGGAGTCCACCACCAGGTTGAGCAGGTACGCCGTCTCCTCGGCAGTGAAGGTGCCGTGGGTGACCAGGACCGCGTCGACCGATGCGTCGTCGCAGGCCGCCTGCACGGTCTCCGCGATGGTCTGCCACTCGGCGGGGCCGAACGTCTCGGAGCCCGCACGCAGGATGTCGTGCACCTCGAGGTCGACGTCGGGCAGCGGCTCGCCGTCGTAGGTCGCGATCCGCTCCCAGACCGCCTCGACCGGGACGCGTTCGGAGATGCGATTCTGGATGGTGCCGCCGGTCGCCACGACCGCGATTCGCGGACTCACGCCTCGAGCACCCGTGGCGCCTCGGGACCGAGGTGGCGGTCGAACCACGCGGTCGCCTCGTCCAGGATGAGATCCATGTGCTTGACGTAGGTGCCGTAGTGCTCCGTGCTGTCGATCTCGACCAGCCGCTTCGGGCTTCCGGCCGCCTCGTACGCCAGCCGTGAGTGCTCGACCGGGCAGGTCGGGTCCAGCGTGGCCGCGATGAGCAGCACGGCGCGCGGCGCGATCCGCGCCACGAGATCGAGCGGCCGGAACTCGGCGATCGCCTCCAGGCAGGCGAGCGGGATGGGCGGAATGGCCTCCTGGCTGAGGGCCGAGGTCTTCGATCGTTCGGGCGTTGGCGGAGAGAAGTGCTCGGTGACGCCGCCGCTGCCGGTCGTCACACGACGGCGTCGGTCCTCAGCGAGCTGCGCGAGCAGCTCGACCCACTCGTACTCGCGGCGCGAGCCGCGAAGCATCATCGCGCCGTCCATGGGGGAGAGAACGGTCACCACCGCCCGGATGCGGGCGTCGTGCGCGGCGGCCGCGACGCCCAGTGCTCCACCGAAGCTGACGCCGAAGACGCCGATGCGTCCGGCATCGATGCGCTGATCCGTCTCGAGGTACGTGACCGCGTTGCGGATGTCGGCGACCTGCTGCCACGGGTAGAGCTGTCCCCGTGGGCCCTCCGACTCCCCCCACCCCCGGTAGTCCATCAGCAGGACCGATGTCCCGGCGCCAACGAGCCGCGGGATGTACTCGTGGTAGTACGGCGTCCGTTTGCTCACGCGAGAACCGGGGCAGAAGACGACGGTGGGAGCGTGGGCCGCGTCGACCGCCAGGTGCAGCTCCGCGTCGAGGCGGTATCCGTCGCTGAAGAAGCTCACGGGTTCCGGAGATGGCATCGGTGCTGACTCCCTGACGCTATACTCGGCCGCGCTAAACGTTCATACGTTAGTCTAAGCCAGCCACCGGTCATCGGGAGAGGGAATGACGATCGAGTTTGGGCTCCTGCTTCCGCACTTCAGCGATTCCACCACCTGGGATCGGCTCTTCGGATTTGCTCCGCGAGCCGAGGAGCTGGGCTACGAGTCGCTGTGGGCCCGCGACAACCTGTCGTTCCACGGGCACGGCTTCGAGCTTCCCGGCGACCACTTCGTCGACCCCTTCACGACGCTTGCCGGCGTCGCGGCACGAACGGAGCGCGCCAAGATCGGGACCGCCGTCCTGACGCCATTCCGCCATCCGCTCATCACCGCGCAGCTGGTCGGCGGCCTCGACTACCTGTCGAAGGGCCGATTCGTGCTCGGCATCGGCCCGGGCACACCGCGCAAGCCCTGGGAGGCGCTCGGTCGGCAGCACGAGGAGCGCGTCGTTGCCACCAAGGAGACCGTCGAGGTCCTGCGCCTCGTGTCATCCGGCGAGGACGTCTCGTACGAGGGTGAGCAGTTCAGCTTCACCGACGTCAAGATCGATCCACCCCCGAGCCCCGACATGATGGTGTGGTACGGCGGCGCCTCGAACGCCTCGATCCGCGCCATCCTGGACTACTGCGACGGGATGCTTCCGGGTCGGTGCCCGTTCACGCGCTACGACGTCGCCGCGGAGCGCCTCAAGGCTGGCGCCGCCGAGATCGGCAAGCAGGTGCACCTCGGCTCGATTCCGACCGTCAGCATCGCGCCGACTCGCCAGGAGGCGATCGACAAGATCCCGATGCAGGCCCTGCTGGACACCGCCTCCGAGCGCTGGAAGCGTCCGTTCGAGAAGCCCGAGGACCTCGCGGGCGCCGTCGTTGTCGGCTCACCGAGCGACTGCATCGAGCAGGTGCAGGCCTTCGTCGACCGGGGTATCGAGCTGTTCGTCGTCGACCTGCGCCTGCTGATGAACGAGTTCGAGGAAGCCGCGGAGCTGTTCGCGGCGGAGGTCATCCCGGCCTTCCGCAGCGCCAGCTGAGGACCGATGGTGGCGGAAATCCCGGTCTACAACGCGTCGACAGGCGAGGTGCTGCAGCACGTGCCGGAGGCTGGCGGCGAAGGCGTGGCCGCCGCGGTCGAGCGTGCGCGCAGCGCGAGCCGAGAGTGGCGCTCGATCGGCGCGGTGGCACGCGGCCAGGCGGTCGCCGACTTCGGCCGAGCCGTGGCCGACCACGCCGAGGAGCTCGCGGGGATCGATGCGCGCAATGCAGGGAATCCCATCACCGGCATGCGGCGGGGTGCCCAGCAGGGCGCTCGCACGCTGGAGTACTTCGCGGGGCTGGCGCTCGAGCTCACCGGCGAAACGATTCCCGCAACGCCGGACCACCTCCACTACACGCTGCGGGAGCCATTCGGCGTGGTCGGGGTGATCACCCCGTTCAACCATCCCACGCTGTTCGCGACCGCCCGAACGGCCGCTCCGCTCGTGGCCGGCAATGCGGTCGTCCTGAAGCCGGCGCACCAGACGCCGCTCTCTGCGCTACGGCTCCAGGAGCTGGCCGATGAGCACCTGCCGCCGGGTGTCTTCACCGTCGTGACCGGTGGCGGCGCCACCGGGTCGGCGCTGGTGCGGCACCCCGAGGTGCGGCGCATCGGCTTCACCGGCGGCGTCGAGACGGCTCGCCGGATCGCCTCCGATGCCGCCGACAGCGGCACCATCAAGCGCATCAGCTACGAGCTGGGCGGCAAGAACGCCATGGTGATCCTCCCCGACGTCGACATCGACGTGGCCGCAGCGGCCGCGGTGGAGGGGATGAACCTGACGCGCGTGGCGGGCCAGTCATGTGGCTCGACGTCGCGGCTCTTCGTGCACTCGTCGATCTGTGACGACCTGCGGGACCGTGTCGTCAAGCGCCTCGAGCAGCTGCGGTTCGGGCCGCCGGAGGAGGAGAGCACGCAGATCGGCTCGCTGGTCTCGGAGCAGCAACGCGAGCGCGTGGAACGGTACGTGCGCGCCGGCCGCGAGGAAGGCGCGCAGCTGGTGCTCGGTGGGGAGCGGCCGACGGAGCCGCCGTTCGACCGGGGCTTCTACTTTCCGCCGACGCTGTTCGAGCGGGTGCGCTCGTCGATGACGATCGCGCGCGAGGAGATCTTCGGTCCCGTCCTCTGCATGATCAGCTGGACCGATGAGGCGGAGATGCTGGCGGCGGTCAACGACAGCCGGTACGGCCTCACGGCGAGCGTCTACACCAACGACTTGCGTGCGGCGCATCGGCTCGCCGGCGCGATCGAGGCCGGCTACATCTGGATCAACGACGTGGAGAAGCGCTGGATCGGTGTGCCCTTCGGCGGCCAGAAGGACTCCGGAACGGGGACCGAGTACTCCATCGAGGAGCTGTACAGCTTCACCCAGAACAAGTCCATCAGCGTGAGCCTCCGATGAGCGAGCGCGTCGCGAGGGTCATCCGGGCCGACGAGCGGCGGCCGTCCGAGCTGCGCTACGGGCGGGGCAGCGTCGAGAAGATCGTCGACGGCGCCATCGGTGCGGATCGCGTCGACCTTCACCTCAACCGCATCCGGGCGGGCAGCGCGCCCGGCCCGTACCACCTGCACACCGAGGCGGAGAACGTGTACCTGGTGCTCGCCGGCGACGTCGTCGTGAGGATCGACGGCGTCGACCATCGGCTCGGCGCCGGGGATGCGGCCTTCATCCCACCCGGAGTTCCGCACTCGGCGTCGAACGTGGGGACCACGGACGCCGAGCTGATCGAGATCTACGCGCCGGCCGCCGTCGACTTCGTCGAGGTGGCGGATCCCGGCGCCGTGACGCCCACCGAGGAGAGGAGACCGACCAATGGCTGACCACGCAACGAGGATCGCGGGAGGGGACGTGCTCGTGCGCGGTCAGCTCGTGCGTGCGGACGTGCTGATCGATGACGGGAAGATCGTGGCCGTCGTGGCCCCGGACGTCAGCGCAGAGGCCGCGGAGACGATCGATGCCACCGGCCGCGTCGTCCTGCCGGGGATCATCGACACGCATGCGCACACCCGCGAGCCGGGCTACACGCACAAGGAGGACTTCCTCACGGCCTCGCAGGCCGCGGCCGCCGGCGGCGTGACGACCATGGTGGACATGCCGAACGTCGAGCCGCCCACCGACACGGTCGAGCGTCTGCTGGAGAAGCGCGAGCTCGCCGATCGGAAGTCGATCATCGACTGGGGCCACTTCGCGGCGGGTACCAAGCTCGAGGAGATCCCTCGTCTGGCCGAGGCCGGAGCGACCGGCTTCAAGGTCTTCCAGGTATCGGGCGAATACCCGCACGACCCGCGGCTGGCCATGAACGACGAGGGCCAGCTGCTGAGCGCCATGCGAGCCGTGGCCGAGACGGGGCTCCCGCTGGTGATCCACCCCTTCAACCAGTCGCTGTTCGAGAAGCTCACCGAGGAGGCGTTCGCCGCCGGCAAGCCGAACAACTGGTACACCTTCGGCGAGGTCTACACCACGGAGGCGATCTGGCACACGGCGGTCAACACGCTGATGAACCTGCAGGCGCTGACTGGCGCCCGGGTCCACCTGGTCCACACGCATTCCGGCGGCAGCCTGCGCCTGATCCGGGAGGCCAAGGAGCGCGGGCAGCGCGTCAGCTGCTCGGTCGACCCCAAGTACTACCACCTGACGCGGGATGACCTGATGCGGCTGAAGGGCCGGGCGTGCCCCGGCGGCTTCATCACCGAGGATGCCGACCGAATGGCCGAGATCTGGCGGTCGCTCCGCGACGGCACGATCGACAGCATCGACGCCGATCACGCGCCCCACACGCTCGAGGAGCTCGACGTGATGGAGGAGGACGCGTGGCACGCCGCCATGGGCTCGCCGCAGTACGACTGGATGTACAGCATCACCCTGACCGATGTCCACGCCGGCCACTTCAGCCTGGCGCGCGCCGTCGAGATGCTCGCCGAGGCCCCCGCGCGCATGCTGGGACTCTTCCCGAAGAAGGGCGCCATCCTGCCCGGATCCGATGCGGACCTGGTCCTCGTCGATCTCGACCGTGAGGTCACCCTGAGCGATGAGGGCCTGTACACCAAGGTCGGCTGGACGCCGTACCTCGGCCGCACCATCAAGGGCGTTGTGACGATGACGATGCTGCGTGGGTGCGTCATCGCCCGTGATCGCCAGGTCATCGGCACGCCGGGCTTCGGTCAGTACATCGCCGGCGTGGCGCAGTAGCCGTCGCGCCCCGTGACGGAGCGACCGACCGTCGTCGTCACGGGGCCGTGGTCCGACCCCGGCTGGGACGCCGCGCTGCGTGCCGCCGGGGTCGGCGTCATCATGGGGCCCTCGATCGACGAACGGCCGGCGACGCCGGTGGACGAGGCGACGCTGTGCGAGATGGTCGCCCGCGCCGATGCCGTCCTCGTGTCGTCACGCGAGCGCATCACGGCCCGCGTCCTTGATGCGGCCCCACGGCTGCGCCTCGTGGCCAAGGCCACCATCGGCGTGGAGCGGATCGACGTCGAGGCGGCCACCGAGCGCGGCATCCTGGTTGTCAACAGCCCGGCGCCCGAGAACGTCGTCGGGCTGGCCGAGGCCACCATCGGGCTGATCGTCGCGCTGGCCAAGCAGCTGCTGGTCAAGGAGCAGCGGATCCGGGACGGTGGCTGGCGCGACGCCACCACCGACGGCCTCGTTCTCGCCGGGCGGACGGTGGGCATCATCGGCCTCGGGCGCGTCGGGAGTGGAGTCGCGCGACGGCTCGTCGGGTGGGACGTCGACGTCCTCGCCTGCGATCCGTACATCCCCGTCGAGCGCTTTGCGGCGGCCGGCGCCGGGCCGGTTGACCTCCCGACGCTGCTCTCCCAATCGGACATCGTCACGCTTCATGTGCCGCTGACTGCCGAAACGCGCGGCATGATCGACGCCGAGGCGCTGGCCGCCATGCCCGTCGGTGCGCTCCTGGTCAACACGTCGCGGGGCGCGGTCGTGGACCAGGCGGCGATCGCACAAGCGCTGCAGGACGGGCACCTGGGTGCCGCGGCGCTCGACGTGTTCGAGACCGAGCCGCTGCCACCGGACGACCCGATCCGCGCCGTACCTCGCGATCGCGTGCTGCTGACGCCACACTCCATCGGCTCGAGCCACGCGTCCCGCGCGACCGGGACGCGCATGGCGATCGCGGCCGTCCTCGACGCGCTCGGCGGCCGCGTCCCACCGAACGTCGTGAACGCCGCAGCCCTGCACAGGTGGCGTCGGCGATTCGGCGCCGAGTGACCCGCGGCCCTCGGACGAGCGACAAACGGACCCGCGGGCCGGTCCGTTCGGAACTCGAAGCGCGGCGCCGCGGTTCGCAGGATTGGAGCACCCATAGCGACCACCGAGGAGTGCGACCGATCATGAGCCTGCAACGGATCAAGAACCTGTGCGTGGCGGATCTCATGACCATCGACCCGATCGTCATCGGGCCGAAGGCATCGGTCAGCGAGGCCGAGGAGCTGATGGCGGCCAAGGGCGTCAGCGGGCTGCCCGTGGTGGATGACCACGGTCGGCTCATCGGGGTCATCAGCCAGACGGACCTGCTGTACCTCACGCGTCCGGCGGTGCGCGCCCTGATGACGCGATGGGAGACGCCGCTCACGGTGGCGGAGGTGATGACCAGTCCGCCGGTCACCGTTCGCACGACCATTTCGCTCGAGAACGCGGCGCGTGTCATGAGCGAGCACGACGTGCATCGCGTGGTGGCGGTCGACCGCAAGGGTCGCCCGGTCGGCGTTCTCTCGGCATCCGACTTCGTCCAGCTGGCGGCGATCGGCTGCTGACCGATGCGCGCCTCCGGCGCGCTGATGGCGCTCGCCGCGAACGATGACCGCGGCGTAGGATGCGGCGCACCACGGAGGGAGGGGAACGCCGATGAGCGCCGAGCGCTGGATCTGCCAGGTGTGCTGGACGTCGAACCGTCCACGCGACGAGGTGTGCTGGCGATGCAAGGCGCCGAGCGGCCTCGCTCGCGAGGAGGCCGACGCACAACGCGCGGCCCGCAGCGCCCGTGGTGAAGCGCCCGAGCCCGTTCCCGACCTGTTGGTGGCCCTCCCCGTCGTCGTGTTCCGAACCTACGCCCGCGTGTGGCTGCGCGGCGGCATCGGCATGCTGGCCGTCCCGTTGCTGATGGGCTTGGCCGGCGTCGTGGACGTCGGGTGGCTGGTGCTCAGCATCGGCCTGGCGGTCGGGCTGGTCGTCTTCGGCATCGTCGCCGGCGAGGTGAGCGACGGGATGCGCGAACGCGAGGTGTGGGCCTTCCTCACCGGCATCGTGCTGGCGGTCGTCGGCGTCATCGGCTCGATCCTGGCGTTCGCCACCTTCGCGCCGGAGCTCATCAGCCCGACGGCCGTGCGCTGGGGAAGCCTCCTGGTGTTCGGCGGTGCCGGCGTGGCGGCCGTCGCCGGCCTCGTGCTGCTCGTCAGGGCCGACCGCCGTCCGACCGACGTCGGTCCCGGCCAGCCGGGTCCCGGGGCGTCCGGCGCATGAGCCAGCCGTGGATGTCCGTCCGCGGCAGCACCATCTCCTCCACGACGTCGAATCCCAGGCGCTCGTAGAGCAGCACGTTCCGCGCGACCGCCGTCTCGAGGTAGGCCGGGATCCGCTCCGCGTCGCAGCGCTCCAGCACCGGCGCGAGCAGCGCGGTGCCCAGGCCCTCACCCTGCCGATCGGGGTCGACGCCGAGGACGGACAGGTAGAAGTGAGGGCCGGGCGCGTGGTGGCGCCGGCGACGCTCCAGGGCGTCGGTCGCGGAGCTCACCGCGCGGAGCCGCCGCCAGCCGGCGAGCCGAGCCATGGACGGCAGCAGCCGGAAGCCCTGGAGGACGCTTGGGCCCCGATCGCCCGGCGGCAGCCAGACCGCCACGCCGGCGCGGTCGTCGGCGGTCCAGGTCTCGCGCAGCCCGGCTGACGCGAACCGCAGGATCCCGAGCCAGCCCTCGTACATCCGCGCGTGGCGTTCCGGGGCGTCGCCGGCCAGGAAGCGATAGTACGGATCGCCGTCGAAGGCGCGCGAGAGAACGCTGGCGAGGGCCGAGATGTCCGCCGGCGTCGCTCGTCGAACCTGCGGTTCGGCAGCCGGCGCTGGTTGCGTGGTGGCCATCGGTCCTTCGTTTATCGCCGCGCTGTCAACCGCTCCAGAGGTGGATTCTGCTTGACGCTTCCACCGACGGGACGGATGCTGCCCGTCCACGTGGACCCGATGCGGGAGGCGAACGCCCAGCGCGACCGGCTCGTGACGCCGGCCTTTGTCGTGCTCGCCGTCGCCGAGCTCGCCTACTTCCTGGCGTCCGGCATGGCGATCCCGCTGACGCCGCGCTTCGCCACCGGTCCACTCGGCGCGGACGCGCTCGGATCGGGCATCGCCTACGGCGCGTTCGGCGTCACCGCGCTCCTGCTCCGGCCGTTCGCCGGACGGCTCAGCGATCGGTACGGTCGTCGCCCCTTCCTGATCGGCGGCGCCGTGCTGTGCAGCGTGGCGTTCGCGGCCCACGCGGTGGCCCCGACCCTGGGCGTGCTGGTCGTGCTGCGCCTGGTGCTCGGCGTCGCGGAGGCGTTCTTCTTCGTCGCCGGCTTCGCGATGCTCGCCGACCTGGCGCCCCCTCGCCGGATCGGCGAGGCGTTGAGCTACAACTCGCTCGCGCTGTACCTGGGCGTGGCCTTCGGACCGGCTGCCGGCGAGGCGCTCCTGGACATTGGCGGTTTCCGGCTGGCGTGGCTCGGGGCGGCGGCGCTCGCGGCGGTGGCCACGATCCTGGCGTTGGTACTCCCCGAACGGCACGACGCGCCGAGAGCCGGGCAACCGCTCCCGCCGCTGCTGCACCGCGGGGCCATCGGTCCGTCGATGGCGCTCTTCGTCGGCGTGGCGGGCATGGCCGCTTTCTTCGCCTCGCTGTCCCTCTACGTCCCCCGCGTCGGGCTGGGCGGTGCTGGGCCGGTGCTGCTCGTGTTCGGGCTCGTCGTCGTCGGCTGCCGCATCGCCTTCGCCCGGCTGCCCGACCGACTGCCGCCCTACGTGCTCGGGACGGCCGCATTGGTCGGCATCGGTGCTGGATTGCTGGTCATGAGCGTGGTGGCCACGGCATCGGGCCTGTTCGCCGGAGCGGCCCTGGCGGCGGCCGGCGTCGCCTTCATCACCCCGGCCATGTTCCGCGCCGTCGTGGAGCGAGCGAGCCTGAGCGAGCGGGGCGCCGCACTCGGAACGACGTCGGCATTCATCGACCTCGGCTTCGCCTCACCGATGCTGTTCGGCCTGGTGGCGGCCGCCGGCGGACCGGCCGCGGCCTTCGCCGCGGCTGCGGGCCTCGCCCTGGCCGGTGCAGCAGGGACCGCCCGCGCCGCATTCGCCGACCGGCGGCCCATGCAGCCGGCGGTCGCGGATCCGGATCAGTAGCCCCGCGGATCGGTCGAGCCGGTCATCTCCTCGTCCTCGTCGGTCGGCACATCCGTCCCGATGCCGCCGGTCGCGGTGATCGAACCGGCGCCGAACGAGCGGTGGGTCGCCGCGATGCCGGACGCGCCCTCGACGGCGGTCTTCTCGTCGCCGCCGGCCTCCGGCTCCCGGCTCTCCTCGTCGCCGCTCTCCATGGCGGGCAGGTCGTTGGGTCGCTCCATGCCGGTGCCGTCGGCCAGCGGCGTATCCTCAGCGTCCTCCGCGCCCTCGTGGCGTTCGCGATCCATGGGTCTGGTCCTCGTGTGGCGCTTGTCGCCACCACGCCGATGCAGGAACGGGGCCGCCGCGTGCGCTGGCTACTCGCCCAGCTCGATCGGTCGTTCCTCGCGCTCGCCGGCCCCGTCGTGCGGGACCTCGACCAGGCGCCACCCCGGCAGGGGAGCGTCGACCTCGCCGCCGCGCTGCGTGACGATGGCGAGCACCCGCGCGACCAGCGCTCGGGCCTCGGGCCGCGTGGCCTCCGGCCAGTCGTCGACCAGCCGGGCCACCTCGTCCTCGACCAGCCGGGCAGCGACCACCGGGAAGAACCCCTCGCGGTCCTGGCGCACCAGGCCATCGGCGTCCGTGAATCCGCGCCGATCGAGGGCCCGGATCAGGGCGCGCGCGCGTCGCGCATCGGCCGTCGCCAGGTCGTCCAGCCAGGTGCGCGGCTTGCGGCGGGCGGGCGGTGCGTCAGCCTCGTCGCCCTTGCGCTGACGTGGCCGCGGCCGGGGACGGCGCAGGGCGGTGACCTTGGGGCTGCGGGCCCCGGGAACCGCCTCCCGCGCGGCCTTGAGCGTCGCGAACGGCCCGTGCATCAGCTCCTGCCCGAACTCGTTGGTCTGCTCCGAGTCGACCACGAACCAGCCCGTATCGCCGCTGCGCACCTCGAAACGGTCGTCCTCGGTGCGGTACGTCCCAGCGGACTGCCTGACGAGGCGATCGGGATCCGGCGGAGGCTCCGCCGTGCGCTTCGGCATGGTCCCATTGTGCGCCACGGGCCGCCGAAGCCGACTGGGCGGAGATCGTGCGCCGCAATCTCCCCCAGCCGGACGAGCGGGCACTGGATGCTGGCGGCCGAACGCTGCGAGCGCCGGTCACCGGCGCCAGCCGACGAGGTGCTCGACCGTTCGCAGCCCGACCGACTCATACAGGGCGTGGGCACCCGGCCCGTACGAGCCGACGTACGCACGCGTCGCGCCCATCCATCGTGCCCGCGCCATCCCTTCCAGCAGCAGCGCGCGCCCCAGGCCCCGCCGCCGGTGCGGCGCATCGGTCCCCGCTGGCTCGATGGTGGCGGTCCGCAGGACGTCGTCGAACCAGACGGTGACGAACGCGGCCAGCGACCCGTCATCTGCCTCCGCGACGAGGTCGAGGTCACGACGGTAGAGCGGGCAGCGCTGGATGTTGTGGTAGTCCTCGCCGGTCATGGCGGTGTTCCCGTCCGGGACCGGATGGAAGACGCGCAGCGAGATGTCGCCGCGGGCTGGGAAGTCCTCGACGCCTTCGGCGAGCGCCCGGATGCGGTAGCCGGGCGCGAGCTCCGGCGCGGGGAGGGGATCGCGCAGGGACCGCATGCGCACGTGCTCGTCCTCGCTCGTGCGTGCGTAGCCGCGGCGGCACAGCAACGCGGCCCAGCGTTCGTCGGACGCCGGCGTCCAGACGAGCAGGCCATCCCCGTTCGCCAGGCGCTCCTCGGCGGCCTCGAGCATGGCGGCCTCCAGCCAGGCGCTCCGACATCGCGGGTCGAGCTGCAGGAACGCCTCCCCGCGGTCCTCGGCGTTGACGACGCCGATGAGGTCGTCGGCCTCGTCCTCGACGAGCGTCACGAGCTCCTCGGGAGGTGGTGAGCCGCAGTTCAGGACGCCGTGCCATCGCCAGTAGTCCCAGCGCGGCACGCCCCACGTGGCGGGATGGAAGTCGGCCTCGGCCAGGAGGCGGCGGAACAGGCGGCGGACTGACCAGAAGTCGTCGTCGCCGGCGTACGTGCGCAGTCGCGGCAGCATGAGGGCAGGCTCGGCGCTCCGTGCCGGCGCGAACAGGGCCACGTGGCCTCCGCGGAGCGTGACGTCGTTCCGGGCCGTCCGGCGGCTGCGGCTCCTGCGCCTCCGAACCCGGGATCGGACGCGCGCGACGTAAACTTGCGGGCCATGGCACTGTACCGGCTCGACGAGGACCCGCAGCTCGACGCCCCCGTCCTGGTGGCGGCCTTCGAGGGCTGGGTCGACGCCGGGACGGCGGGAACGACGGCCGCTGCGCAGCTGGCGAACGACGGCCGGCAGGTGGCCAGCTTCGACAGCGACGCCATCTACGACTACCGGGCGCGCCGACCCACGCTCGACATCGTCGACGGACGGCCGGTGCGCCTCGAGTGGCCGGAGCTCCGCCTGACCGCCACGCGCATCGGGGAGCGCGATCTGCTGGTCCTGGCGGGTCCCGAGCCCGACTACCGATGGCGCGAGCTCGGCGACGAGGTGGTGCGGCTCGCCAAGCGCCTGGGCGTGGCGACGTGGGTGTCGCTCGGCGCCATCCCGGCCGCGGTCCCGCACACGCGGCCGGTGCCGATCCTGGCGACGGCATCGGCCCCCGGCCTGCTGCCCGAGGGCATCCGCCAGGGACCTGACGGGCTCCTGCGCGTGCCGTCGGCCGCCCTCTCGATGCTCGAGATGAGCGCGGCGAGCAACGGGATCCCGGCCATCGGCTTCTTCGCCCAGGTGCCGCACTACGTCAACGCGACGTACCCGGCGGCGTCCATCGCGCTGCTCAACGCGCTCGGCCGGTACCTCGGCGCGGACCTTCCGGTCGGCGCCCTGGCCAGCCGTGCCCTGGAGCGGCGCAACCTGCTCGATGCCGCGGCCGCGACCGACGACGACACCAAGGCGTACGTCACCCGACTGGAGGCGCTCGCCGACGAGTCACGGCTGCCCGAGGGCGACGAGCTGATCGCCGACATCGAGCGCTTCCTGCGCGAGGGCGGGGAGGAAGGCGGAGACGGCGGCGATTCCGGTGGGGGCTCGCGCCTCCACTGATCACGCGCCGGACGGGCGCTCCGCGCGCAGGAGCCAGGTCTCGACGACGCCCTTGCCCTTGACCTCGATCGGCCCGTGGGGCTCGCACACGAAGCGGTTCGCCAGCAGCTCGTACATCGCGCGCGTGAGCATGATCTCGTTCGGAATGCCGTGGGACTCCATCCGCGACGCCGTGTTCACGGCGTCACCCCACAGGTCGTAGAGGAACCGGCGACGACCGATGACGCCGGCCACCACCGGGCCGGCATTGAGGCCGATGCGAATCCTCAGCGGCCGCCCGTCGTCCGCCCGCGGGAATCGCCCGACACACTCACGCATGGACAGCGC
>DASTYP010000011.1:0-6595 GCA_035764845.1 Candidatus Limnocylindria bacterium
GCTGGTCGAGAACGAGACCCAGATCGAGTACCCGGTCGTGCAGCTCGGGGAGCATCCCCAGACGGGCGCGCCGGTGGTCGTGCGCATCGGTCGATTCGGACCGTACGTGCAGGTCGGCGAGGGCGACGACGCCATCAACGCTTCCGTTCCCGATGACGTCGCGCCGGCCGACTTCACGCTGCAGGACGCGATTGCGCTGGTCGAGTCCCGCGCCAAGGGTCCCGCGTCGCTCGGCGAGGATCCGAAAACCAAGCTGCCCGTGTACGTCATGACCGGCCGGTTCGGTCCGTACGTCCAGCTGGGCGAGACGCCGGAGAAGGGCAGCGGCGAGAAGCCCCGCCGCGCGTCGCTGACGGCCGCCGACGATCCCGACCAGCTGACGCTGGAGCGCGCGCTCGAGCTGCTCTCGCTGCCGCGCGTCCTCGGCCGAGATCCGGAGACCGGCGAGGAGGTCGTGGCGAACTTCGGGCGCTTCGGACCGTACGTCAAGCGCGCCTCGGAGTTCCGGTCACTGGCGTCGGACGACGAGGTCTTCAGCGTCACGCTCGATCAGGCGCTCGAGCTCCTGCGCCAGGAGAAGCCAACCCGTCGCGGGGCCAGTCGCAAGGTCCTGCGGGAGCTCGGGGCGCATCCCGGCTCCGGAGCCGCCGTCCGGCTTCTCGAAGGCCGATACGGTCCGTACGTGACCGATGGCGCCACGAACGCCTCGCTGCCCAAGGACGCCAACGCGGAGGCTGTCACCCTCGACGACGCGGTGGCGCTCCTGAAGGCGCGTGAGGGCCAGCCGTCGCGCGGCCGTGGAGGGCGCAGCGGCGCCTCGCGCGGGACCTCGCGCCGGGCGCCCGCCAGACGCCCGCGTGGCTGACGACCGGCCCGGTGTGGACGACGCACTCGGTGCGGTGACACCGGCGATCGGCCCCCCGCTGCCTTCTGCGGCGGCCGACGCCCTGGATCAGCTGCTCACCGGTCTCCGCGTGCGCAACGCATCGGTGGGGACGCTGCGCGAGTACCGGCGCCACGCCGGCGAGTTCCTGGCGTTCCTCGCGGGGCGGGGCATCGACTGGCGCCGTCCGGACCGAGCCGCGATCCGATCCTACCTGGCATCCCTGGCGGACCGCGGGCTCGCGCCCAGCTCGGTGGCCGGTCGCCTCGCGGCTGTCCGGGCGCTCTACCGGCACGCCCTGCGCAACGGGCGCATCGACGCCGATCCGCTCGTCGGCGTGCGTGCGCCCCGGCGACCGGCGCGCCTGCCCCGCGTGCTGTCGGTCGACGAGGCTGCGGCGCTCGTGACCGCCCCCCGGCGTGGCGGTCGCCAGGAGGAGGCGCTCACGCTGCGCGACGCCGCGCTGCTGGAGCTGTTGTACGCGACCGGCATGCGCATCAGCGAGCTCGCCGGCCTCTCCATGGACCGGCTCGACGTCGACCGCCGTCGCCTCCGCGCGTTCGGCAAGGGCAGCAAGGAGCGTGACCTCGTCTTCGGCGCGCCGGCGGCCTCGGCGCTGCGCGCGTACCTGGCCCAGGCGCGTCCCGTTCTTGCGGGGCGTTCGGCGCCGTCGGCCGCAGTCTTCCTCAACGCGCGCGGCGCGCCGTTGAGTGCGCGCGGCGCCCGGCTCGTGATCGAGCGCTGGGTCGGCGCTTCCGGCATGCCCGCTCGCACCAGTCCGCACACCCTGCGGCACTCGTTCGCCACGCACATGCTCGAGGGCGGCGCCGACCTGCGGGTCGTGCAGGAGCTCCTGGGTCACGCGAACCTCCAGACGACCCAGATCTACACCCACCTCTCCGACGCGGCTCTGCGCAGCGCCTACCGCGAGGCGCACCCACGCGCCGGGCGCGCGCGTGACGGTCGGGGCGGCCGGTGAGCGACGCGCCGGCGCCGCCCGCTCCTGATTCGACGACGCCTCGTCCCGGGAGCACGGGTCGCGTCCTCCTCACCGCCAGCCTGATCCTGACCGTCGCGGCGCTCGCGAGCCGCCTGCTCGGCTGGGTTCGCCTGGTGGTCATCGGCTCGCAGTTCGGCGCCAGCCGCGAGGTGGACGCGTACTTCGCGGCCTTCCGCATACCGGACGCCATCTTCCAGCTGGTTGTCGCCGGCGCCCTGAGCGCGGCCCTGATCCCGGTGTTCCAGAGCTACCGCGCCCGGGGACAGGACGCGGAGGCCTGGGAGCTCGCCAGCAGCGTCATCAACCTGGTCCTCATCGGCCTGGCCGGCCTGAGCCTGCTGATGGTGATCTTCGCGCCGGTCTTCGTGCCCATCGTCGCGCCCGGATTCGACGCGCCGACCACCGAGCTGACCATCCGCATGACACGGGTCATGCTGCTGAGCCCGGTGCTCATCGGCATGGGGGCGGTCGTCACGGGGATCCTCAACAGCTACCAGCAGTTCACCGTGCCCGCCATCGCGCCGCTGCTCTACAACGTCGCGATCATCCTCGCCGCCATCCTGCTCGCGCCGATCATGGGCGTCGAGGGCCTGGCGGTGGGGGTGGCGGTCGGCTCGCTGGCGCACCTGGTCGTGCAGCTGCCGAACCTGGC
This sequence comes from Candidatus Limnocylindria bacterium, assembly GCA_035764845.1. Taxonomy (GTDB): domain Bacteria; phylum Chloroflexota; class Limnocylindria; order QHBO01; family QHBO01; genus JACDBZ01. Next base: position 2,536 of record DASTYP010000011.1, read on the forward strand.
GCGCGTCGGGCAGCGCTACGACCTGACCGTCAGCCTGCGACATCCCGGGGTGCGTCGGGTGGCGTGGCTGATGGGCCCGCGCACCCTGGGCCTCGCCGCGGGCCAGCTCAACTTCCTGGTCAGCACCGTCCTCGCCTCCGGCCTCCCCGAAGGCAGCCTCACGGCCTACAACTACGCGTTCCAGCTGTCGCAGCTACCCGTTGGCGTGGTGGGGGTCAGCATCGCGGTCGCCCTGTTCCCGACGATGAGCCAGGATGCCGCGTTGGGGCGCATCGGTGAGATCCGGCGACAGGTCGCGAATGCCATCCGGGTGCTCGTCTTCGTCGCCGCCCCGCTGACCGCGATCATGGTCGTGCTGCGCGAGCCGTTGACCTCGGTCTTCTACCAGTACGGCCTCTTCGGCCAGAGCGCGACCGACCGCACCGCCTCGACGCTGCTGTTCTTCTCGCTGGGCCTGGTCGGGCACATCGTGGTGCATGTGCTGACCCGCGCCTTCTACGCCATGCAGGACACGAAGACGCCGGTCCTATGGGCGATCGTCGCGGTGGCCATCAACGTGCCACTGATGGCGGCGCTGGTCGGGCCGATGGGGGTGGAGGGCCTGGCGCTCGCGCTGTCGATCAGCGCGGTGCTGGAGGTCATCGGCCTGCTGTGGAGCCTGCACCGGCGGATCGAGTCGGTGGAGGAGGCGACCATCGGACGTTCCGTTGCTCGTGCCTTCGTTGCCGGGGTCGCCGCGGCCCTGCTGATGCTCGGCGGCCTCACCGTGGTGGAGGGGTCACTCGCCGGATGGCTGGACAACCCCGTCGGTCGGCTGCTGGCACTGCTCGTGCTCAGCTCGGCCGGCATCGCCATCTTCCTCATCGTCGCGGCGGCGCTGCGCGCTCCCGAGCTGGACCAGCTGCGCTCACTGCTGCGGCGTCGCACCCGGAGGCGCGCGTGATCGACTTCCGACCGGCGACCGATGCGGACGCCACCACCTGGCAGTCCCTCCTCGAGGCGACGGCCACGGGCGACTTCTTGCACGACTGGGCGTGGGCCGAGGTCGCGGCCTTCGATGGCCAGCCGCAGCGCCGATACGTGATCGAGCAGGCGGGCGAAGTCGTGGGCCTGGCGGCAGCACAGGAGCGCCCCCTCGTCGCCGGCCGCAGCTTCTGGTACGTGCCGCACGGGCCCGTGCTCGACTGCGCGCATCCGGACGCGGCCGCCCGTCTGCGCGCCATGCTGCTGGGCCTGCGGGCCGCGGCGCGCCACCACCGCGCGGTGGCGGTGAAGCTCGAGCCCCGGCTGGCTGCTGACGACCCCGGCGTCGCGCTCTTCGCCCGCCTGGAGGGCCGAAGCCTGCGGCGGACTGACGAGAAGCTGCAGGTCGGGCAGACGCGGACGGTGCGGCTGGCCGACGACGACGCGCTGATTGGCGGCTTCGACAAGGACACGCGCTACGGCGTGCGCCGCGCCGAGCGGGAGGGCGTGGTCGTGCGCGTGGTCGAGGACGCGACGGATGCGAGCGCCATCGACGCCCTCCACGAGCTCGTCGGCGAGACCCAGCGCCGGGCCGGCTTCCCGATGCCCTCGCGGGAGCGCTACCGCATCGCCTGGCGATCCCTCGCCGGAGCGGGACGGGCCGCGATCCTCGAAGCGAGCCGCGAGGGCGTGCTCCTGGCGTCGGGCATGGTGGTCGTCGAGGGCGACCGCTCCTTCTACCTGTTCAGTGGCTCGCGGCGCGAGGAACCCGGGGAGCCGAAGCGCTACGCGAGCTACGCGCTCCAGTGGGAGATGATGCGGTACGCCCGCGGTCGGGGCGTCCGGCTCCACGATCTGTGGGGCATCGCGCCTGCCGGTGCCGGATCCGATCACCCATGGCACGGGGTGGGCCTGTTCAAGAAGGGGTTCGGCGGCAGCGAGGTGGAGTGGGCGGGATCCTGGGACGTGGTCGCCGATTCGACGCTGTACCGGGTGCGCGCGGCGCTCGGCGTCGCGCGCGGCTGGCTGCGCGGGCTGCGGCGGCTCCGGCCATGACGCAGCCGACCCCGCACCAGATGGGCCTCGGGGCGCTGACCGATGCCATCGCGCCCGAGCAGGTGATCGGCATCCCGGTCGGGAGTGTCACGGCGCTCGCCTACGACTCGCGCCGCGTGACCCCGGGCACGGTCTTCTTCGCGGTCCCCGGCGTCCACGTCGACGGCCACGACTACGCCCTCGATGCCGCGCGGGCCGGCGCCATCGCGGCGGTGGTCGAGCGCCCCATCGATGGCCTCGGGATCCCCCAGCTGGTCGTCGACCGCAGCCGCCGGGCGCTGGCGGACGCCGCCGACGCGTGGTTCGGCCATCCATCAAAACGCCTGGAGGTCATCGGCATCACCGGAACCGACGGCAAGACCACCACCGCTTTCCTGGCCGCGGAGGTGCTGCGCGCCGGTGGACGGCGGCCGGGGCTCATCGGGACCGTGGCCGTGGACGTCGGCGACGAGCGGCGCAGCAACGACGAGCGCACCACCACGCCTGAGGCGCTCGAGCTCCAGGCACTGCTGGCCGACATGGTGGCGGCCGGCAACGACAGCGTGGTCATGGAGGCGACGTCGCACGGGCTGGCGCTGGAGCGGACGCGGAACTGCCGCTTCGACGTCGGCGTGGTCACCACGGTCACCAGCGAGCACCTGGAGTTCCACGGCAGCGTCGAGGCCTACCGTGCCGCCAAGGCACGCCTGGTCGAGGAGGCGCCGCTGGCCATCCTCAACGCCGATGATGGCACCTTCACCTACTACCGCGACCGAGCCCGCAACCGGCTCCTGACCTACGCCATCGACGCCGATGCCGACCTCCGGGCGACCGACGTTCGGGCGGACGCGTCGGGCAGCCGGTTTCGCCTGCAGGCGCCCGGCTGGAGCGGCGACGTCCACCTGCCGATGCCGGGGCGCTTCAACGTCAGCAACGCGCTGGCGGCGCTGGCCGTGGCCCACGCCGAGCAGGTGCCGCTCGACGCGGCGGCGGGAGCGCTGGAGCGGACGGCCGGCGTTCCGGGACGCATGGAGCGCATCGATGCCGGGCAGCCGTTCGCCGTCGTGGTCGACTACGCGCACACCGCCGACTCGTTGGCCAAGGTGCTGCGCATGCTCCGTCCGGTGACCACGGGCCGGCTGGTGGCGGTCTTCGGCTCCGCGGGCGAGCGGGACCCGACCAAGCGAGAGCCGATGGGCCGCGTCGCGGCCGAGCTGGCGGACCTCGTGGTGGTCACGGACGAGGACCCTCGCCTGGAGGACCCGCGCGTCATCAACGAGCAGATCGCCGACGGCGCTCGCGCCGCGGGTGCCCGCGAGGGGGAGCGGCTGTGGGTCATCGACGATCGGCGGGAGGCGATCGGCCGCGCCATCGGGATGGCCAGACCCGGCGATGTCGTCCTGCTGGCCGGCAAGGGCCACGAGGCCAGCATCTTCTACGGCACCGAGAAGCGACCCTGGGACGACCGGAGCGCCGCACGAGAGGCGCTGGCTGCGGCAGGATGGGGGACAGCATGACGAGCACCGATCTTCGAGCCTTCCGCGTCACGGACGCGGCCAGGTGGAACGCCTTCGTCGAGTCCGCGCCGTACCACGCCTTCCCGCAGCTGTGGGAGTGGGGCGAGGTCCGGGCCATGGGCGGCTGGCGTCCGATCCGCCTGGCCGTCGGCCCATCCCAGGACGAGCCCGTGGCCGGCGTCCAGCTCCTGCTGCGACCGGTGCCGCTCGTCGACTGGCATCTCGCCTACGCCCCACGCGGGCCGATCGGCCGCCTCGACGATCCCGAGACGCGCGTCGCGCTGGTCAAGGCGCTGCGGGTCCTCGGCCGCGAGGAGAAGATCGCCACCGTTCGCGCGGACCCGGAGGCCACGCGGCAGACGCACTATGGCCAGGCGCTGCTGTCCGTGCCGTGGCGGGCCGCCCCCAAGGTGCAGCCGCCGACCACCCGCGTCGTCGATCTGACGGTGGGGGAGGAGGAGCTGCGGTCGAACCTGAAGCGCAAGCACCGCCAGTACGTCAACAAGGCAGAGCGGGCCGGCGTCACCGTCGAGCGGTTCGATGGC
>DASTYP010000012.1:0-3462 GCA_035764845.1 Candidatus Limnocylindria bacterium
TCGTCCGGCCGGACGGCGGTGATCTCGAACAGCTGTCGCGAGTGCAACAGCCCGCAGAACTCGCCGCACTGGCCGCTGTAGGTGCCCGTCTCCTCGATCGTCACGTCGAAGCGGTTCGGGTGCCCCGGCACCGCGTCACGCTTGATGAGGAACGGCGGGATCCAGAACGAGTGAATGACGTCGCGCGAGGTGATCTCGAAGGCGATCGTCTCGCCGACCGGCAGCTCGATGCGCGCGGGGTCGGCCGGCGTCCCGGTCACCTCGACGCCGGCATCGGGGAACGAGAAGCGCCAGCCCCACTGGAACCCCTGCACCTGCACCGTCAGGTCCGGCTCTTCCGCGCGCGCGTCCACCTGCGACAGGACACCCGCGGTGAGGATCACCAGCACCACCACCAGGGCCGTCGGTGCTGCCCACCACGCGATCTCCAGCGGGACGTTGCCACGCGACGGGTCCGGCACGATCACGTCGCGCCCGGGCTGGCCGCGGTAGCGGACGATCGACCACGCCAGCAGCCCGACGACCAGCATGAAGACGCCAGCGGCCGCGAGCATGAACCAGTTGTAGAGCTCGCTGACCTGGCGGCCGCGATCGGTGACGCCTTCGGGGACGCAGGCGGCCGTGGCGAGGCCGATCCCCGCCAGCGCGATGACGGCGCGCGCGCGCCGGCTCAGCCCGGTGTCTCCGCGGCGAGCCGCTCGGCCCAGGAGCGTGCCTCCTGCCGGGTCTCGAAAGGCTGGTCGGCGGTCACCTGCCAGGTCGTGCCGTCCTCCGCGATCTGCAGCGTGAGGGCATGGTATCGGCCCTGTCGATTGAGGGAGGGCGGCACGCCTTGGAGATCCTGCACGGTCACGCGTGCAGCAGCGCGCGTGCCACGCCGGTCACGGGCAAAACCTCGAGCGCGTGGAACGGGCGGTGCATCGGAGGGCTGCCCACACCAACTTCGCAACGGGGGTCACCATGACCACGACACCTTCCACCACCATGACCGGCGGGACGCAGGGCACGACCGACGAGCATCCGCTCGCCGAGGCCACGCGTGACGTCGGCCAGAGCGCGAGCGAGGTCGTCGACCGCGCCGCCAACGTCGGCTTCCAGCGCGCCGACCAGGGCAAGCAGCAGGTCGCCGAAGGGCTCGGCCAGCTGGCCGGCACCATCCGCCGCGTTTCCACGGACATGGAGTCGGAGCAGCCGATGATCGCGAACGTCGCGCAGACGGCGGCGGATCAGACGGAGCGCATCGCGACCTTCCTGCGCGACACCGATGCCCGTGAGCTGCTTCACACGGTCGAGGACGTTGCGCGGCGCCAGCCGCTGCTCTTCCTCGGCGGGGCATTCCTCCTCGGTGCAGCCGCCTCACGCTTCCTGAAGGCGGGCGCCTCCGGCTCGGCCCAGCCTGCGCGCGGCGACCGGGGCTCGATGCGCAGCGGCTACCGCTCCGGCTACGGATCGCAGTACCGCACCGGGTACGCAGACGCCACCGAGTCGTACCGGGCAACGGGCCCGGGCGCCAGCTCGGGGATCAACGGCACGCTCACGGACGAGGGCCTCTAGTCATGGCCGTCCGTGAGGAGAGCCGAGGCATCGGCGATCTCCTCGGCGACCTCGGGCGACAGGTGAGCACCCTCGTCCGGCGCGAGATCGACCTCGCGCGCGTCGAGGTGACGAGCGGCCTGGGACGGTTCGGCCGTGGTGCGGCGACGACCGGCATCGGCGGTGTGCTCGTGTACGCCGGGGTCCTGTTCGTCCTGGCGGCGATCGCCCTCGGGCTGATCGAGGCCGGCCTGGATGCCTGGCTGGCGACGTTGATCGTCGGCGCCGTCGTGCTTGTCATCGGCGCCGTCATGGCATCGATGGGCATCGGACAGATCCGGGACGCGCGGCTGGCACCCACCCAGACGGTCGAGACCGTCCGCGAGGACGTCGAGTACGTCAAGGAGCAGATGAAGTGACGATGGAACGCAACGACGGCGTCCGGCTGGCGGCGACCGACGCCGAACAGGCCGACCTGACGGTGGAGGACGTCGAGCAGGCGGACCTCGACACCGATGCCGAGACGGCCGAGACGCAGGAGATCCGCGCCGACATCGAGGAGACCAGGGTCGAGATGGGCGGCACCCTGCGCGAGCTGGGTGACCGGCTGGACCCCGGCAACCTCATGAACGAGGCGAAAGAGAACGTCCGCGAGGCGACCATTGGTCGCGTCGAGGAGACAGCGAAGGGAATGAGCGAGATGGTGATGGAGACGATTCGCCGCAACCCGGTTCCGGCGGCGATGGCCGGTGCCGGTCTGGCGCTGCTGTGGATGAACCGCTCGAACGAGAGCAGGAACGGGAACGGCGACGCCTACCGCCGGTACGGCGCCTACGACGCCCGCTACGGCGATGGCTACGGCTACCGTGGGAGCGGCCAGGGCTACAGCACGGAGTCCGGGACCGGCATCGCGGACCGGGCGCGCGAGGCAGCCGCCGGGGTCGGCGAGAACGTCTCGGGCGCGGTCGGGCAGGTCGGCGAGACGATCGGCGAAGTCGGTCAGAACGTCGGCGAGACCGTCGGCCAGGGCGTGGAGCAGGCGTCGTGGCGGATGGAGCGCCTCATGGAGTCGAGCCCGCTGGCGATGGGGGCGATCGCCCTCGGTGCCGGAGCCGTCATCGGGGCCCTGATCCCGGAGACGCCGCACGAGGAGCGCATGCTCGGCGAGGCGAGCCGCGCGGTCGGCGAGACGGTCCGTGACACCGTCGCCGAAGCCACTGACCGCGCCGAGTCGGAGATGGACAGGCTCGAGCGGGAGCAGTCGGCGCCGTCGCCGGTCGGCGGCTGACCGCACGCATGAGCGAAGGGCCCGCAGGCAAACGCCTGCGGGCCCTTCCTCGTGTCCGGTGGTCCTACGGAATACCGAGGCGAGCCGCACCGAAGTGCGGCGGCCACTCATCCCCGTCGTCGTCCGGCCACCACGCTTCGTCCTGGGCCTCAACGCCCGGCCACGGACCTTCGTCCGTCGGCCGCCCGGTCACTCGCGGCGCGGAGCGTGCGGGCAGTGCCCCGGGCGAAGCGGGCTTCAGCCCCCGATGCAAAGGCTCCGATTGGAGAACCATCTCTCCTCCCCCTTCTCGGCGTCTCTCAGGCGGTCATGGCCGGGCCGGTCGCGCTGGCCGCGCCAACCAGCACGTCGATCGCGCTGCGCAGGCCGTCAGGCCCTGCCTCGCGCGACACGATGCGCGCGTTCGGACGCCCGGCCAGCTCGCGAATCGGCCCGCGCAGATCGCGCTCCGACGCCGCCAGCACCAGGATCGGCTGCCGGCTGCGGCTCGACGCGGACAGCCGGCGCGCCAGCTCGTTGCAGCCGGCTAGCGGATCCGTGGCACGGGCGTCCAGCACGCACAGCGAGTACTTCATGCGTGAGAGCCGCGCCATGGACCGATACGAGAAATCCAGGACATCCACCTCGAGCGGGGTGTGGTC
>DASTYP010000013.1:0-2860 GCA_035764845.1 Candidatus Limnocylindria bacterium
CGTCCAGCGCTACGCGACGCTCGAGGACCTGGAGCGGCATCGCACCACCATCGAGGAGCGCGAGGAGTACGAGCCGCACCTGGAGGCCGGTCGCGTCCTGTACGCCGGCGTCGACTACGAGGCGATCCTGCGCGAGGCCGACGTGATCGTCTGGGACGGCGGCAACAACGACTTCCCGTTCTACCGGCCCGACCTGTTCGTCGTGGTCGCCGATCCGCTCCGCCCGGGGCACGAGCAGCGCTTCCACCCCGGCGAGACGAACGTCCGCATGGCCCATGTGGTGGTCATCAACAAGGTCGACAGCGTGGACGACGCGACCCTCCGCGACGAGCTCGCCTCCATCCGCTCGCTCAACCCGAACGCCCAGATCGTCACGGCCCGCTCGACGCTGCGGCTGGAGGGTGGCGAGGTCCGCGGGCGCCGCGTCGTGGTCGTCGAGGACGGCCCGACACTGACCCACGGCGGGATGACGTTCGGCGCGGGGATCGCCGCGGCGCGCCGCTTCGGCGCGGCCGACATCGTCGACCCGCGGCCGTTCGCCGTCGGTTCCATCCGTGACGTGCTCGCGAAGTACCCGTCGCTGGATCGGCTGGTGCCCGCCATGGGCTATGGCGAGGAGCAGATGGCCGAGCTGGCGGAGACGCTCAACGCGACCGACGCGGATCTCGTCCTGGCCGGCACGCCCATCGACCTCACCCGGGTGCTCCGACTCGACAAGCCGGTCGTGCGCGTCCGGTACGACCTGCAGGAGGTCGGCGGCCCGCCGCTGCGCGACCTGCTGGCGCCCGCGCTGGCCGGCGCCACGCCGCGCGTCCCCGCCTGAGGGTCAGCCAGACCGACGACCAGCGACCCGTTCGATCGGTCCCTTCGGCACTGCGTGCCGCATGAGCCGCCGGCCACGCTGATGGCGACGGCTCCGCGGCGAGCCCACCGAGAGGTGACCGACATGAGCGTTGCCCTCCCACCCACACAGCCGATCCGCAGCGAGCACGCCGAGCTGTTGCCGCAGATCGAGCAGCTGCGGCACACCGCCGCCTGGATGGCGGATGCGCCCACCCCGGTCGTCCGCGAGAAGGTCGCGCACGTCGTCGAGTTCCTGGAGCACCACCTGGTCCCGCACGCCCTCGCCGAGGACGAGGTCCTGTACGAGGCGGTGGAGGGCGCCATGGGCGCGCCCGGTGCATCGGCGACCATGCGGCGAGACCACGTCGAGGTGGAGCGCATGACCGAGGTGCTGGCCCAGCTGCGTGACGATCTGACCGATCCGCCCAGCGAGCAGCAGCGCGACCGGCTGACCGAGCTCCTCTACGGCCTGCATGCTGTGGTGGCCCTGCACTTCGCGAAGGAGGAGGAGCTCTACCTTCCGATCCTCGACCAGGCACTCACCGTCGAGGATGGCGAGCGGCTGATGGCCCGCATGGAGGAAGCCGCCGAACGGCATCGGCAGTTCACCCACGCCTGACCGCGATCCGCGTCGAATGTCGTAGGTGACCTCGCGCGCCTGACCGATGCCGCCGCCCCGGCGGCGGGTCGACCCTGAGCGACGTCGTTCATCACTCGTCGTTCAGGAGTCGATCCGCATGCGTTCCGCCACCATCGCCGCTGCGTCCGTCGTGCTCGTCGGTGCCTACCTGGCCGTCGCCGGGACCATTGGGCTCGCCCCGGCGGCCATCGCCCTCGGCGTCAGCGCCATCGCCGTGGCTGCCGCCGTCGTCGCCGTCGCCGCCTCGGGCCGCTCGGACCGGCACACCTTCGGAGCCTGATCTCGCGCCCTCGCGGTCACTCCATCGGCTGGCACCGTGCGGGCGGCTGGCCCGGCGCGCGCACTACACTCGCGCCCATGCTCCGGACCGTCGAGATCACGCGCTACGTCACGCCGCTGCGCGAGGGCAGCTCGTTGCCGGCGCTGGCCGAGGCCGATGACGGCCGCGAGTACGTCATCAAGTTCCGCGGGGCGGGCCACGGCGAGAAGGCGCTGATCGCCGAGGTCATCGGCGGGGAGATCGGTCGGGCGCTCGGACTGCCGGTCCCCGAGCTGGTGCTGGCCGTGCTGCCGGGGGAGATCGCCCGCGGCGAGTCGCACGACGAGATCCGCGATCTGCTGGGCTGGTCGGTCGGACTGAACGTCGGTCTCGCCTTCGTCCCGAGCGCGCTGGCCGCGGACCTCACGCGGCCTCCGGCCGAAGGACCGGACTGGGCGGCCGACGTCGTCTGGTTCGACGACCTGATCGTCAACCCGGACCGCACGCCGCGGAATGCGAACCTCGTGGTCCACGAAGGCCGGACGTGGCTGATCGACCACGGCTCGTCGCTCTACTTCCACCACGCCTGGACCGATCCGGACGCCCACGCCCGGCGCCCGTTCGAGCTGATCGGCGAGCACGTGCTCCTGCCCTTCGCCTCCTCGATCGCCGATGCGGACGCGCGCCTCGCCCCGCGCCTGGAGCCCGACACCATCGGCGCCATCGTCGACGCGGTGCCGGATGCCTGGCTGGGCGACACCCGATTCGACTCCCCGGACGGCGAGCGCGCCGCCTACCGCCGATACCTGGCCACCAGGCTCGAGGCGCGGCCGACCTGGCTCGAGGAGGCCGACCGACGACGCGAGGAGGTGCAGCGCGATGCCGTCGCGTGACGCCTTCTCGTACATCGTGCTGCGCGTCGTGCCGGACATCGAGCGTGAGGAGTTCGTCAACGCGGGCGTCGTCCTCTTCTGTCGGCCGCGACGGTTCCTGGACGCGATGATCGAGCTCGATGCCGATGCGCTGTGCGCGCTGGACCCCTCGTGCGACCTCGAGGGCATCCGCGCCCAGCTCGAGATGGTCCGCGCCGTCGCGGCCGGCACCCTGGAGCGTGCACC
>DASTYP010000014.1:0-4709 GCA_035764845.1 Candidatus Limnocylindria bacterium
GGAGGTCGGCGAAGCGACGCTCCCCCACCTCGAGCAGCACGCCCTGGTGGCCGTCGAAGCCGGCCAGCCTGGTCAGGGCGTCAGCCGGCACGCGGTCGGTGGGCAGGCCCATGCGGCGCGCCGCATCGGTGATGTGGCGCAACTCCGGCGACGGACGGGCGCTGGCGGAGACCAGCAGCCGGTGCGCCTCGCGCCCGGCGGCAAGCGCCTCGGCGACCGGACGGCGGCCGCCGATCCACTCGGTCACGGCACGTGCCGGGCGACCGCGGCCACGGCCCAGGCGGCAATCCCCTCGCTGCCGGCGAAGCCCAGGCCGTCGGAAGTGGTGCCCTTGATCGACACGGCGTCGGCACCGATGCCGAGCAGCGCGCCGATGCGCTCGGCCATCTCCGCCCGACGCGGCGCGATGGCGGGCCGCGCGACGGCCACCGCCACGTCGGCACTGGCCGGGACCCAGCCGGACGCGCCGATGCGCGCCACGGCCCGGCGGACCAGCTCTGCGGAGTCCGCTCCCTCCCACGCCGCGTCGCCCGGCGGGAAGAGGGTCCCGACGTCGCCGGCGCCGGCAGCGCCGAGCAGGGCGTCGATGAGCGCGTGCAGCGCCGCGTCACCGTCCGAGTGCCCCTCGGGGCCGCGCGGCTCGTCGGGGAAGTCGAGGCCGCCGATCCGCATCGGGCGACCGCTGACCAGCCGGTGGGCGTCGAAGCCGACCGCGCATCGCGTGCCGGCGGGAAGGTTCGCGACGCCGAACGGCGGCACGATGGGCGTGATGCTGCCGGCGAGGTGGGCGCGGACGGCGACGAGGTCGGCCGGCGTGGTCAGCTTCTGGTTGGTGGACTGGCCGGGCACGACGTGGACGGGCGTGCCGGCGGCGGCCAGCGCCCCGGCGTCGTCGGTGATCGGCCGGCCCCACGCGTGCGCCTCCTCGATGGCAGCCCGCAGGACGCCGAGCCGCGCGGCCTGCGGGGTCTGCGCGGACACGACCTCCTCGCGGTCGATCGGTCCCACCACCCGATCGTTGCGAACCCGCTTCAGCGAGTCGACCACCGGCACGACCGGGATGACCGCCGCGTTCGTCGCGCGGGCGGTGGTGACGACGGAGCGGACCAGGTCCGGCGCGAGGGCCGGCCGGGCAGCGTCGTGGACGAGCACGAGCGTTTCGTCATCGTGGCCCGCACGGGTCAGGGCCCACAGGCCGGCGATCACCGAGTCGGCGCGACCCTCGCCGCCCTCAACGACCAGGCAACGGTCCGCGGCATCCGGCGGCAGCCCTGACGCGAAGCGCTCGACGGCGTCCGGCGGGACGGTGATCGCCAGGTGGTCGAGGCCGGCATCGGCCAGGAGCGTGTCGACGCTCCAGCGCCACGCCGGGCGTCCCCAGAGGTCCGCCCACAGCTTGTCGCTCCCCATCCGGCTGCTGCGGCCGGCCGCGACGACGATGGCGCTGAAGCGATCAGCGGCGCTCATTCCTTCCCATCCGCATCGGTGCGCGGCTGTGCGAACACCATGCGGCCGGCCACGGTCTGGAGGACGCGGGTGACGGCGATGGGCACCTCCTGGTCCATGAAGCGCACGCCGCCCTCGACCACGATCATCGTGCCGTCGTCGAGATACCCGACGCCCTGCCCCGCCTCCTTGCCCTCCTGGATGATCTGGACCCGCAGCTCCTCGCCGGGGTGCACCACGGCCTTCACCGCGTTCGCCAGCTCGTTGACGTTGAGGACGCGGATGCCCTGCAGGTCGGCGACACGGTTGAGGTTGTAGTCGTTGGTCAGGATGGCCGCACCGTGGTCACGCGCGTAGGCCATCAGCTTGGCGTCGACCTCCTCGACCTCCGGGTAGGTCGCCTCGCTGATCTCGATCGGGGTCACCGAGTCCCGCTGCAGCGCGGACAGCATCTCGAGCCCGCGCCGGCCCCGGTTGCGGCGCATGGCATCGGGCGAATCGGCGATGCGCTGGAGCTCGTCCAGGACGAAGCGCGGCACCACCAGGGTCCCGAGCACGAACCCGGTCTTCGCGACATCGGCGATGCGCCCGTCGATGACGGCGCTGGTGTCGATCACCACCCGCGTCACCGCGCCGCGGCGAGCCGCCCCGGGGACCAGGCCGGCCATGGCCGGCAGCAGGACGTCGCGCTTCTCCATGGTGACGGCCAGCATCATGACCGCCAGGAAGAGGGCGACGATGGGCGGTCCCCAGGAGCCGATCGGTCCGCCCACCTGCGAGAGGGGGACGCCGATGAGGAGCCCCATGACGAGCCCGACGACGATCGCCGCCACGCCCAGCGTGAAGTCGGCGGCCCCGGCCTCGCTCAGCTTCTCGACGGCGCGCCGCACCGGGTAGATGGTGATGTACGGGATGGCGAGGTAGCCGAACAGCAGCGTGGCGACGACGAAGGCCGTCAGGAACGCCGGTCGGTTCGCGTCCTGGATGAGGTCACCGGCACGCTGCAGGAGCGCCAACCCCAGCGCGAAGCCGATGAGGGTGCCGAGCAGGGCGCCCAGCAACTGGACGATGCGAGTCATGTGTTCGATGAGTCCGTGATGACGGCGTCGACCGCGGGATGATTCGATGAATGCGGCGACGGACCGGTCGGCCACGTTAGCACGCGCCTCCGGGGGCGTCCACGTTCCCTCGGTCGCGGCTCAGTCCTGCAGCGCCATCCCGATCGCCTCGCGGACGTCGCGCGCCACGGTGATCGCGCGCGACCCTTCGGCCGCGCCACCGCGCATCGGCCCGGTCACCAGGCGCGCGAAGCCCAGGCGCGTGGCCTCGATCGCCCGGCGCTCCCCGCGCGTGGCGGCGCGCAACCGGCCGGACAGGGCGATCTCGCCGGCGAGGACGGTCGCCGGCTGCACGGGGCGATCCCGGAGGCTGGATGCCAGGGCCATGGCGACCGCCAGATCGGCCGCGGGTTCCTCGATGCGGAGTCCGCCGGCCACGTTGACGTAGACGTCGTGACTCGACAGGTTCAGCCCGGCATGCCGCGCCAGGACGGCGATCAGCATGTGCACGCGGTTGACGTCGATGCCGGTCGTCGCCCGTCGCGGCGAGCCGTAGGCCGACGGCGCCGACAGCGCCTGGATCTCGACGGCGAGGGGCCTGGTCCCCTCCAGCGCGATCGTGATGGCGGCGCCGGCCGTCGGCGTCTCCTCCGACTCGAGGAAGAAGCGGCTCGCGTCGGCGACCTCCGCCAGCCCGTCGCCGCGCATCTCCAGCACGCCGACCTCGTCGGTCGACCCGAACCGGTTCTTGGCGGCGCGCAGCAGCCGGGTGGCGCCCAGCCGCTCCCCCTCCAGGTAGATCACGGCGTCCACCAGGTGCTCCAGCGTCCTGGGCCCCGCGACCGTGCCCTCCTTGGTCACATGCCCGACCAGCGCCACGCAGGTGCGACCCGCCTTGGCCACCTCCGCCAGGCGCGAGGCGACCTCCCGAACCTGGCCGACGCTCCCCGCCGGCCCGCTGAGGTCCTCGCTGCTGAGCGTCTGGACGCTGTCGACGACGGCCAGGGCCGGTCCGGCCGCCTCGATGGCGCCCAGCGCCGTGCCCAGGTCGGTCGTGGCGGCGAGGTGCAGGTTGTCGACGACGGCGCCGACCCGCTCCGCCCGACCGCGGACCTGGCCCGCGGACTCTTCGCCCGTCACGTACAGCACCGAATGACCAGCACGGGCCAGGCGCGCCGCGAGCTGGAGCAGCAGCGTCGACTTCCCGATGCCAGGATCACCGCCGAACAGGGCGATCGAGCCAGGGACGAAGCCACCACCGAGCACACGGTCCACCTCGCCGATGCCCGAGGACAACCGTGCCGCCTCGGCGCTCTCGACCTCGCCGATGGGCACGACCGCCACGGCGCCCGCGACCGCCCGCGCCGCCGAGGCGGAGGCGGCGCGGTTGGGCTGGCGAGGTGCCGCTGCCGTCTCCACCAGCGTGTTCCAGGCCGCGCACGACGGGCACTGCCCCGCCCACTTGGGCGAGGAGGCGCCGCACTGCTGGCAGACGTAGATGGTGGATCGGACGGGCACGCGGACTCCTCGGGCGACGTCGGGCCATCTTGCCACGGCCGAACGGCCGCGGCGCTTACCGCCGGCTTACCGCGCGGCGGTGCCGGGGACCGTCAGCGACCGGCCTTCGCCGGCTGGCGCTTGGGCGTCTCCCGCTCCTGTCGCTGGATCGTCAGGCCGCCATCCGGCCCGGCGTCCACGATGACGGTGTCGCCGGCGCTGAAGCTCGCCTGGAGCATGCGCTCCGCCAGCGGGTCCTCGATCTGGTTCTGGATCTCGCGACGCAGCGGCCGCGCTCCGTACGCCTGGTCGTAGCCCTTGACGATGATCGCGTCCTTGGCAGCATCGGTGACGATCAGCTCCATCTCCTGGCCGGCCAGCTGGTTCTTCACGCGAGCCAGCAGCAGGTCCACGATCTCGCGGATCTCCTCCCGGGTCAGCTGGCGGAAGACGACGGTGGCGTCGATGCGGTTCAGGAACTCGGGGCGGAACGTGTTCTTCAGCTCGCCGAGCACCTTGTCCTTCATCCGGTCGTAGTCCGCGGCCGCCTGGGCAGCCTCGCTGCCGCCGGCCCGGAAGCCGATGCTCGTGTCGCGCTGCAGCTGCTGCGCGCCGACGTTGCTGGTCATGATGATGACCGTGTTGCGGAAGTCGACGCGGCGGCCCTTCGCATCGGTCAGGTGGCCGTCCTCGAGGATCTGCAGCAGG
>DASTYP010000015.1:0-13827 GCA_035764845.1 Candidatus Limnocylindria bacterium
TCGCGGATGATGGTCGCCACGTCCGCGACCAGCGTCTGGCGCGCTGCCGGGTCGTTCAGCAGCGTCGACAGGTTGGTGTAGTCGCCGTCCCAGCTCATGAGCGTGATGGTCGGCACGACCCGCACGCCCCGCGCGTGGGCGGCGTTCATCAGCTCGGTCATGGCCGAGGACGCCCAGCCCGTCCAGCCGGTTGACGTGCCGCGGATGAGGCGGCCGTCGCTCTGAACGCCGATGCCGAAGTACGCGATGGTCGATACCAGGTCCAGCCGCAGGGCCGAGCGCGTGGTCGCGTCGAGCTTCCAGTACGGGAGGAAGCCGAACACCTCGCGCCGCAGCCCGTTGGGGAGCGCGCCCGCCGGGCCGGTCGCACCGGCCTGGGCGACGACGAGTCCATCGGCCTGGACGGCACCGTCGGTGGCCGATGCGGTTTCCGGCGCGGACTGGATCCCGCCGACCGCGCCTTCGGCGTCGCCGCCGTGCTCGATGAGCATCTCCTCGTGGACCGATGGGGCCACGAGCTCGGCCGGCATGGGCGGGAGGACGGTTCCGTCGGCAAGCGTGACGGCCTCGCCGAGCGACGGCTCGGCGGCACGTGCGCTCCGCGGCGCCCACGGGACGACGAGGAGCAGGACAAGGAAGGCGATGGCGAGGGACTGGCGGCGGTGGTGCGACATGATCACTCGTGTGGCGGGCTGGTGGCTCGCCTTCGGGCGAACCGCACCGCACCCTACCGTTCCCTCACCCTCTCCCCAATGGTACCTCTGGGGGATGCTCGTCCCTCGCCCCCGATCATCCGCCGAGGAGGGACCCGATCTGGCCGATGACGCCGTCCGACACGACGCCGACACCGCCCAGGATGACGACGCGATCGGGGCCGAGACGTTGCAGCTCCGCCGCGACCGAGGACGGCAGCGTGCTGCCGGGCACCAGCAGGAGCGGACCCGGCACCGTGGCCGCGACCGGACCGCCGCCGAGCGCGTCGGGGAAGTTCGCGCCGGTGGCCACGAAGACGGTCTGGCTCGCGCTGAAGGTGCCGGTGGAGACGGCGACGGCCGTCGCGTAGCGATCCTGTCCGGCCAGGCGCGCGACCGAGCCCGTCGTCGCGTAGCCGCGGAGGGCGGCGAGGACGCCGTCACCGACCACGCCGGCGCCACCCAGCACCACGATGGTCGCCGGCCGCAGCCGCGCGAGCTCCGCGGCCGTCTCGGGGCTCAGCTCGCTCGGCGCGGTGAGCAGGATCGGCCCGCCGCGCGAGCCGGCGGCGGCAACGCCGGCCAGCGCATCGGGGAAGTTGCGGCCGGTGGCCACGTACGCCACCGGGACGCCCGGCGAGAACGTGTCGGCGCTGATCGCGGCTGCCGTCGCGAACCGGTTGTCGCCGGCCACGCGGCTCACGCTGCCCGACGTCGCGTAGGGGCGCAGGGCGGCGAGCACGCCGTCACCGATCACCCCGGCGCCGCCGACGACCTTGATGGCCGACGGCCGCAGGCGCGCGAGCTCCGCGGCCGTCGATGCGGGGACGCCACCCGGCGTCACGAGGAGGACCGGGCCGCCACGCCGGGCGGCGGCCGCACCGGCGGCCAGCGCATCCGGGAAGTTGCTGCCGACGGCCACGTAGGCCACCGCAACGCCGGGCGCGAAGCTGGCGGCACTGATGGCGGCGGCGGTCTCGTATCGATCACCCCCGGCCAGTCGCGTCACGTCCAATTGGGCCGGCGGAGCGCTCGGCGCGGGCGGGGCGACCGGCGTGCCGGCGGCCAGGCCGGGGCTCGCGTTCGGATTGCCCGCGAACGCGTACCAGTAGTCGGGGTCCCCGAAGTGGAGGCTGCTGATGACCGTCTGCTGCACGCGGACCACGGCGCCCGACACGTCGGGGTGCGGGACCTCGGTGAGCGTCGAGGCGCTGTAGCCCCGGCCGGCGGAGAAGATCTGGCCGTAGGTCGTCGAGCCCGCGGCGAGAACACGGGAGACGATCTGGTCGGCATCGCCGTAGGCGGTCGCGAAGTAGGTTCCGCCGAGGCGCAGGATCGGCGTCGAGTAGTTGGTGACGCGCTGCTTGGCCTCGTCGAGCGTGGTCAGCGGCGTCTCCGGGGTGTAGCGCTCGCCGAAGCCGGGGGCGTAGTGCGCCTGTGCGTAGACCATGGTGAAGCCCGCGGCGGGAGTGATGGGGCCGCCGTTCACGCCGCCGCAGTACTGGCGCTGTGCGGCGCCATCGGTGCTGCTCAGGGTGCCGAGGAGGGCCTTCTCGCCGCAGTAGACGAGCGTGCCGGCGGACCAGCTGTCCGCGTCACCATTCGTCGTCGCCGTGTTGAGGCCGAAGCCATTGACGCGGTCGGTGTACTCCGTCCCGCTGGTGTAGGGGTTCGGGTAGCCGTTGCCGTGGCCGAAGTAGACGATGACGTTCGCGCCGTTGACGGCTGCCTTGACGTTCGCCCACGTGGCGTTGGGTGAGTACACCTTGACGACCGACGCGCCCGCGGTGGTGGCCGCGCTCGCCACGCGGTCAGCCATGGTGCGGTACTGGTCGGTGATGGACCCCACGGGCCCGACGATGACGGCCACCTTCGGGCCGGCGGCGCTGACGGCGGTTGGGGCGGCGACCATGACGGACATGGCCAGGGTGACGGCAGCCAGGAAGGCGGCGCGAATTCGGTCTCGCAACAGGGGATCCTCGAGGTGGTCGCAGGGCTGGTCGGGAAGGCACGTCTCCCCAGCCGCGATCGTAGGAACCGATGCGCCCGGGCCCTATGGGTCGATCGTCCGATCCTCGTCTGGCCCCATCGGACCCGTCACTCTCGGATGAGCCGCCGGACGATGGCCACGTACCGGCGCTTCTGGACCTCCCAGTCGTAGGCGGCCGCCTGGCGCTGGGCCTCGAGGCCCATGGCCACCGTCCGCTCCGGGTCGTCGACGAGCTCCTCGACCGCCCGGGCAAGGGCGCTTCCATCGCCGCCGGGGACGTACCGCAGCGCCGCATCGGTGAAGTGGTGGCGGAACGTCGCCAGGTCGCTGGCGATGGCCGGCACCCCCATGGCGGCGTACTCGAGCAGCTTGGTGCTGAGCGAGTAGCGCAGGTACGGCTCGTCCAGCGAGGGCACCAGACCGATGTCGGCGCCGGCGAGCAGCCCCGGCAGATCGCTCATGGGAACGCGACCATGGAGCGTGACCCGGTCGGCGGTCGCGCTGCGTTCGATCGCGGCCTCCACCTGCGGCCGCCACGGGCCGTCGCCGTACACGTCCAGGCGCCAGTCGAGGTCCGGCCGCAGCGTCGCCAGCCCCTCGATGGCGCGGTCGAGGCCGTAGATGCGCTGCAGGTTGGAGTGGTGGATGAGGCGCAGCGTGCCATCGGCCATGAAGGCGCGGCGCTCGTGGCGGGACGGGTCGAAGAGGCGGCCGTCGGCGCTGTTCATGACCACGCTGATCTTCTCGGGCGGGACGCCTCGCTCGATCGAGAGACGCCGCAGCGGCTCGTGGACGGTGATCAGCTCGTCGGCGACGGCCGCCGAGGCCCTGGTGGCCGCGGTCACGACCGGCAGCAGCGGCCGCAGCGCGGGTGACGCGAATCGGTCACGGAAGAACTCCGGCATGTCCTCGTGCAGGTCGAGCAGCAGCGGGGCGCCGCCCAGCTTCTCCGGCACCGCCGCGAAGGCCAGGAAGTCGGGCACCGTCGCGACCTGCACCAGGGCGTAGCGTCGTGACCGATGCTCCCGCGCCAGCCGCCAGGTGGCGATGGCGGTGAAGGCCAGGTACTCGGCGATGTGCCCGGCGAAGCCGACGAAGCTGCGGTTGACCGGGAGCCGCACGATGCGGACCGCGCCATCGCGCTCCTCGGCCGGCTCCCCGGGCTGGCGCAGGCACAGCACGTCGACCTCGAAGCCGGCGTCCACCAGGGCGTCGGCCTGGCGGTGGACCCGCGGGTCGCCGGGAAAGATGGCGTGGACGACGATGGCGACGCGGCGCGGCGTGTCCGTCACGTGCCCTTCACCTCGTCCCACAGCTCGTCCTTCTCGGCCAGCGACAGCGCGTCCAGGTCCACCCCGCGCTCGGCGGCCAGCGCCTCGACGCGGTGGTAGCGGGCCACCCAGCGGTGGTTGGCGGCACGCAGCGCCTCCTCGGGGTCAAGCTTCATCCAGCGACCCAGATTCACGAGGGCGAAGAGCACGTCCCCGAGCTCGTGGCGGCGTTCGTCGTCGGTGGCCGCCTCGCGCAGCTCGTCGAGCTCCTCCGTGACCTTCTCCCACACGCCGTCGATGGCATCCCAGTCCCAGCCGAGCGTCGACGCCCGCTCCTGGATCTCGCGGCTGGCCGGTACGGCTGGAAGGGCGCGGGCGATGCCGGCGAACGCCCCCTCGTGCCCCTTCCCGCGTTCCTCGCGCTCCCCCGCCTTGATCTGCTCCCAGTTGCTGATCACCTGCTCGACACCGTCGACGCTCACCTCGCCGAAGACATGCGGGTGGCGACGCACGATCTTGGCGGCAATGGACCGATACACGTCGGTCAGGTCGAACTGCTCCTCCTCGGCCGCGAACTGGGCGTGCAGCACCACCTGCAGGTAGAGGTCGCCGAGCTCCTCGGCCAGATCGTCGGGCGTCCCGTTCTCGATGGCATCGACCAGCTCGTAGGCCTCCTCGAGCAGGTACGGCCGCAGAGTCAGGTGCGTCTGCTTCCGATCCCACGGACAGCCGTCGGGCGCGCGCAGCCGCGCGGAGATGGCGGCCATGCCGTGCGGGCTGGCCAGGTTGTCCGCCGGTGCGAGGGGCGGCACGAACCAGTCGTCGTCGGCCATGGCCTCGTCCGTCAGCTCCGCGAGGGACAGCGTGCCGTCGTCCGGGAGGCGGCGAACCTGGTGCGCATCGGGATACAACGTCCGCAGCACCTCGACCGCCCCGCGACGAGCGTGGCGTCCGGGAAGCGGATCGGCCTCCGACCCGCCGCGAAGGACCAGCAGCGGCAGCGAGGGATCGAAGGCGACGGCGGGAAGGCGTCGTGCGCCGACGATCTGCACCCCGTCCTCGGGCGTGAGCCGCGCGGCCTCCAGCAGCGCGTCGAGGCTGCGTCGGGAGCCGGCGCGCATCGGCTCAGCCGGTGGCCGTCGAGGTGGCGTACTGCGGGTCGACCCAGACGTCCGCGCCGGCACGAACCTCCTCGTCCAGCCAGCGCTGGAAGCCGGAGGTGCGGATCTCGTCGAGCCGGTCGGTCTCGATCTCGCGGCTGTCGCTCGACTCGAGCAGCTGGTAGATGAAGATGCCGTTGCTGCCCGTGTCGACCGAGTCGCTGATCTCGCCGACGTCGGTCAGGCCGAAGATCGCGTCCTCCTGCGCCGCGCCGAGCTGGTAGTGCGCCACCCAGCCCAGCTCACCGCCGTCGTTCGCCGTCTCGTAGTCCTCGCTCACGTCCTTCGCGACGTCGGCGAAGGAGTCGCGATCGGCGCGCAGCTGCTCGACCAGGTCGGCGGCCTCGGCCGTCGGGCTCTCACGCTCGGCCGTCTTCTGGATGACGTGCCACCCGAAGTCGGTGCGGATCGGGTCGCTGATGTCGCCCACTTCGAGGTTGGACAGCTCCACGCTGAACGGCTCGACGAAGGGCGGGTTGGCCGGGTCGTACCAGCCGAGGTCGCCGCCGCGGCTGGCCGATCCCGGGTCGTCGCTCGACTCCTCGGCGATCGCCCACCAGTCGGCACCGTCCTCCTTGAGCTGTGCCTCGATGTCGCGCGCCTCCGCCAGCGCCTCCTCCCACTGCGCCTCGGTCGCCTGGGTCTGGTCGTCGGCGTCGGGCAGTGGCTGGACCAGGATGTGGCGCGCCCGCTCCTGCGGCACGACGGTGCCGCTGACCGGCGCGATGCGGATCTGCGCGACCCGCTGCTGCGCGGCCGGCGAGGTCACGACCGTCTCGGAGAAGTAGTCGCGGTAGGCCTGCTCGAGCGCGGCGGCGCGGACGTAGTCGCGGTAGGTCGACTCGTCGACGCCCTGGTCGGCCAGCACCTGCCGCAGGCCGCCGTCGGAGGTCGCCTCCCGGCGGTCGAGAAGCTCCAGGACCGCATAGCCGCGCTCCGTCTCGACCGGACCCACGAGATCGCCGACCTCGGCGTCCGCCAGCGAGTCGAAGTACTCGCCGTAGGCGGAGTCGTCCGCCTGGAACCAGCCGAGCTCGCCGCCGATGGAGGAGGTGAAGTCGTCGCTGACCTCGGTCGCCACGGTCGCGAAGTCCTCACCGCCCTCGACCCGAGCGCGCGCCGCCTGGGCCGCCTCCTCGGCCGCGGCCTTCTGCTCGTCGGTCGGCTCGTCGTCCGGCTGCGCGTCGTCGGGCAGCGAGTCGACCAGGATGAGGCGGGCGCGCACCCGCTCCGGGAGCGCGTAGCGCTCGGCGAGCGCGGCGTCCACGTCGTCATCGCTGACGCTGATCCCCAGCTCGTCGGCCCTGGCGGCGAGGACCTGCTGGTCGACCAGGGACTGGGCCGCATCCGTGTCGAGGCTGTTGAAGGCCACGCTGATCTGGTCGATCTGCTGTTGGATCACCTGGTCCCGCGCCGACCCGGTGAGCTGTGCCTGGAGCTCGGTGACCCGCGCGATGGCCTCCGCGGTGAGGATCTTCGTGCGCTGCTCGAGGTCGGCGCGATCGAACGTCGTGTCCCCCACGGCCGCCACGGGCCGGAAGTGCGACTCCCAGTAGCCGTTCCAGGCCGCTGCGCCGAAGATGCCGAGCGCCACGGCGATGGCCACGGCGAAGCCGATGATGGTCAGCTGCTGCGTGCGGAGCTCGTCCTGCCAGCGCGGTCGATGCTTGCGGTCGAGGACAGGTCGGGATCGGAGGGTCATCGGCTCCTGGTCATGCGGCGGCTCGGCGAGCGGCCCGCGCGGGCCGCGGCGGCGTGGCGAGGCGACATGCTAGCCGATGGACCGCCCCGGCGCACGGTCCGGATCAGTCCCGGCCGCCGCGCAGCGCATCGGCGATCGACCGCCAGCGCAGGCGCAGGACGAGGAGCATCGCCTCCCGGACGATGCCGCCGGTCATCTTGGACGTCCCCACCACGCGCTCGCGGAAGACGATGGGCACCTGGACGATCCTGGCGCCGCGCCGGTGGGCCCACCACGTCGTCTCGATCTGGAAGCCGTAGCCGGATCCCGACGTCTCGCGCAGCCGGATGGCGTCGATCAGCTCGCGCCGCCACGCCTTGAAGCCGCCGGTGAGGTCGCGGTACGGCAGCAGCAGCACGGTGCGCGCGAAGATGGTCCCGCCGCGGCTGATGAGCTTGCGGTACCACGGCCAGCCGACGGTGCCGCCGCCGCGCATGTAGCGCGTGCCGAGGGCAAGGTCGGCGTCGCGCATCAGCGGGGCGAGGAGCCGTGGCAGGTCCGCGGGGTCGTGGCTGAAGTCGGCGTCCATCTGGACCACGGCGCGCGTCTCCGGGTGCTCGAGCACCCAGCGGAACCCGTCGCGGTAGGCCACACCCAACCCCTCCTTGCCCGAGCGATGCAGGACCCGCACGCGCGGCTCACCCGCCGCGATCGTGTCGGCAAGCTCGCCGGTGCCGTCGGGCGAGTGGTCGTCGACGACCAGGACCGATGCCTCCGGAAGGGCGGCGAGGATCGCATCCAGCATGGGCTCGAGGTTGTCGTGCTCGTTGTACGTGGGCAGGACGACCCACACGCCACGGCCAGCGGCGAGGCCGACCGACGGGAGGTCGGCCGCCTCAGCGGCCGACGCCGACATACCCGACGCCGGCGCGGTCGAAGCGCTCCCGGTCCAGGACGTTGCGGCCGTCGACGAACAGCTCGAGCCCCGGCAGTTTGGACGGATCGAGGTCCTGGTAGGCGGAGTGCGCGGCCTGCAGGATCGCCACCTTGACCGGCTGCGCGGAGTTGAGGTCGTACGGCTCGAAGCCGAGCGCGCGCAGGTGGTCGTCGTCGAAGAACGGGTCGTGGGCGTAGACCTGCGCGCCGGCCGCCAGCAGCTCGTCACGCAGCCGGAAGGCGGAGCTGAAGGCGTCCTCCTTGACGTCGCCGCGGTACGCCACCCCCAGGACGACCACCGGCACCTCGTCCAGCGAGCCGATCCGGTCCTCGATGACGTCGACCACGAACTCGCCCATCCCCTCGTTGATCTGGCGGGCCAGCGGCGGGATCTGCAGCTCCGGATCGTCGTTGAACAGGAAGTGCGGGTAGACCGGGATGCAGTGGCCGCCGACGCCGACGCCCGGCTGGTGGATGTGGCTGTACGGCTGCGAGTTCGCGGCGCCAATGACCTCGCTCACGTCGATCCCGTTGCGCTGCGCGAAGCGGGCCAGCTCGTTGGCGTAGGCGATGTTGACGTCGCGGTACGTCGTCTCGGCCAGCTTCGTCATCTCGGCGGTTTCGGCGTTGGTGACGGCCCACACGTCGGTCCCCTCGTCCAGGACGGCGCGGTAGAACTCGACGGCGCGTCGCGTGCTCTCCTCGCTGGTGCCGCCCACGATCTTCGGGTAGCGCTGGAGGTCCAGGAAGACGCGACCGACCAGCACGCGTTCAGGGCTGAAGGCCAGGAACAGGTCGCGGTCCAGCTCGAGACCCGAGCCGCGCGCGAGCATCGGTCCGAAGCGGTTGCGCGTCGTGCCGACCGGCAGCGTCGTCTCGTACACGACCAGGGCGCCGGGCTTGACGTGACGCGCGATGTCAGCGGTCGCGGCGTCGATCGGCCCGAAGTCGATCTGGCGGTCCGCGTCGACGACCACCGGGACGATCACGACCACGACGTCCGCCTCGCGAACGCCCTCGGCGTCGCGCCACGTGGTC
This sequence comes from Candidatus Limnocylindria bacterium, assembly GCA_035764845.1. Lineage (GTDB taxonomy): Bacteria > Chloroflexota > Limnocylindria > QHBO01 > QHBO01 > JACDBZ01. Next base: position 8,769 of record DASTYP010000015.1, read on the forward strand.
GCGCGCAGCCGGCCGGCGGCGTGGAGCTCCGGGACGCGGTCGATGAGCGTCTGCTCGTCGCGGTGCGGGGACTCGCCACGGTTGATGCTGTCGACGATCGGGTCCGCGACGTCGACGCCGAGCACGTCGTGCCCGCGCGACGCGTACTGGACCGCGAGCGGCAGCCCGATGTGGCCGAGGCCGACCACGGCGATCTTCACGAGAGAACCTCCTGCAGGGCGGGACCGGCGATGACCTCGCCGCTGAGCGCGGATTCAACCATCTTCCGTGCCAGGAGCAGCGCGACCATGGCGTCGTGCGGATCGACCGGCGGCGGACCGCCGTCGCGCACCGCCCGCGCGAACTCGCCCAGCTCGACCGCCAGCGGCTCCTGGCGCCGCACGCTGCGGCGGACCATCTCACCTTCCGAGACGGAGGTGACCTGGGCGCCGAGGCCGGCCGCACCACGGTTGATCCACGTGTCCGGCGCATCGGGGTTGGCGTAGAAGACCAGGTCCTGGCTGATGTAGTCGGCGACGTACATCCCGCGCTCGCCGGTAACTGTCAGCTGGCGCTTCTTGGTCGGCGTCAGCCAGTTGATGTCCACGACCCCGACGACACCGTTGCCGAACTTCATGATCCCGTTGAACAGGTCCTCGTGCTCGGTGTGGATCCGCCGCTCGGTCTCCGCGTAGATGCGGATGGGGTCGTCGCCGACGAGGTAGCGGATGATGTCCAGGTCGTGCGGCCCGAGGTCCACGACGACGCCGACGTCGCGGATGCGCGCCGGGAAGGGCCCCAGGCGCTGCGCGCTGATCTGGAAGATGCGGCCCAGCTCGCCGGCGTCGAGGCGTCGCTTGAGCTCCCGAACGGCGGGGTTGAAGCGCTCGATGTGGCCGACCGTCAGCAGCCGCCCGGCGGAGGCCGCAGCCTCGATCATCTCGACCGCCTCGGCGCGCGTGGCCGCGATCGGCTTCTCGACCAGGACGTTGACGCCGGCGCGCAACGCGGCCAGCGCGACCGGCAGGTGCAGCGACGTGGGGGCGACGATGCTGACCAGGTCGAGCTCCTCCTCGGCCAGCATCCGCTCGATCTCCGCGTAGCCGCGCGCTCGACGGCCGGCCGTGGCACGCTCGACCGCGGCGGTGTCCGGGTCGGCGACGGCCACCAGCTCCACGCCGGCAACGGCCTCGTCCCAGACGCGGACGTGGTTGCGGCCCATCATCCCGAGCCCGATGACGCCCGCCCGCAGCGGGCGCTGCTCGCTCATGCGCGCGCGGCCTCGGCGGGAATCGGCCCGACCTCTTCGGCGGTGGCGTTGACCGCCTCGACCACCGTCGACACCTCATCGTCGGTCAGCGCCGGGTGGACCGGGATGCTCAGGACCTGCTCGGTGAGGCGATCGGTCACGGGGTACGACTGGTCGCCGTAGCCCAGCGCCAGGAACGGCTTCTGACGGTGCACGGGGATCGGGTAGTAGATGGCGCTGCCGACGCCACGCTCCTTCAGGCGCTCGGCGAAGGCGTCGCGCTGGTTCACCCGGATCGTGTACTGGTGGTACACGTGCGTCACGCCTGGGCGCACCCATGGGGTGATCACGCCGTGCAGCTCCGCGTCGTAGCGCGCCGCGATCGCGCGCCGTCGGTCGTTGTAGCCGGCGAGCTTCGGCAGCTGGGCCAGGCCGATGGCCGCGGCGATGTCCGTCATCCGGAAGTTGTAGCCGACGACGTCGTGGTGGTAGCGGACCTTCATGCCGTGCTCGCGCAACAGGCGGATGCGCTCCGCCAGCTCGGCGTCATCGGTCGTGACCATGCCGCCCTCACCGGTCGTCATGTTCTTGGTGGGATAGAAGCTGAACGTGCCCGCGCCCCACGTCCCGCTCCTGCGGCCGTCCACCGCCGCGCCGTGGGCCTGCGCCGCGTCCTCGACCAGCGCGAGGCCGTGGCGTTCCGCGATCTCGGCGATCGCCGGCAGGTCGGCCGGCTGGCCGTAGAGGCTGACCGGCATGATCGCCTTCGTCCGTGGCGTGATGGCGGCTTCGACCTGTGCGGGGTCCATCGTGAAGTCGCGCTCGTCGATGTCGACGAAGACCGGACGCGCCCCGGTGTAGAGGATCGAGTTGGCGCTGGCGATGAAGGTGAAGGGCACCGTGATGACCTCGTCGCCCTCGCCGACGCCGTACCCGAGCAGCGCCAGGTGGAGCGCCGTCGTGCCCGAACTGGTGGCGACGGCATGCCCGGCGCCGACCATGGCGGCGAACTCGTCCTCGAACTGGTGGACGCGCGGCCCCTGGGCCAGCGAGCCCGATGCCATCGCGTCCCAGACGCGCTCCTTCTCCTCCTCGCCCATCTGCGGGCGCGCGATCGGAATCATCGTGCGGGTGCCTCCTCCGGCATCGGCGCCGTGACGGCGCGTGCGTCGTGTCGTTCCAGCGCCGCCACGATTCGGGCGGCGGCGCGGCCGTCGCCGTAGAGCGGCGGCCGTGGCTTGTCGCGGGACATGAAGTCGTCGTCACCGAGCGCGGCGCGCAGCGCGGCCGGATCGTCGTCCACGACCCGGTTCCAGCCGGCGGCGACCGTCTCGACCCACTCGGTTTCCGAGCGCAGCGTGACGCAGGGGACGCCCGACAGGTAGGCCTCCTTCTGCACGCCGCCCGAGTCGGTGGCGATGGCGTGGGCGCGCGCCTCGAGCGCCACCATCTCCAGATACCCGGCAGGCTCGACGGGGACGACGTTGGACGGGAGCCCGTGCGTGCCGCGCTCGAGGATCGCGCGTGTGCGCGGGTGGACGGGGAAGATGACCGGCAGGTCGAGCTCCAGCCCGGCCAGGATGCGCCGGAACCGATCGGGGTGGTCGACGTTCTCGGCGCGGTGCATGGTCAACAGCACGTAGCGATCGTGCTCGCGCGCGACGGCGGGGAGGTGCTCGTCGGCCCGGGCGGCGGCCCAGGCGTGGGCGTCGACCATGACGTCGCCCGCCAGCTCCGCACGGTCGGCCAGTCCCTCGCGCGCCAGGTGCTCCATGGCCGCCTCGGTCGGGGCGAGGAGAAGCTCGGCGAGATGGTCCGCCACGATCCGGTTGCGCTCCTCCGGCATGCGCGGGTTGAACGAGCGCAGGCCGGCCTCCACGTGCGCCAGCCAGGGACGCCGGCCGTCGGGATAGGCCAGCTTGCAGGTGACGACCGCGGCGGCCAGCGTCGAGTTCGTGTCGCCGTAGACGAGCACGCCATCCGGCTCGTGCTCGAGCACCACGGGCTCGAGGCGCCGCATCATCTCGCCGGTCATCGCGCCGTGCGAGCCGCTGCCGACCTCCAGGTTGACGTCCGGCTCCGGGATCTCGAGGTCGCGGAAGAAGGCGGCGCTCATCGCCTCGTCGTAGTGCTGGCCGGTGTGGACGAGGATCTCGGTGTGGGCCTCGCGCAGCGCACGGCTGACCGGCGCCGCCTTCACGAACTGCGGTCGGGCGCCGACCACGGTGAGGACCTTCACCCCGCGGCCCCGGATGCGCTCGGCGGGAACGCCTCGCCGCAGCGCGGGCAGGTTCCGCGGAAGGGCTCTCCGTCCTCCGTGTCGCGCAGCGGCTGGCCGCACGGGCAGGCGCTCCCGAGCCGGCGCGCCGGGTTGCCGACCACCAGCTCGTAGTCCGCCACGTCGCGCGTGACCACGGCACCCGAGCCGACCATGGCCCAGCGCCCGACCGTCACGCCGGGCAGGATCGTCGAGTTCGCGCCCAGGGCCGCGCCGTGGCGCACCCGGATCGGCGCCACCTCCCAGTCCGCATCGGTCTTGAGCGACCCGTCCGGGTTGATGGCGCGCGGGATGAGGTCGTTGGTGAAGCACACGTGCGGACCGATGAACACGCCGTCCTCGACGGTCACGCCGTGGTAGATGCTCACGTTGTTCTGGACCTTGACGTCGTCGCCGAGGACGACGTCGAAGTCGACGTAGGCGTTCTTGCCGATGATGCAGCGCGACCCGATGCGGGCGCGCTCACGCACCTGCGCCTGGTTCCAGATGCTGGTGCCGGGGCCGATCTCCGCCTCCGGCGAGACGTCCGCGGTCGGGTGGATGCGCACCTGCGCACGCTCGGCCATGTGATCTCCTTGGGGCCCGACCATTCTAGCCGGGGATCAGCCCTGGTCGAACTCCATGACCACGAGCAGGCGCTCGGCCGAATGCACGTCGAATGCCGGGCGCACGAACGCGGTCTGGGTCAGGGCGTTCGCATCGGTCTCGACCGCCTGGACGGTCCCGATCAGCAGGCCGCCGGGGAAGCGCGACGCCTCCTCGTCCGTGGTCAGGCCCGCGGTCACGATGGCGTCGCCGACGGCGACCAGCTCGGTCACCGGGATCTGGGTCATCACCAGCTGTCCGCCGGGCTGGCCGCGCACCTCGCCCAGGGCACGGCTGGCCTGGTCGAGCGCGATCACCCGCGAGCGGGTGTCGACCACGAACCGCACGGTCGCCGTGTCGTCCGTGACCGCCACGATGGTCCCGGCCAGCGCGCCGACCGCATCGGCGTTGCCGACGACCGGCATCCCGACGCGAATGCCGTCCCGCGAACCGGCGTCGACGCCGACCTCCCAGGCAAAGTTGGACGGGTCGCGGCGGATGACCCGGACGGGCAGCGTCGTCATCTGCAGCGCGTCGCGAATGCCCAACAGGTCCCGCAGCTCGGCGTTCTCGCGCGCCGCCTCCGTCAGCTCGGCGATGCGCTGCTCCGCCCCGTTGAGGTCGCGACGCAGCTCCGCGTTCTCGCCGCGCAGCCGGTCGATCTCGCCGATGGTGCCGAACAGCCCGGCCACGCCGGCCCCGACGCCGCCGATGGCCGACCGCACGGGGTCCAGGGCGCGCGTCGTCACGTGCTGCAGCGTGCGCGCCGGCTCCGTGGAGCTGGCGAGCAGCATGAGGAGGCTGGCGATGGTGAAGGCCGCGAACCACAGCCCGGTGCGGCTGCGGCGGTGAGGGCTGGCCGGCCCGTACATCGACCGTGCGTCAGGGGCGCCGACGTATATCGCGATATACGGCGGAGCGTGGGACGCCCATCAGCGCGGGGCGCGGTGGTACTGCTCGCTGACCAG
>DASTYP010000016.1:0-16392 GCA_035764845.1 Candidatus Limnocylindria bacterium
AAGCTGGCCGAGGGCGCCATCCGCGGCATGTTCGAGTACGGCGTCGCCGATCCGTACTCCGGCTACATGCCACCGCAGGACTACGCGCAGGCGCTCGGCGACCTGTCCGGCTCGTTCGGCGGCATCGGCGCGGAGATGGCCGTCAAGAACGTGGACAACCCCGCTGACCTGGCCGCGTGCCAGCAGTTCGACGAGAGGTGCCGCCTGGTCGTGGTGGCGCCGCTGGCCGACTCTCCGGCCGAGGCCGCCGGCATCCAGGCCGGCGACCTGGTCCTGGCCGTCGACGGCGTCTCGGTGGACGGCACGACCATGTCCGACCAGATCGCCCACATCCGCGGCGAGGCGGGCACCGAGGTGACGCTCACCATCCAGCGCAACGGCGGCGATCCGTTCGACGTGACCATCACGCGGGCCGACATCACGCTGCAGGAGGTCGAGACACGCCTGATCGACGGGCATGTCGGCTACATCGCGCTGAACGGGTTCTCGGCCCCGGCCGCCGAGCAGTTCAAGGCCGGCCTGCAGGACCTGCTCGACCAGGGCGCGGACCAGATCGTCTTCGACCTGCGTGACAACCCGGGCGGCTACATCGACGCCGCACAGAAGATCGCGAGCCAGTTCGTCGACTCCGGTCTGATCTTCACCCAGGAGTCGGCCGGCGACGAGGTGAAGGAGTACCGATCCACCGGCGACGGCATCGCCACCGACGCGAACCTGCCGGTCGTCGTCCTCGTCAACGGCGGATCGGCCTCCGCCTCCGAGATCGTCGCGGCGGCGCTCAAGGAGTCCGGCCGGGCCACGCTGGTGGGGGAGCCGACGTTCGGCAAGAACACGGTCCAGGTGTGGGGCCGGCTCGAGAACGGTGGCGGGGTGCGCATCACCGTGAGCCGCTGGTTCACGCCGGATCACCACAGCGTCGCGCCCGACGGCGTCCAACCCGACGTGCCGGCCGCACGGACCGCCGAGACGCCACCCGAGGAGGATCCGATCCTGGACGCCGCACTGGCGTACCTGGCCGACCAGCCGGTCGCCGGCGATGGCAGCGGCAGCCCGGCACCGTCCGGATCGCCCTCGGCGTTCATGCCGGATGCCGCTCCGGTAGTCGGGATTGCCGCGCTTCGACCCGTCTGCTAGCATCGCCGGCAACGAAAGGAGGTGGTGTGCAGGTGAGTAGTTCCAAGCACGCCACCACCGAGGCGGTGCGATAACACAGCTTCGCGTGGTGTAGCGAAGGGGAGAGCCGACCGAAACGGTCGGCTCTTTCCGTGTCCGCCCCCCTTCACGACAACAGGACCGATCCAGACCGATGCCCGACGAGACGATCGCCGTCAACCGGCGCGCGCGCCACGAGTACGCCATCGAGGACACGCTCGAGGCGGGCCTCGTGCTGACCGGCACCGAGATCAAGAGCATCCGGGCGCACAAGGTCAACATCGCCGAGGCGTACGTGCGGATCGATCACGGCGAGGCCTGGCTCATCGGCGCGCACATCGCCGAGTACGCGCACGGGAACCGCTACAACCACCCGCCGACGCGCACGCGCAAGCTGCTCCTGCACCGCACCCAGATCGACGAGCTCCTCGGCCTGCAGTCGGCCAAGGGGCTGACGATCGTGCCGCTGCGCCTGTACCTGCGCGGCGGGAACGCCAAGCTGGAGATCGGGATCGCGCGCGGCAAGAAGGCGCACGACAAGCGCCGCACCATCGCGGAGCGCGACATGCGGCGCGAACTCGAGCGCGAGTCGAAGGCGGCGGGCCGCATCAAGCTCTGATTCCGGGGGCGTCTTGGTCGGCCTGGGTTCGCGCGGCGTGGCGTGCGGTCGGCCTGAAGGCTCCAGATTCACATGACCTGTGTATCCGCTTCGGTGCACGTGCCTGGAGGCGCCCCGGAGCCCGCAGACTCACACGACCCGTGAAGAAGGACCGTTCCATTGGGTGGACATCGCCTTCGGGGCCGCCGCGCGCACGCCTGGTGTGAATTGGAGCAAGTCGGCGGAGCGAGGTCTCCTAGAACAGGTGTTCACATCGGCGCATCGGTCTGCTAGAATGGCGGCCTGGTTCGTGGGGATGTCAGGTTTCGACAGGGCTCGTGAACCGGGAATCGCAGGTCGAGGTTGCTCGCAGGCCTCGTAAAACAGCGGGCAAACCAGTAACTGGCAACGAACGTCAGTTCGCTCTCGCTGCTTAGTCAGTGAGCACTGACGCGGCCCCACCTCCCCGGGCCGCGAAGGTGTCATCAGGGGAGGTGCGGCGTCACCGACTCCGGTGAGTGGCGTCAAAGAGCCGAGAGGCAGCACCGGATAGTCGGTCCGATACCCCGCCGGTCGGGGATCGGGCAACGGCGAAACCCCAAGTAGGCCGGAAATACCTGTAGGAAGTTCTCGGGAATCTGGTTCTGGACGGGGAGTTCGATTCTCCCCCATCTCCACCACCCCACTCCGTCCTCGCGCCAGCGCGCACTTCTTCTCCGCGAGCGTCTCCGGCGGGATGGAGGCCGCGCTGCCGGTGATGAATCCACCGGATCCGTGATCCTGACTCGGTGGTGTCTCGGCGCGCCACCCGGCTGTGCTACGGTCCCCAGCGGCTCAGGTGGGGGATGTCGCTAGCGGAGGGTGGTCTCGCTCATGGATTGGTCCCGTCTCAGTTCGAACGACAAGCTGGCGGTGTACGGTGCCGTCGCCGTGATCGTGGGCGGCCTGGTGGGGCTCGGCGCGGCAGCGTACGGCGTCGTCGCGGTACTCGCGGCGGTCGGCGCGCTGTTGGTCGTGTTCCTCCCACAGCTCTCACCGGCGACGAACCTGCCGGGATCGAAGGGCAGCCTGCTGCTCGTGCTTGGCGCGATCGCAGCGATCATCCTCGTCCTCGGACTCCTGAACGTCCTCGGCGCACTCGGCTTCCTGCTGCAGTTCGCCGCGATCTCCACCCTCTTCTACCTGATCGCGGTCGCGGGCAGCGTGCTCATGGCGTGGGCGGGCTGGCAGGCCTTCCAGGCCGAGGGCGGCCAGCTCCGGCTTGGGACGACCGCTCGCGACACCGAGGGCCACGGCACCCCGCGCGACGAGGACGCGGCACCCCGGTCCTGACTCAGGAGCCGCCGAGCGCGGCCGCCGCCCGGCGGGAGAGGCGGGCCACCGCCTCCTCCTCGCCGTTGAGGCACGCCACCAGGCGGCCCACGACCACATCGGGCGCCAGGCCGTCGTCGATGGCGTCGACGGCCTCCGTCAGGCTGGCGCGCCGAGACGCATCGGTCTCAACCTCCACCAGGTGGCGGACCAGCGCACCGATGTCGGCGTGCGTGGCCGCCAGCTCCTCGGGCGGGGCCTCCAGTCCGTCCTCGAAGTAGGCGAGGGCCAGGCTCAGCAGGTCATCAGCGTCGGCCGGCTCACGACGGCTGGCGCCCGCGCCGCCGATGACGAGCACGTAGGTGTCATCGAGCGCCGGGGCGAAGCCGATCCACGGTCCATCGGGCGCCAACCGCCCGACAGCACACGCCGCGACGTCCACCGCCGCGCCCCCGCCCCCCGCAGCGCCGCCGGGCGCCCTAGCGCGCCTGGGTCGCCGGAAGCACCACGATCCGGCGGTTCGGCTCGACGCCGACGCTCTGCGTCCGCACCTTCGGGTTGTCCACCAACGCCATGTGGACGATCCGGCGCTCGACCGCGGGCATCGCCTCGAGCTGGATGATCTTGCCGGTCTGGATGACCCGCTTCGCGGCGCGCTCGGCCACGTCGCGCAGCTGCTCCTCACGCCGGCCGCGGTAGTTCTCGACGTCCACGGCGATGCGGTGGTGCTGTCCCTCGCGGCGCCCCACGATCAGGTTGACGATGTGCTGCAGGCTGGCGAGCTTCTCGCCCCGACGCCCGATCAGCGCACCGAGGTCCTCGCCCTTGACGTTGAGACGAGCCGTCTCGCCGCCCGATGCGATCTCGACCGTGCCCTTCAGTCCCATCAGGTCGAGCATCTCCTCGAGGACGGTCTTGGCCGTCTCGAGCGTCGAGCGCTCCGCCTCCGAGAGCTCCTCCACGGGAGCGCCCGACACGAACGGCGCGGGTTCGCGGCCGGGTCGGTCGCCACGCGCCTCGCGCGGCTCGCGGTGCTCGCGGGACTCCCGCGGCTCGCGAGCCTCACGGCCCGCGTACTCGCGCTCCCGGCCGTTGCGGCCACGGCCACCGCGGCCACGACCGCCGCGCGTGCGGCGCTCGCCACGATCCTCGCCGAGGCTGGCCTCGTCGGACGCGGCGGCGAACGGCGCCTCGGCTGGGGCGTCCTCGCCGACCTCGGCGGCGGGTGACGGCGTCGCCTCCTCGGCTGGCTCGGACCCAACGGGCTCGGCAGCTGACGGTGCCTCCGCGGGCACCTCGTCGGGCGTGACGGAGCGGCCGCGACCGCGGCCGCGCGCAGCGGGACGGGCCGGCCGCTCGGCGGGTGCCTCGGCGGGCGCCTCCGCGCGAACGGTCTCGGCGGCAGCGATGGCGGACTTGGGGGCGGCCAGGATGCGCGCCTCCTCGCCGCCGACGCCCAGCATGCCGCGCTTGCCCTGGGACAGGATCTCGATGTCGAGATCGGACAGATCCGCGCTGAATTCCTTCATGGCGCTGCGGATCGCCTCCTCGACGTTCTTACCGGTGAACTCGCGGAAGGTCATCTCTTTCGGCCTCGTCGCTTGGCGCCGCCCTGCTTCCTGGGGCCTGGCCGCGGTCCACCGCGGCCTCCTCCCTGGGCGGGGGCGCTGGGGGGAGTGGGCTGGGACGTCGAGGGCGCGTCGTCGCTCGAGAGGCGCGCTGGGCGCGAGCTGCGCGCGGAGTCCGCATCGGTGGACCTGGCCCAGCCGGGCGTCCAGCCGAACAGCGGGAAGAGGTTGCCCCAACCCATGATGAGGTACTGCTGCACCACGAGGTACGTGGTGTAGACGATCCAGTAGAGGATCAGGCCGCTCGGGAAGATCCCACCCCACACGACGGTCAGCAACGGGAACGTGTACGTCATCGTGCTGGTCATGCCGGAGGACGGGTCGTCCGGGTTCGGCCGCGGGCTCGTCATCTTGACCTGCACGAACTGCAGGATGGCCGCGAGGATCGCGAGCGCACTGATGGCGAACCCGTTCTCCCCGCCAAGGACGAGCGCGAACGTGCGGTCGATGTCGGCGAGGTTCAGGTTGAACAGCCAGCCGATGGTCGTGTCGACCGGCTCCTTGAGCTTGATCGGGTCGATCAGCTGGCAGTTGATGGGGAGGAACTGCGGGAGCGTGCTGAACTCCGGCAGGTTGCACTGGCCGCTGACGGCGACCTGGTAGTGGTTGGCCTTCTCCAGCGCGGTCACCAGACCGTTGTTCTGGAGGACCTCGAAGGCCGCCCGCTGCTGATCGTTGCCCGGCGTGAAGTTCTGGATCACGCCCGAGGCGCGGATGAGCGCCTGGTAGAGGGCGAACAGGATCGGCAGCTGGAGCAGGACCGGCAGGCAGCCCGCGGCCGGGTTGACGCCGTGCTCGCGGTAGAGCGCCTGCGTCTCCTCGTAGATCTTCTGCCGGTTCCCCTTGTGCTTGCGCTGCACCTCCTTGATCAGGGGCTGCATGCGCTGCATCTCCTTCTGCGAGCGGATCTGCCGCACGAAGAGGGGAGCCAGCACGGTCCTGATCAGGACGGTGAAGATGATGATCGCCAGCGCGAAGTCGAAGAAGGGGATGTGGTAGAGCGCGACGAGGAGGTTGAAGAGGGGCAGGAAGAAGACGTCCCAGGGCGGCGTGAAGTGCTCGATGCCCAGGAATCCGGCGCCGATGAGGGGGGTCAACGTCTTCTCAGCTCTCTAGCGGACCGGGTCGTAGCCGCCCGGGTGGAACGGGTTGCAGCGACCGATGCGCTTCGCGCCCATCCACGAGCCGCGCAGCAGCCCGTACTTCTCGATCGCCTGGTAGGTGTACACCGAGCACGAGGGTGAGTAGCGACAGCTCGGGGGCATCCCGCGGGTGAGCTTCTGGTACGCGATGATCAGTCCCAGTCCGATCTTCTTCATTTCCCATCCAGCGGGCGTCGCAGCAGCGCGTCGATCGCCGCGCCGAGCTCTGCGAAGCTCGCGTTCGCCGCGGGAGGCCTCGCGATCAGCAGGAGGTCCCATCCGGGACCGATGCCCGCCAGTCGTCGTCGAAGCAGCTCTCGCAGCCGGCGCCGCACCCGATTCCGGTGCACGGCACCTCCGAGTGTCCGTGGCGTCGACAGCCCGATTCGCGTGTCCGCCCGGTCGGTCCTCAACGATCGGAGGACGAGGAGCGGGGTCGAACGTCTGGAGCCGCGACGGCCGATCGCCTCGAAGTCGGCCCGGCGCCGAATGGTCGGCAGCGCAGGCATCGTACCCGAGACTCGGACGTCAGGCGCTGAGCCGCTTGCGCCCCTTGGCGCGACGACGAGCGAGCACGCGCCGACCGCCCTTCGTGGCCATGCGGGCCATGAAGCCGTGCTCGCGCTTCCGCGCGCGCTTCTTGGGCTGATAGGTCCTCTTCATGGGTGCGTGCCGTTCCTCGTTGGTGACTTGGCGTTCCGGACCACAAACACACGAACGGCTGGCGTTCCGCCAGCCTGCGCGCGATCTCGGGGTGGCCCGTTCGCTCTCGGCGGGATTCTAGTCTCGCGCGGCACCTCGGTCAAACGGCGGAGGGCCTCCGTTCCGGCCCTCCGCAGGACCCGCGACATCGGTCCGTTCACTGACCCATCCATCGGTCACCGTGCACCGGCCACCCCCAATCCATGCCGGGCAGCCGATGCGTCGGTCAACCCAGCGGGGCGGCGGTCGCGAACAGCTCTCCGGCCGAGCGTCGTGGCTCTGCGGAGGGACCGAAAAGGGCCCGAACGGCCCATTCCGACAGGACGTCTCGATCCGTTGCCCGGCCGATTCGGGCGCTGCTATAGTGGCCCGCACCCCCGCCCCGGACCGCCCGATTCGACGTCCGATCTCGGGTGAGGAGGACGGACTCATCAGCCCACGCGGCGGCGCCGCGAACCGGTTCGGAGAACCACGTTTTGATGGATGCGAAGCAGGTGTGGCGCGCCGCCCTCGGCGAGCTGCAGGTCTCCCTCTCACCGGCGAACTTCGAGACCTGGTTGAAGGACACGCAGCTCGTCGAGATGGAGGACAACCGCTTCCGCATCTCCGCCCCGAACGGCTTCGCGCGGGACTGGCTCGACAACCGGTACCGCCCGCTGATCAGCCAGACCCTGGCCCGGGTCGTCGGCGGATCGGTCCAGGTGGAGTTCGTCGTGGCCGATGCGGCCGGGCCGGTCCCGGAGCAGGTCGACGAGGAGGCGCAGGTCACCATGCCGCCCCTCTCGGCCGGCGGCAACGCGGTCAACCTGAACAGCCGCTACACCTTCAGCAACTTCATCGTCGGGTCGGCGAACCGCCTGGCGCATGCCGCCGCCCTCTCCGTCGCCGAGCGCCCCGGCCATGCCTACAACCCGCTCTTCCTGTACGGCGGCGTCGGCCTGGGCAAGACCCACCTGATGCATGCCATCGGCAACGCCGTGGCGGCCAAGTTCCCGCGCAAGCGGATCCTGTACGCCACCAGCGAGAAGTTCACCAACGACTTCATCAACTCCATCCGCGAGCAGAAGATGGAGGACTTCCGCAGCCGATACCGGCGCATCGACGTCCTCCTCATCGACGACATCCAGTTCATCGCCGAGCGGGAGCGGACGCAGGAGGAGTTCTTCCACACCTTCAACGCCATCCACGAGGCCGGCAAGCAAGTCGTCCTCAGCTCGGACCGGCCGCCGAAGGCGATCACCACGCTGGAGGAGCGCCTCCGCAGCCGCTTCGAATGGGGGCTCATCGCCGACCTGACCCCACCGGACCTCGAGACCAGGATCGCCATCCTGCGATCGAAGGCGGAGGACCAGCTGCACCTCATCCCGTCCGAGGTCATCGAGTTCATCGCCCGCAAGGTGGTGAGCAACGTCCGCGAGCTCGAGGGCGCCCTGAACCGGGTCGTCGCCTACGCGAGCATGAGCGGCATGCCGGTGAACATCGAGCTCGCGTCGGCCGTGCTCAGCAACGTGATGTACAACCCGCGGAAGAAGTCGATCACGCCGCAGCGCATCGTGCGCGCCGTCGCCGACTACTACGGGGTGAACCTGGACCAGCTGCGCTCCTCCAAGCGCGACCGCGCCATCGTGGTGCCACGCCAGATCGCCATGTTCCTCATCCGCGAGGAGACGGACATCAGCCTCCTGCGCATCGGTGCGGAGCTGGGCGGCCGCGACCACTCGACCGTGCTGCACGCCTGCGACAAGATCAATCGCGAGCTCAACGAGAACGACGAGCTGCGGCGCGAGATCAGTGCCGTGCGGGAGATGATCTACTCCGAGTAGGGGGTGGTGCCTTCCGGCACCGATGCATCGGTCGTCGTGGATAAGTGGCCGGTTCTCGTGGATATCTCGGCCCCGATGTGGACAATCCGCACACCCATCGGGCCGGGCGGGTACGCTCCATCCACCGATTCGGGCGATCCATCCGCCATCCATCCCCGCCGCGGGGGCCGGACATCCACGGCCGCGCGAGGGTTATCCGCAGGGGGTCGCACGCTCGGACCACGCTCGGCGAAGGAGCCTCGTCCACACCGTCCACACGCCTACGAAGGGACGACGACGGATGAGTATTCTTCTGAAGAACCGATGGAGTACCCAGATCGTTTCGTGGATATCGCCACGCGATCCATGAACGCGCAGTGAGGACCGCATGAACGTCTCAGTGATGCAGGAGAACCTGGTCCGCGGGCTTCAGACCGTGAGCCGCGCGGTGAGCACCCGGGCCACCCTGCCGGTGCTGGCGAACGTGCTACTCAAGACCGAGAACTCGGGCGTCAAGCTTACCGCCACCAACCTGGAGATCGGCATCAACTGCTGGGTCCCGGGCAAGGTCACTGAGGAGGGCGAGATCACCGTGCCGGCCCGCCTGCTGACGGACCTCGTGGCCTCGCTGCCGAACCAGCGCATCGACCTCGTGCTGTCACCGAAGGATCGGACGCTGAAGCTCACGTGCGGCAGCAATCGGTCCAGCATCAAGGGCATCGAGGCCGATGAGTTCCCCGTGGTGGCCGCCATCGGCGAGTCGCCGGCGACCAGCGTGGACGCCCGAGTGCTGCGCGAGGCCCTGGGCGAGGTGGTCTTCGCCGCGGCGACCGACGAGAGCCGACCGATCCTCACCGGCGTGCTGACCAGGCTGTCGGGCGACACGATGACCCTGGCCGCGGCCGACAACTACCGCATCGCGGTCCGGACCGTGAAGCTCGACCGGCCGGTCTCGCCGGACGTGACGATCGTCGTGCCGGGACGCTCCTACGCCGAGCTGATGCGGATCATGCCGGATGCCGAGCAGCCGATCGAGATCACCGTCACCCCCAACAAGAGCCAGGTCCTCTTCCACGTCGACGGCATCGACCTGGTCAGCCGGCTGATCGAGGGCCAGTTCCCGAACTACGAGCCGGTCATCCCGACCTCGCACACCTCACGTGCCGTGCTCGACCGCGAGGCCTTCCTGTCCGGGACGCGCCGCGCCAGCATCTTCGCCCGCGACAGCGCCAACATCGTGAAGATCGAGCTGGGCGGCGACGGCGGCGACGGCGAAGTGGTCGGCGTCTCCATCACGGCCCACGCCGCCGACGTCGGGGACAACGCCGACACGGTCGAGGCCTCGGTCGAGGGCTCGCCGACGACCATCGCCTTCAACGCGCGCTACCTGATCGACGTGCTCAGTAACCTCGGATCCGACGAGGCGGCGCTCGAGCTCTCCGGTCCGCTGGCGCCCGGCGTCATCCGCGGCATCGGCAAGGACGACTACGTGCACGTCATCATGCCCGTCCGCACGGCGTCCTAGTCGCCGATGGCGCTGCGCGCCGCGCCGCGCCCTGTCGCGAGCCGGCCACCCATGGAACTGACCCGGCTCTCCCTGGAGGACTTCCGCAGCTACGCAGCGGCCGAGCTGCGGCCCGACCCGGGTCTCACCGTCGTCGCCGCCCCGAACGGGACGGGCAAGACGAACCTGCTCGAGGCCATCCACGTGGCGATCACGGGGCGCTCGCACCGGGCGGCCGTCGACGCCGAGCTGGTGCGCCACGGCCGCCCGTTCGCGCGGGTCCGGCTCGAGCTCGACCGAGGGACGGCCGAGGGCGGCGCCACCATCGAGCTGGTGCTTCCCGGGACCGAGGCGCCGGCGGGGATCCGCAAGCGGCTGACCGTCAACGGGGTGCCGCGTCGGGCATCGACGGTCTCGGAGACTGCCCGAGCCGTCCTCTTCCGCCCCGAGGAGATGCTCCTGCTGGTCGGTTCGCCGTCCGATCGCCGGCGATTCCTGGACGGCATCCTGGCCCAGCGCGACCGCCGCGCGGCGCGCGACCTGGCCGACCTGGCCCGGGTCCTGGCCCAGCGCAACGCCCTGCTGCGCGCCATCCGCGCCGAGGAGGCGCCACTGGACAGCCTGGCCTTCTGGGATGAGCAATTGGCCCAGGTCGGCGCTCGCGTCATGCGGGAACGGCTCGCGGTCGTCCGCGAGCTCGGCGAGCGCATCGGTCCATTGCACGATGCCGTCGCGACCAGCGGCGAACGCGGTGCCGACGTGCGCCTCGCGTACCTCGACGGTCTCAAGGAGGCGTGGCCGGAGCGCGCCGATCCGCGCGAGCGCCTGCCGTCGGTCGAGGAGCTCACGGCGGCCCACCGCCGGCGCA
Organism: Candidatus Limnocylindria bacterium; assembly: GCA_035764845.1. Classification (GTDB taxonomy): domain Bacteria; phylum Chloroflexota; class Limnocylindria; order QHBO01; family QHBO01; genus JACDBZ01. Next base: position 10,708 of record DASTYP010000016.1, read on the forward strand.
TCACCGACGTGCGCACCAAGGAAGCCTGGAACGGGGTCAGCCTGGTCGGTCCGCAGCGCGACGATCTGCGCGCCGAGCTGTCGGGCCGGGACGTGGCGGCGCACGCGAGCCGCGGTCAGCAGCGCACCATCATCCTGGCCCTGAAGCTCGCGGAGACCGACCTGCTCGGCGCCGATGGGCCGCGGCCGATCGTGCTGCTCGACGACGTCTTCAGCGAGCTGGATCCGGAGCGCTCGACGCGCCTCTCGGAGCTGCTGGCCGGCCTTGGGCAGGTGCTGGTCACGACCGCCGACCCCGGAACACTCGACGCCGCCCGGGCCCGCGGCGGGGCGATCTGGCGGATCCGCGACGGGCGGCTGGAGCCCGCGCCATGAGCGGTCGCGAGGAGGCGGGAGCCGCGGTGCAGCGCGCGCTGGCCGAGTGCATGGGTCCGGGTGCCGCGGCCCAGCTCGCCGTGGCGCAGGTCCGCGTGGCGTGGGCCGAGGTGGTCGAGGAGGCGCGCCTGCAGCGCGGGCCGCTCACGAGCCGCGTCTCGCGCGTCACCGGCGGAACCGCGCACGTCGAGGCCTCCGACCCGATGCTGGCCCAGGAGCTGACCCTCCGTTCCGAGGCGCTGGTGTGGGCCGTGAACGAGCGGATGAAGGGGCGGCCGGGGGCGACCATCGTGCTGCACGGGCTGGCCGTATCGGTGGGTCGAGGCGGGGCCAGGCCGACCCTATAATCGCCGCCAGCGACCACACGAGCACCCGGGCATCGGCATGACGAACCGCTTCACGACCAGGATCGGCCTGCCGTCGGCGGACGAGCGACCCGCCGGTGCCCACGACGTGGTTGCCTTCCGCGAGCCCACCACCGGCTCCGAGCTGCGCACCAAGGGGAGCATCTTCCTCCTCGCCCAGCTGACGTCCCCCACGCCGGCCCTCGAGCGCGCCGTCACGGAGGCCCTCGAGGCGATCCAGCGCGACTACTACTACGACCTGTCGGGTGGCGTGCTGGTCGCCCTGGCGCGTGCTCTGCGGGCCGCGAATCGTCGGCTCTACCACCAGCGGCGCCGCCTCGGTATCCCGCGCCGCTCCGGGGTGAGCGTCGTCGCGCTCGTGGTGCGCGGGCGCGAGGCACATGTCGCGAAGCTGGGGCCGGCCAGCGCGGTCGTGGTGCGCGAGGCGCGCATGTACGAGGTGCCGCCGCCGCCCGCCGTCGAGGACGAGGACCCTCGGGTTCGGCGCCGCCGCGTGGCCGGCACGCTGGGCGAGGCGCTCGAGATCGAGCCGTACACCTGGCATGGGCCCCTCGCCGCCGGGGACCGGCTCGCGCTGGTCAGCCGCCACTTCGCCCACACCGTGGGGGTCGAGGAGCTGAAGAGCGCCCTGTCCGGCATGCGGCCCAGCGCGGCGGTCGAGCACCTGGTCCAGCTGTTCGGCATCCGCGGTGGGTCGGGATCCGATGGCCTGCTGGTGGTCGGCATCGAGGAGCTGCCGGCGACCGCCACCACCCAGCACCTCGAGCCGGTGCGGCCGGCGGAGCCGTTCGCCGGCCTTCCCGACCAGAGCCCGGTGCCGCTGGCCGATGCCCTGGGTCGAGGGCTGCACCGCGCCGGCGACGCTGCCGAGGCCGCCAAGGCGGCCCTGGGCCGCGGCCTGCTGACGCTCGTCTCCTGGATCCTGGCCTTCGTTCCGCGCCGCCGCCCCGAGTACCCGCGCACCATCCCCCGCACCGCCGAACGTGAGGCGGGCCGGCGGCGACGGATCGGGCTGGCCGGCATGGTCGTCGTGGCCGCGCTGCTGGCCGTCGGCAGCACGGTGGCCGCGGTGCCATCGGTCCGGCCGACCGACGCGATCCCGCGGGCCACGGTGGCGCGGGAGGCCATCGTGGAGGCCGTCGACCTGCTCGACCTGGTCGGGCAGCGCGTCGACGGCGCCGACCTGGTGGACCGCGACCCGGAGCGCGCGACGGATCTGCTGGCCGATGCGCGGGCCGCGCTCGACCGGGCCGCTGGCGCGGGCGTTCGTCACGACCAGCTGCGGCCGCTGCGCTCGCGCGTCGACGACCGCCTGGACGCGATCTACCGCGTCACGCGCATCGCGGCGCCGGATACGGTGGCGGCGCTGGGGGAGGACTACGACGACCTCGAACCCCTCCACATGGTGGCTGCCAGCGACGGCTCGCTGTGGGTGCTGGACGGCGGCCGCGGCCGCGTCATCCGGGTCGATCCCGTCGACGGCAGCAGCACCGTGGTGTACCGCGCCGGCCAGGCGCTCGAGTCGGGCGACGTACCCGGCGATCCGTGGCTCATGGCCACGGCGGCGACCGACGTGGTGGTCATCGACCGCGCCCGGCAGGCCTGGCGCATGGACCTTACCGAGCGCATCCCGCGCCCGATGGTGCTCGCGGGGGTCGAGGCGCTCGGCTCCGACACCACCCTGCTCGGCGCGCTCCAGCACCGCCCGCCGCTCGAGATCTTCAACCTCTACGCGGTGGACGCGACCACCGGCCAGGTCCTGCGCTGGACGCCACCCGCCGTCATCCCGGTCAACTATCCCGATCCACCCGAGCCGTTCCTGACCGATGAGCCGGATCTCGACCCGCGCGACGCGCGTGACCTGCGCGTCGACGTCAACGCCTGGCTCCTCCACGCCGGCACCGTCACCCGCGTCGACTTCGGCTCGCCGCGTGACCAGGTCGAGTACTCGCTCGACCCGCCCCCCGACGATGCGGTGCGGCCGACGCTCGACTACCGGCTGCTGGACGGCGCCACCGTCGGCGATCGCGAGCTGCTGTACGTCTACGACGCGGCGAGCTCGCGGATCATCGCCTTCCAGCGCGCCGACGGCGCCTTCGTGCGCCAGTGGCTGGCGCCCGCGGACGGGCCGGCCGCGGGCTCCCTCGACGAGGTCATCGGGCTCTCGGTGACCTCGGTGGCGGACGGTCCGCCGACCGCGTACCTGCTCACGCCCGACGGGGTCGTTCGGCTCGTCCTCGAGTAGCCTCGGCTAGAATCGGCCCATGGCGGACCAGCCCTTCGGGCGCGTGCGGCTCGTGGAGATGGTGGTGGAGAGCGTCCGCGTGCACATGCTGTCGAGCCAGCACGTCGTCATCCTCAAGGAGTCCGAGCGCGATCGCTACCTTCCGATCTGGATCGGCTCCGGCGAGGCCAACGCCATCGCCATGCGCCTCCAGGGGCTCAGCGCCGAGCGACCGCTGACCCACGACCTGCTGGTGAGCGTCATCGGCGCCCTCAACTCGAGCGTCAGCCGGGTGGTGGTCACGCATGTCACGGACGGCACCTTCCACGCCCGCCTGTACCTGGAGACGGCCAACGGCGACGAGGCCGAGGTCGACTCGCGCACCTCGGATGCGATCGCCGTGGCGGTGCGCACCGGGTCGACCATCTACGTCGACGAGCGGGTGCTCGACGAGGCTGGCGTGGAGCCCGATTCGACGGAGGAGACGACGCCGGAGGAGGACGAGCGGCTGGCGGTGTTCCGCGAGTTCGTGAACTCGCTGGACGTCGACCTCCCGGAGCGCGGCCCCGAGGCCGGCCCTCCCCCCGAGGAGTCCTAGGCCGAGCCGCCGGCCTCGCGGGCGCGAACCGGACCGAGGGTCTCCGAGCGTCGGGTCCACAGCGCCCAGCGCAGCCGTCCGATGTCGCGGAAGGTGCGCAGGATCTTGCGGAAGCTGGCCCCGGTGTTCGTGCCGGCCGCGCGGGGGTAGTGGGTGACGCCGACCTGCGCCATCCGCTCGCCGCGCGCCTTGAGCTTGATCAGCAGCTCGGCCGAGAGGAAGGGCGACTCGGCGGTCAGGTTGAGGCCGTCGAACACCTCGCGCCGGAAGACCTTCATGGCGCAGTCGATGTCGCGGACCCGCAGCCCGAAGGCCAGCGAGACGATGGCGTTGTAGGTCTTGGCGATGACGATGCGGTGCGGCGGGTCGCGACGCTTGATGCGCCAGCCGATGACCGCGTCGAACCGGCCGCGCTTCGGATCGTCGAGCCGCTCCAGCAGCCGCGAGAACTCGCGCAGGTCGAACTGCAGGTCGCCGTCGCTGAAGCCGATGAGCTCGCCGCGGGCATTGTCGAAGCCGGCCCGCAGGGCGCCGCCGTAGCCGCGGTTCGGCTGGTGATGGACACGGACGCGCGGGTCGGCGGCGGCCAGCGCATCGGCCAGCTCGGGGGTCCGGTCGGTCGAGCCGTCGTCCACCACCAGCACCTCGATCGAGTCATCCACCAGCGGTCCGACCTCGTCGAGCGCGCGCCGCACGGTCTCCGCGACGTTCTCCTCCTCGTTGTAGGCGGGGAAGAAGAACGTCAGGCGCGGACGCTCGGGATCGGTCATCGACGGCGGCCCTCGATCAGCAGCAGGTCCGTGTAGCCGCGGTAGGTGCTCACGTTGCGGTACTCCCAGTCACGATCCAGCCTCCGCCACTCCCAGTCGGGCGGCACCACGTAGACGGGGCGTTCGCCGTAGAAGGAGGCGATCGCGTTGCGCATCGTACGGTACCCGTCGTCGAGGATGTTGCGCTCGTCGATGATCGTGACATCCGGGCGCGCGCCGTCGATCCACCGGTGGTACCACAGCGGTGTGGAGTAGCTCCACCAGCTGATGATCACGGCGTTCGGCGGCAGCTGCTCGTACACCGATGCGACCCACTGGTCGGCCTCACGGTTCGTGCTCTGGTCGTGCGAGGCGTAGCCGGTGACGAGGCCGACGGCCGGCAGCAGCATCGAGGCCGCGAGCACGGTGCCACCCACCACCGCCGTCACGCGGCGGCGGACGCGCCGCGGCATCGCGTTCCGCAGGCCCATCTCGCCGACGGCGCGGGCACCGGCGGTCGCGATTGCGCCCACCGCCACGGCGAGCAGCGGTGCGGTCGCCACCACCGTGGTCATGTAGTACCGGTCGATGTCGCCGTCGCGGAAGTTCATCGAGTACAGGACGTTGGCCACGACGACCAGCCCCAGGAAGGCCAGCACCCCCGGCCGTCGCACGGCGAGGACGGCCGCGCCACCGGCGACCAGCAGCCAGCCGGGGCCGATGAACTGGGCCGACAGCACGCGCTCGGCGTCGACCCACTTGCTGCTCAGCTCAGCCAGCGGGTCGCGGAAGTCGTGAAAGAGGCTCTTGAACTGCTCGGCGAACACCAGGTAGCGGAAGCGCTCCCACGTGTCCGGATGCGCGTAGAACAGCGGCGGAGCGGGATCGATGTTGGCGCGGATCCAGATGAAGGCGTACGAGCCGATGCCGAGCGCCAGGACCGCGGCGCATGCCAGCACCAGCCGCCATCGGCGCCAGAGGTGACCATGGACGACCAGCAGCCACGCGGCGATGCCGAAGGCGGTGAGGCCGACCAGCGGGTGCACGCCCATGCCGAGGCCGAACGCGAAGGCCGCACCGATCAGCCAGCCGCCCGCGCGTCGGGCCCCGGCCCGCTCCGCGGCGCCCCACGCGAACAGCAGCCACACCACCAGCGCGACGAAGAAGACCGTGATGGCGTGGACGTCGGCGCGCGAGCTGTTCTCCCACGGCTCGGACGCGAACGCGAAGGCGGCGCCGCCGATGCCGGCCGCGACCGCCGCGACGGACCGGCTCGGCTCCCGCACCAGGTGCCCGGCGATCAACGTCACCAGCCCGGCAGCCAGCGCGACGCACACCGCCGAGAGCAGGTTCATGCGCCACGCCACCTCGCCGA
>DASTYP010000017.1:0-15964 GCA_035764845.1 Candidatus Limnocylindria bacterium
GGTCAACGCCAGCACCGACCGCGAGGTGACGGTCTTCTCGGCCAAGGTCCCGGCCGCCAGGGCCGAGGCCGCGCTGGCCGCCGTCAGCGAGCTGGCCCTGCGCCCGATGCTGCGCCGGCGGGACCTGGCCGCCGAGAAGCCGGTCATCGCGGACGAGATCCGCATGTACGTCGACTCGCCGTCGGACCACGTTTTCACCCTGTTCGACGAGCTGATGTTCGGCCGCCATCCGCTGGGCCGCGAGATCGCCGGGAGCATCGGCTCCGTGCGCCGCGCGACGCACGACGGGGTGGTCGGCCACTGGCGCGCCGCGTATCGCCCGGGCGCCATGGTCCTCTCGGCCGCGGGGGCCATCGACCACGATGAGCTGTCGGCCACCGCGGAGGGGTGGCGGGCCGAAGGTCCCGCCGTCGGCGGCCACCGCCGACCGACTCGTCCGCCGATCGCGATCGCGGCCCCCGAGCCGGCTCCGGCGGGCGCGCTCCGCGTGTCGCATCGGCGCCTGAGCCAGGCGAACGTGTGCCTGGGCATGCCCGCCGTCGCTCGCGACCACCCCGACCGTTGGGCCCTCGACCTGCTGGGGGCGATCCTGGGCGACGGGATGGGGAGTCGACTCTTCATCGAGCTGCGCGAGCGCCGCTCGCTGGTGTACGACGTGTCGACCTTCAGCTCCCTCTACTCCGATACGGGTGTGTTCGGGGTCCATGCCGGCTTCGACCCCGAGGACGCGGCGAAGGTCGTCGGCGCCATCCTCGACCAGCTCGATCGCGTCGTGACCGATGCACCGGGGGAGGAGGAGCTCGCCCGAGCCCGCGCCTACACGCGCGGGCGGCTGGAGCTGCGCATGGAGGACAGCGCGGCCGTCGCCGGCTGGCTGGGGATGGGGGAGACGCTGCTGCCGCGCATCCTGACCGTCGACGAGGTGATCGAGCGGCTCGAGGCCGTGACCCGCGAGGACCTGCTCCGCGTCGCCCGGACGTACCTGGCGCCGGACCAGGTCCGCCTCGCGGCGCTGGGACCCTTCCGCAGCCGCCGCCCGTTCGAACGAGCCATGCGCCGATGAGCGACGAGGCCGTCGACGACGTCCACGTCGTCGACCTGGTCACCGACGAGCTGACCCTCGCCCGCTCGCAGCTGGCGTCGGGGCTACCCGGGGTGGCGGAGGGGACGCTGCGACGCCGGCTGGCGCGGCTCGAGGCGGAGGGTGCCGGCATCGGCGACGAGGCCGACGCCGCGCGGGCGGTGCTGGCGGAAGCGCTATGGCGGCAGCATCGGCCGCGGGCAGCCCGTGCCGCACTCGACCAGATCCGACCGAGCAGCCCGCAGCGACGGCTGCCGATGACGATGCTGATCGAGGCCGAGTCGCTGGCCGTCGCCGGGGAGCTGGACCGCGCCACGGGCACCATGGAGCGCGTCGTGGCGGCGGTCGGCATCGACCGCGCCGACGAGCTGCGCGCCGGAGTGCCGGGTCGGCTCTCGTGGCCCCTCCCGGCCGACCTTCGACCGCAGCCTCCTGCTGCCGGCCGGCCGCCATGGACCCCCGAGCCGTCCGCGAATATCGACGGCGAGTCCGCGGGGCGTCCCGACGACGAGCGCGCCACCGAGGCGCGGCGACGGCTGGAGGAGGCGCGCGTGGCGTACGTGGCCGGCGACCTCGAGCGCGGCGACACCGAGCTGGGGATCGCCGTTCGCCTCGATCCGGCGCTGTCGGCCGACGGCGTCGTGATCCTGGAGCCGACCCTCGGCGGGCAGCCGTCCGCGGAGCGTCTGCTACGCTACGGCGACCTCCTCCGCGCTGCCGGGCGCCAGGTCGAGGCCGAACGGGCCTACGATCGCGCCGCCGAGTCGCGGGGCTGAGCACCCCGACGCATCCCATCGACCTGACCGGTCGCCCCGAATTCGACAGGAGCCTCACGTCCCCATGCAGCGCACGCTCGTCCTCGCCAAGCCCGACGCGGTCCAGCGCGGGCTCGTTGGCGAGATCATCGGCCGCTTCGAGCGCAAGGGCCTCAAGCTCGTCGGCCTGCGCCTCCTCTCCGTCCCGCGCGAGATGGCCGAGGAGCACTACGCCGTCCACGCCGGCAAGCACTTCTACGCCGGCCTGGTCGAGTTCATCACCTCCGGTCCGGTGGCCGCCTTCGCGCTCGAGGGGCCCGATGCCATCGCCGTGGTCCGCAAGATGGTTGGCAAGACGATGCCCAACGAGGCGGAGCCCGGCACCATCCGCGGGGACCTGGGCGTCAGCGGCCTTCGGAACCTGATCCACGCCTCGGACGCGCCCGAGACGGCCGAGGCGGAGCTGGCGCTCTGGTTCGGCGAGAGCGCGCTGGTGGACTACACCCGGGACGTCGACACCTGGATCGTGGCCGAGGAGCCGGCCTGAGCGCCGTCCGCTCCTGCGATGGCTGACGCGCCCCACGGGTCACGCGACGGCCGAAGGCATCCCGAAGCCCCGCTCAACCCACCATTGACCCGTCCCACGGGTCGCTCGAGGACGGCGGCCCTTCGTCAGGCAGCCGCAGGGAGCGAGACGAGTCGCAGGCCGGTCCGACCGCCCTCGAGCGCGGGGTAGGACGGCCGCTCGAAGAGCGTGATGCGGTCCAGCGGGAAGTAGCGGAGCCAGGCCCGTCCCAGGATGAGGTCCTTGCTGATCGGGCCGAAGGCGCGCGAGTCCTGGCTCGAGGGGCGGTTGTCGCCCATCACGAAGTACTCGTTCTGACCCACGGTCCACGTCGTGGTCCCCTGCGCGTCACGCGGCAGCGTGGCGGCGGTCGTGCCGTCGGCCTGGGTGACCACGTACGGCTCCTCGATCCGCACCGCCGGCTCACCCGGCCGGGTGATGAAGACCCGGCCGTGTTCGAGCGAGACCGTGTCGCCGGGCATGCCGATGATGCGCTTGATGAACGGCACACCATCGGTATCCAGCCCGGAGTCACCGGGCGGCTCGAACACGATGATGTCGCCGTAGTGGTAGCCATCGAACCGCGTCGTCAGCTTGTCGATCAGGATGTACTCGCCGTTGACGATCGTCGGGAACATCGAGGTCTGCTGCACCTCGAACGGCTGGGCCACGAAGTTGTGGATGACCAGGTAGATCAGCAGGGTCAGGACGAGCGTCTCGACGATCTCGAAGGCGCAGCCCAGCGCGCGACGCGAACCGGCGCGCTCGTGAGGCACGGGCGCGCCGGGAGCATCGGCTTCGTCGGGGACGTAGGTCATCAGGCGGCAGGTGCGGGCAACGGCCGCGACAGGATAGCGCAGACGCGCGGCTAGACTTGCGGGTCCATGGGCACGCTCATCCTGGCTCGACACTCCATCACCGCCGCCTCCTCCGAGGGGCGCAACCTCGGGCAGCGGACGGATCCGCCACTGGCCGATGCGGGCGTTGCCCTCGCCGCGGAGCTGGGGCGCACGATCGTGGGAGAGCTGGCCGAGCTCCCGCACGACGAGCTGCGGCTTCTCAGCAGCCCGGCCCGACGTTGCCGGCAGACCGCCGCCGCCATCGCCGACGCGCTCGCCTTGGTCGAGGAGGCGATCGAGGTGCAGGCCGGGCTCCTGGAGATCGACTACGGCGAGTGGGACGGGCTGACGCCGGAGGAGTGCCACGCCCGCGACCCGGAGCTGCGCACCGCCTGGGAGGCCGACCCGTACGCGACGCGCTGTCCGAACGGCGAGAGCGGTGCCGACGTGCGCGCCCGCGCCGATGACGTGCTGGTCCCGCTCGAGCGGTGGCTGGCCGAGGATCGGGCGCGCTGCGCCGTGGTGGTGGCGCACAACCACGTCAACCGCGTGCACCTCTGCGCGCTGTTCGGATGGCCCATGGCGGAGTATCGGGACCGAATCGTGCAAGACCCTGCCGGGTACAGCCTCGTGACGTTCGGCGGACCGATCCCGGTCATCCGCCGCATGAACGCGGCGCCCGCCTGACGGCCGATCCTTCGATCGGCCGCCTTCGGCGTAGAATCCGAGTCCCACCCGATCACCACCAACGCGCGAGGTTCCATGTCGCTCGAGCTCAACCAGCAGCTGCAACCGGTCATGCAGGTCAAGGTCACGCCGAAGCAGATTGCGGCGAACTACATCCTGCAGATGAGCTCGGTGGAGCTGCAGGAGGCGATCGCCCAGGAGCTGGACGAGAACCCCGCGCTCGAGATGCAGGAGCTGCCGACGTGCCCGATCTGCGGCAACCCGGTGGTCGGCAATTACTGCACCGAGTGCATGCCCCGCAAGAGCGAGGGTGACGGCGACGAAACGCGCCTCAGTGCGGACGACCTGGCCGGCGACGGCCAGACCCGCCTCCGTGACGAGGAGGACGAGTTCGATCCGATCGCCCGGGCGGAGGCGGACTTCACGCTCGAGGACCACCTCACCTGGAACCTGCACGCCCTGCTGCCGAGTCGGCTGCACCACGTGGCCGACCACGTCATCGGCGCGCTCGACTCGAACGGCTTCCTGACCGAGACCGACGCGGAGATCGCGTCGGAGACCGGCGTCTCGGTCGCCGACGTCGATGAGGTGCTGGGGGCCATGAAGGGCCTGGAGCCGATCGGCATCGGCTCACGCTCGATCACCGAGTCGCTCCTGGCGCAGGTCGAGTACCTCCGCGAGCAGAACGAGATCGAGGTGCCGCCGTTCGCCGAGGAGGTGATCGCTCAGCACCTGTCCGACCTGGGGGAGCGACGCTTCCGCGAGGTCGCCTCGTCCATCGGCTGCACGCAGCGCGACGTCATCGCGGTCTGGGAGTTCGTGAAGGCCAACCTCAACCCCTACCCGACGGCGGCCTTCACCGCCGCCGTCAGCGGTGACTCGTCGCGGCCGATCATCCGCCCCGACGTGATCATCCGCGACGTCGACGGCGAGCTGGGGGTCGAGGTGGTCGAGTCGCGGCGCTTCAGCTTGCGCGTGGCCCCGATCTACTCGAGCCTATCGTCCAAGCTGCGCAGCGCCGAGACGACCGAGGCCGACAAGGAGCACGTGCGCCAGTACGTGGGGCGCGCGAAGTTCTTCATCGACAACATCAACCGGCGTCGCGCGACCATCCAGCGCATCGCCGAGGCCCTCGTCGACCGGCAGCGCGACTACCTGCTCAACGGCGTCCAGCACCTCGTGCCGCTGACGCGTGCCGAGGTGGGCGAGCTGATCGGCATGCACGAGTCGACCGTCAGCCGCGCCACCGCCGAGAAGTACGTGATGATCCCGTCCGGCGAGGTGGTCCCGTTCAGCCACTTCTTCACCGCCTCCCTCGGCATCAAGGACCAGATCAAGCGGATGATCGAGGCGGAGGACCCGAAGCACCCGTTGTCCGACCAGGAGATCGCCGACGCGTTGGGGGAGGAGGGGATCGCGCTCGCGCGCCGGACCGTCGCCAAGTACCGCGACGAGCTCCAGATCCTGCCGGCTCGCCTCAGGCACCGCTGACGCCTCGGTCGACGCGTCCGATGCGCGCCGTCGTCCTGCGCTCCCTCGTCGTCATCGGCATCGGTGCCGTGCTGCTCGCCGGCGTCCTGTACGTGGCGAGCACCGTCGACGCGCGGGCGCCGGAGGTGATCGGCGTGCGGCTCACCCAGCCGGCACCCGACCAGCAGGCCGTCGCACAGATCACGACCAGCATCGAGGTCGAGTTCAACGAGCCGGTCGAGCCGGACAGCGCGGCGCAGGCCCTGCGGATCGAGCCGCCCGTCCCCGGCAGCGTGAGCTGGAGCGGCAGCACCATGATCTTCACCCCGGCCGAGCCGCTGCGCCCGGAGACCGATTACGTCCTCTCGCTCGACGCCGGCGTGCGCGACCTGTCCGGCAACGAGATGGCGCAGCTGCCCGACCCGTTCGCGTTCGCGACCGTCGGGCGCCCGACCGTCTCCGCATCGGAGCCGGCCGACGGTGACCGCGACGTGGCGCTGGACGCGACGATCGTGCTGACCTTCTCGAGCCTGATGGACACCGCCTCGGTCGAGGCCGCGCTCCGCCTGCAGCCCGCCTTCCCGCACGAGCTGCGCTGGAGCGGCGATCAGCTGGAGATCGTGCCCACGCAGCCGCTCGAGGCGGGGCGCGAGTACCGCGTCCGGATCCGGGAGGGCGCGGCCGACGTGTCCGGCGCCACGCTGGCCCGCGGCGTGTCGATCGGCTTCCGGACGATCGAGCCGGGCCTGCGGGCGGCGACCGTCGTGCCGAGCGACGGCATCGCCGGCATCGCGCCGACGAGTCCGATCGCCGTCATCTTCGACAAGCCCATCAATCCCGGTTCGGTCGAGCGCGCGCTCCTGACCATCACCCCGGACGTTGCCGGCAGCCTGGAGGTCGTGGCGGTGCCCGGCGAGGAACGCGACGACGGCGCGGGGCGGATCCTTCGCTTCACGCCTTCCGGCCCGCTGCCCAGCACCACGACCTTCGAGGTGACGCTGGCGGCCGCGATCACCGGGGTCGATGGTGAGGGCCTCGGCCGTGAGATCAGCTGGAGCTTCACGACCGGCGCGCCGGTCGGGACGCTGTCGAACCAGATCGCCTTCCTGAGCGACCGCGCCGGCGTCACCAACGTGTGGGTGATGAACCCCGACGGCACCGGCCAGCGCCAGCTCTCCGCGGAGCTGACGCCGGTCACCGACTACGCCGTCGCGCCCGACGGCAGCACGCTGGCGGTCACGGATGGCCGCCGGATCGTGGTCCTGCGTCCGGACGGGTCGGATCGGCGCGTGCTCACGCCGGACGGCGCCATCGACGTCGATCCGGCCTACAGCCCCAACGGGTCGGAGCTCGTCTTCGCGCGGCTGGCGGCGCCGTCCGACCGACCCACCGGCCTGTGGCGCTGGGAGATCGGCGCGGGCGATCCGGCGCCCATCGAGCTCCCCGTGGAGGACGGCCCCACCACCAGTCCCACGCCGAGTCCCACGCCGAGCCCCACCACCTCGGGCGGGGCCGACGTGACGCCCACCGGAACCTTGCGCGCTCCGCGCTTCGCGCCGGACGGTCGGGCGATCGCCTTCGTCGACGTCTCGGGCTCCGTCGGCATCCTCGAGCTCGAGGACGAGACGCTGTCGGTCGCCGCGGTGGCCGCGGCCGCTCCGCCGGTGTGGCTGCCCGACTCGTCGGGCGTCCTGCTCTCGCCGGGCCGTGTCGAGCGCACGGAGACCGCGCCCGTTCCGCCGCTCGACGGCGCCGCCGAGGGACCGCTCGAGGTCCTGCGCCGCGGCCGTAGCGGCACCACGCCGGCCGACGTCGGGGGCGTCCGCGTCCTCGCCCTGGCCGCAGATGGGCGGCTGGCGGTCGCAGGCGCCGATCGCAGGCTGCGCGTCGCGGATGCGCCCGACGAACCGGCGCGTGCCACGTCGCTCGGCGCGGAGGCGGTCGCCGGCGTCGCGTGGGCGCCGAGCGAGGCATCGGTCCTGGCGGTCACGCTGGAGGCCGGCAACCTCGTGCTCTTCGACCTCGAGGACGGGTCGACGAGGCAGCTCGCGCAGTCGGGCGCGTCGCCACGCTGGCTGCCCTAGCGCGTGCTAGAATCCGCCGGCCACCGCTGGCGGGTCACCTCGTGTCCGACCGCCGGCATTTCGTGCGTCAACCCCCGGCCGCCATCGCGCCTGTCTGTGGGTGCCGGCCGCATTCGGAGGACTCATGGAGCTCATCACCTGGGTGATCCCGATCGCCGGTCTGGCGGCGATCGCCTTCGCCCTCTACCTCGCCTGGGACGTCCTGCGCGCCGATACGGGCACGCCCGCGATGCAGGACATCGCGGGGACGATCTACGAGGGTGCCGTCGCCTTTATCCGGCGGCAGTACCAGACCATCGCGATGCTCGCGCTCGGTGGCGCCGTCGTCATCGGCCTCGTCATCGGCCTCGTCGAAGGCCGCGAGGTGGCCGATACGAGCGTCTTCGGCTTCGACCTCGGCTGGCGCACGGCGCTCGCCTTCCTCGTGGGTGCGGCGTGCTCGATGGCCTCCGGGATCATCGGCATGTTCATCAGCGTGAAGTCGAACCTGCGGACCGCCGCCGCAGCACAGCACAGCCTGGTGCGTGCGGTGCAGGTCGCCATGCGCGGTGGCGCCGTCTCGGGCTTCCTGGTGGTAGCGCTCAGCCTCCTCGGTGTCTACGGCATCTTCGCCGCCTTCGGCGGCTTCTCGAACCCGGCCGAGGCGCCGTTCCTCATCGTCGGCTTCGGCTTCGGCGCCAGCTTCGTGGCCCTCTTCGCGCAGCTCGGCGGTGGGATCTACACCAAGGCCGCCGACGTGGGTGCGGACCTGGTGGGCAAGGTCGAGGCGGGCATCCCCGAGGACGACCCGCGCAATGCGGGCGTGGTGGCCGACCTGGTCGGCGACAACGTCGGGGACTGCGCCGGCCGTGGTGCCGACCTGTTCGAGTCCACGGCCGCCGAGAACATCGGCGCCATGATCCTGGGCGTCGCGGTCTACACGATTGCGAGCGCCTCGGGCTGGCCGAACCCGGAGGCCTGGATCTTCTTCCCGCTCGTCGTGCGCGCCTTCGGCCTGCTGGCGACCATCGTGGCCATGTTCTTCGTCCGCGGCAGCGAGACCGAGGACCCGATGAACATGCTGAACCGCGGCTACTGGGTCACGACCATCCTCTCGGTCGCGGCCCTCGCGCTGACCACGTTCGTCATGATGAACACCGGCGGGGAGACGCCGGCGAACGGCATTCCGCCCTGGGTCTGGTTCTTCGGCGCCGGCGTGGTCGGCCTCGCGACGAGCGTGGCCTTCGTCTACATCACGCAGTACTACACCGCCGGCGCGTGGCGCCCGGTCAAGGAGATCGCCACGGCCAGCAAGACCGGCCCGGCGACGAACATCATCAGCGGCACCGCCGTCGGCTTCGAGACCACCGCGGTCACCGCCATCACCATCGGCATCGCGCTGTTCGTCAGCCACTGGCTGGGCGAGCAGGCCGGCCTGATCCAGACCCTGGACGACGGCACGACGCGCAACGTCGGCGGCATCTTCGGCACGGCCGTGGCCACGATGGGCATGCTCATGACGACGGCGTACATCCTCGCCATGGACACCTTCGGCCCGATCACCGACAACGCCGGTGGCATCGCCGAGTTCAGCAAGGCCGAGGGCGGCGCGCGCGAGATCACGGACCGCCTGGACGCGGTGGGCAATACGACGAAGGCCCTCACCAAGGGCTACGCGATCGCGTCGGCCTCGCTGGCGGCCTTCCTCCTGTTCAGCGCCTACATCGACAAGGTCAATCTGATCCTGACGCGTCAGATCGAGAGCGGCATCCGCGAGGCGGGCACGCTGCTCGAGGCCGTCGACCTCGCCGACGTGAACGTCTTCATCGCCGCCCTCATCGGCGCGATGCTCGTCTACTTCTTCTCGAGCCTGGCCATCCGCGCGGTGGGCACCGCCGCGCAGGCGATCATCGTCGAGGTCCGACGGCAGTTCCGCGAGATGCCGGGGATCATGGACTACACCCAGCGCCCGGACTACGCGCGCGTCGTGGACATCACGACCCGCGCCGCGCTGCGGCAGATGATCCTGCCGGGCACGGTGGCGGTCGCGACCCCGATCATCGTCGGCCTCCTCCTGGGCCACGAGGCGGTCGCGGGATTGCTCATGGTGGGCACCATCGCCGGCGTCCTGCTGGCCACCGTGCTGAACAACGGTGGCGGCGCGTGGGACAACGCGAAGAAGTTCATCGAGGCCGGCCACCTGACCGATGACGCCGGCAACGTGCTGGGCAAGGGCTCCGACGCCCATGCCGCGGCCGTCGTTGGCGACACGGTCGGCGACCCGTTCAAGGACACGGCGGGACCGTCCCTCCACGTCCTCGTGAAGCTGCTGGCGACGATCACCCTGGTGCTCGCGCCGCTCTTCATCCGGTAGCAGGTCCGATGGCCGCCGGCGTCACGCCGGCGGCCGCATCGGTCTCATGGACCTCATCATCCAGGCCGCACTGGTCGGCCTCCTCCAGGGCCTGACCGAGTTCATCCCGATCAGCTCCTCCGCGCACCTCGAGCTGGCGCCGTGGATCGCTGGCTGGGGCTCGGACGGGCTGATCGGCAGCCTCGCCTTCGACGTCTTCCTGCACCTCGGCACCTTCGTCGCCCTGGTCGCCTACTTCTGGCGTGACTGGGTGCGCTACATCGCCGCCTGGTTCGCCTCCGTGCGGGAACGTCGCATCGGGGAGGATTCGGATCGGCGCATCGCGTGGCTGCTGCTCGCCGCCACCATCCCGGCCGCGATCATCGGCTTCGCGCTCGAGGACTTCATCACCGAGGCGTTCCACGGGGACAGCGACGGCGCACGGCTGGCGATCGCCGGCTTCCTGGTCATCGGGGCGACCGCCCTCTGGCTCGCGGACCGATACGGGCGCCGGCAGCGCCCGATGGAGAACCTCTCCACGGGCTCCGCCCTCGTCATCGGCTTCAGCCAGGCCCTCGCGCTCTTCCCCGGCATCAGCCGGTCGGGCGCGACCATCACCGCCGGCCTGGCCCTGGGCCTCACGCGCGAAGCGGCGGCACGCTTCAGCTTCCTGCTGGCCACCCCGATCACCTTCGGCGCCGGCGTGTACGGATCGCGGCACCTGCTGACCGAGGCCCACACCTCGTCGGAGTGGGTGGCCATCGGCGTCGGCTTCGCGGTCGCCGCGCTGTCCGGCATGCTCGCGATCGGCTTCCTGCTCGCCTGGCTGCGGCGTCGTTCGGTTGCGATCTTCAGCATCTATCGCATCGCGTTCGCCGCCCTGGTGGTGGTCCTGGTCGTCCTCGGCCGCTGACCCGTCATCGCCAGGTCGGCGGGCGACCGAGCGGAGTCGAGCAACCTTTGACTTCCCCGGGGGCCCGACCTACAATGCGGCGGCCGCCGGGAGGACCGGCCGGCATGCCTGGCCCGCATCTCTCGAGATTGGGGGTACGGCCAGCTTCAGGAGACGCCGCCCCAGGTCGTTTCGACGTCGGGCGGGGCCTGGAGCGTTTTTTGTTATCAGCAGCAGACGTCGTCGGTCGGTAACCCCAACCGGCCGCATGCCCCCAACCGGGGGACGTCGCAGGAGGACGAGGGGACGTACGCCATGAACACCAAGCCGGTCTATCTCACCGCCGAGGGTCTCGAGAAGCTCAAGGCCGAGCTGAACGAGCTCGTGACCTTGGAGCGTCCGCGGGTCGCGGCGCGCATCCACGAGGCGAAGCTCGACGGTGACCTCAGCGAGAACGCCGAGTACGAGGACGCCAAGCAGGAGCAGTCGTTCCTGGAGGGCCGGATCGCCACGCTCGAGCTCCAGCTGCGCAACGCCGCGGTCATCGAGAAGACCAATGGCGACTCGGTCGGAATCGGCTCCAAGGTGGTCATCAAGGGCAGCGACGGTGAGGAGACCTTCACCATCGTGGGCTCGGCGGAGGCAGCGCCCCGCGACGGCCGGATCAGCAACGAGTCGCCGGTCGGCGTCGCCCTCATGGGCCGCAAGAAGGGCGACAAGGTCGTCGTCAATGCGCCCTCCGGGCCGATCGAGTACACGGTCGTCCGCGTCGGCTAGGGACGCACGTGTTCTGGGCTGACGAGCTCGCCGCGTCGGCCACCGGCCGCCAGGTCGTCAACGACTCGAAGACGCCGTCCGGGACGGTTCACGTCGGCAGCCTGCGCGGGCCGGTGGTCGTGGACGCCATCGCCCGCGCCCTCCGCGACGCGGGGCGCGAGGTCGAGCTTCGCTACGGCGTCGACGACCTCGATCCGATGGACGCCCAGGCGCTGCTCACCCCGGACGCCATCGACCGATACATGGGCGTGCCGCTCGCCCACGTCCCGGATCCTGCCGGCGACTGCCATGCGTCCTACGCCCGCCACTTCGCCGGCGTCTTCGTCGACACCTTCGACGGCCTGGGCATCCGACCGGACACCTACTACTGGATGAGTGAGGTCTACGCCTCCGGCGCCATGGACCGATACATCCGCGCCGCGCTGGACGCCGCCCCCACCATCCGCGAGATCTACCGGCGCGTCGCCAAGGTCAACCACCCGGACGAGTGGCACCCGCTGTTCGTCATCTGCGAGTCCTGCGGGCGCATCGGGACGACCATCGTCACCGGCTGGGACACGGAGCGCGGCGTCGTCCGCTACGAGTGCCGCACGGACTTGGTGCGCTGGGCCACCGGCTGCGGGCATGCCGGCGAGGTCTCGCCGTTCGGTGGCCGCGCCAAGCTGCCGTACAACGTGGACTGGGCGGCCAAGTGGGACCTGTTCGGCGTCACCATCGAGCCGGCCGGCAAGGACCTCTCCACCGCCGGAGGGTCGCGCGACCGCTCCGACGCCATCGCGCGCGAGGTGTTCGGCAACGAGCCGCCCCGCAACCTGCCGTACGAGTTCCTCAACATCGGCGGACGGAAGATGTCGACCTCGAAGGGCGTCGGCGCGGCGGCAACGGAGATCGCGGACGTCATCCCGCCGGAGCAGCTGCGGCTCCTCTTCCTGCGACCGCGCCCCAACACCGCGATCGAGTTCGACCCGTACGGGACCGATGCGATCCCGCGCCTCTTCGACGAATCCGATCGCCTGGCGGCCGCCACCGCCGGTCGCGAGGTCCGCGGCGAGCTCCCGCCCGACCACGAACGCGTCTTCGCGTTGACGCAGGTGGACGCGGATGCCGATGTGGCCGCCCTGGCCGCCGCCTACCGACCGGCGTTCAGCCACCTGGCGCTGCTGGAGCAGATCCCGGGCGTCGACGTCGAGGAACGCGTGGCCGTCGAGAAGGGCGGTCCGCTGACCTCCCACGAACGGGACCTGCTGGAGGAGCGCCGGCGCGCAGCCCGCGCCTGGCTGGAGGCGTATGCGCCCGAGCGCGCGCGTCTGGCGGTCCAGCGTGACGCGCTGCCGGCCGCGGCCGCCGAGCTCGACGACGCGCAGCGTGCCTACCTCGCCGCGCTGGCCGACGCGCTCGCCGGCGTGGAGTGGAGCGGCGAGGCGGTGCAGGCGGCCATCTTCGCCACCGCGACCGCTAACGACCTCCCGGCCGGCCGGGCCTTCGCGGCGCTGTACGCCGCCTTCCTCGGCCGCACGTCCGGGCCGCGCGCCGGCTGGCTGCTGGCCGCGCTGGAGCGTGACTTCGTCATCGGGCGCATCCGCGACGCCGCGTCGGCGGCCAGGGTGGCGTCATGAGCGTCGGGCTCCAGCGCCTCCGCGACGACGCCGATGCTCTCCGTCGTGCGGCGACCGACAAGGGCGAGGACCCCGCCCTCGTCGACCTGGCCGTCGCGCTGGACGAGCGTCGGCGCGTGCTGCTGGCCGAGGGCGATGCCCTCAAGGCCGAGCGCAACGCGAGCTCGAAGCGCATCGGTGAGGCCATTCGCGGCGGCGCCGACCCCGGAGGGCCCGACGTCGCCGACCTCAAGGTGCGCTCGACGGCGGTGGGGGAGCGGATCAGGGCGGTCGACGAGGAGCTGGCCCGCGTGGAAGCGGAGCTCGACGACGCCATGCTGCGCATCCCGAACCCGGCGGATCCCGACGTCCCGATCGGCGGCGAGGAGGCGAACCTCGTGGCGCGGTCGTGGGGCGAGGTCCAGGCGCGGGTCGACGACTCGGACCCCGAGTACGGCCCGTGGGAGCGCCGACCGCACTGGGAGCTGGCCGAGTCGCTCGGGATGCTGGACAACGCCCGCGGCGCGAAGGTCGCGGGATCGGGCTTTCCCGTCTACCTCGGCGCGGGGTCGAACCTCCAGCGCGCGTTGATCAACTGGTTCCTGGACGTCCACACCCGCGAGCACGGCATGACCGAGGTGTGGCCACCCGTCCTGGTCAACACGGACTCGGCGCGCGGCACCGGCCAGATACCGGACAAGGAGGACCAGATGTACGTCGTCACCCGTGACGACCTGTACCTGATCCCGACCGCGGAGGTCCCCGTCACCAACCTCCACCGCGACGAGATCCTGGACGGCGCCATGCTGCCGCTCCGCTATGCGGCCTACTCGGCCTCGTTCCGCCGCGAGGCGGGCGCCGCCGGCAAGGACACGCGCGGCATCCTGCGCGTCCACCAGTTCGACAAGGTGGAGATGGTGAGCTTCACCCGCCCGGAGGAGTCCGCCGGCGAGCTCGAGTGGCTGACCGAGCGGGCCGAGGTGCTCCTCCAGCGGCTGGGGCTGACCTACCGCGTGCTCCTCATGGCGACCCGGGAGATGGGCTTCACCCAGGCCCGGAAGTACGACCTCGAGGTCTGGGCTCCCGGCGTCGAGCGCTGGCTCGAGGTCAGCAGCGTCAGCAACTTCCGCGACTTCCAGGCGCGCCGCATGGGGATCCGATTCCGTCCCGACGCCGGAGCGCGCCCGGAGCTGGTCCATACCCTCAACGGGTCCGGCCTGGCGCTCCCGCGGACGGTCGCCGCCATCCTCGAGACGTACCAGCGGCCGGACGGATCGGTCGAGATCCCCGAGGTGCTGCGGCCCTACTTCGGCGGCCAGGAGCTCATCGGTCCAGGCTTGAGTGCCTGAGCCCTCGGCGAGGTGATCCGGCGCGTGGATCGGCGCGTACCCTCGTCACCATGTCGATTCCTGCGCTGCTCGCCACCTTCGGCGTCATGGCCGTCCTCGACGGCATCTGGCTGACGCTGGTCGCCCGAAACTTCTACCGCGACAACATCGGGCACCTGCTCGGCGACGCGACGAACTGGCCGCCGGCGATCCTCTTCTACGTCATCTACACCATCGGCGCCTGGTTCTTCGCCACGCAGCCGGGCGTGGACGACGGCTCCGCGATCACGGCCGCCCTGCGGGGTGCCGCCTTCGGCTTCGTGGCCTACGCGACCTACGACCTGACCAACCACGCCACCCTGCGCGGCTGGCCTTCGTTGGTCACCGTCGTCGACATGGCGTGGGGCACGATCCTCACGGCAACGGTGGCGGGCGTCGCCGCCTGGATCACGCTGACGTTCCTCGCCTCCTGAGACCGATGCGCCCGCCGCTGCGGGCGACGATCACGCCGCCGATGCACAGGGCGCCGCCGGCGAACGCCAGCGCTGGCGGCACCTCGCCGAGCAGCAGCCAGGCCATCACGATCGCCACCGGCGGTACGAGATAGGTGGTGCTGCCCAACCGCCCGGCCGTCGTGCGGTTCAGCGCGAAGGCCCAGGTCGTGAAGGCGATGGCGGTCGGGAAGATGCCGAGGTACACGATCCAGGCGATGGCGTCCGCGGGCGCCGTCCCCAGCTCCTGCACCAGCAGCGGGCCGAACGGCAGCGTCGCGATCGCGCCCACGGTGCAGCCGATCCACGTCACCGTCAGCGCCGGCACCCGCTTGAGCGCCGGCTTCTGCAGGGTCACGCCGAGCGCGTAGGCGAGGGCCGCCACCAGGCACAGGAGCACGCCGATCGGCGCCGATGCCTCGCCCGACGCCGTCCCGCTCGCGACGCCGATGACGAGCGTGCCGGCGAACGCAACGGCCGACCCGGCCACCAGCCGCGGCGGGAAGCCCTCGTGCAGGAAGATGCCCGCGAACGCGGCGATGAGGATCGGGCCGATGTTGACCAGCATGGCGGCCGTCCCGGCGTCCACCAGCCCCTCGCCGGCGTTGAGCGCCACGAAGTACGTGCCGAACCAGACGACGCCGGCCGCCGCGATCAGGAGCCAGTCACGGCGCCGTCCCGGGAGTGCCGGACGCCGCAGCGCGACCAGCACTCCGAGGGCCAGCGCGCCGACCAGCAGCCGCCCCAGCGCGAAGGAGCCGGGCGACAGGTCGTCGGCCACGGCGCGGATCCCCACGAAGGCCGAGGCCCACAGCAGGACGGTGAGGAGCGCCGCGCCGATCGCGAGCCAGTCGATGCTGGCGGCCGGGACCCGTGGCTGGTCGAGGATGGTGGCGGTCGTCGTATCCGTCATCGGTGCGTGGAACGCTGGACCCCTGTTCGGTGTGAGATCGGGAACCGGATACGATAGCGACGGCCGCGGAGGGGTGGCAGAGCGGACGATTGCAGCGGTCTTGAAAACCGCCGTGGGGCAACCCACCGTGGGTTCGAATCCCACCCCCTCCGCCA
>DASTYP010000018.1:0-3060 GCA_035764845.1 Candidatus Limnocylindria bacterium
GGTCTACACCCAGGTCGATCCCGGCCAGACCGAGGACGGCAACCTGGCGAACGCGGCCGCGCTCATCGACCAGTGGGGTATCGGCCGCGCCGGCTTCGACGACGGGCTGGTGCTGATGGTGGGGCTGGAGCCCGACCTCATCCACGGCAAGGCCAGCCTGTACGGCGGCTCGGGGTTCATCAGCCAGCACATCGACGAGGACGGGCTGCAGTCGATCATCGACGATCGGTTCATCCCGAAGGCACGTGACGGTGACCTCAACGCGGCCGCGCTCGACGCGATCGAGGCGGTGCAGGAGCGCATGGCCCCGGACACGGTGCCGCTGACCGTCGGCCGGGTCCTCAACGCGGTGCTCGGGCTCATCGTGTCGCCACTGCTCCTGCTGGGAATCGTGGGCTGGGCCTACCTGCGCTGGCGGCGCGAGGGCGACGACCCGGACCTGGTCGACTCGCCCTCGGTGCTCATGGCCGGCCCGCCCGCCGAGATGACGCCGCCGCTGGCCACGGTCGTGCGCAACGGGACGGCGGACGACCACTCCATCGCGACACTGCTGGCCGAGCTCGCCAGCACCGGCCGCCTCGGGTTCCAGAACCTCGACCGCGTCCGGGAGGTGAAGCGCGACGACGACCCCGACCCGCTCACCGATCCCGCCATCGAGGTTCGCACCGATGCCGCCGCCGACGACGAACGCCTCCCGCGTCCCGAGCGCGAAGCCTGGCAGATCCTGCAGCGCAAGGGCAGCACCTCGGGGATCCTCAGTCGCGAGCGCCTCTGGTCGCTCAACGACAGCATGAAGCCGGTGCGACGTTCGCTGGAGGAAGAGGCGGTGCGCATCGGCTGGCTGACGCGGCTCCCGGGCCCCGCGATCCAGCGCATGACGTGGACCGGCGTGGGCATCGCCGTCATCGGCGGCGGCGCGATCTTCCTGGGCGTCACGGTCCCGATGAGCGGTGCGGTGATGCTGGGCGGGGCGTTGATCCTGGCGGGCGTGGCGGTCATCGGGTTCGGTCGGGCCATGAGCCAGCGAACGCAGAACGGCGCCTACGTCGAGATGATGCTGCGGGCCTACCGGCGAACGCTGCGCAAGACCATGGACCAGGCGCGCAGCATGGGCGAAGTGGTCGAGCAGCCCGAGGTGGCACGCCTGGCCGATACGCCGGACAAGGCCGTGGTGTGGGGCATCGCCCTGGGCCTGCACGACGAGGTCGCGAAGGTCCTCGCCCGCGGGCTCGAGCACCAGGCGCAGCGCACCGGCTCCCCCGCCGGCGCCTACTACCCGTACTGGATGGGCTCGTCGCCGGGATCGGCGTGGTCCGGCGCGGCCGGGGACATGGCGGGCGGCGTGAGCTACGGCTCCGGCAGCATCTTCTCCGCCTCGGCCATCCCCGACATCGGCTCCATGTTCGACGCGCTCACGAGCGTGGGGTCGACCCCTCCCTCCAGCTCGTCGTCGAGCGGTGGCGGGGGGTTCGGCGGCGGCGGCAGCGGTGGCGGCGGAGGCGGATCGGGCTCGTTCTGACTCCGCACTGGCGCATTCGTTTAAACGAGCGTATCGTTTAAACGTGAGTTTCAACCGACGCGGCGGAGATCGCCGCCCCGACCGACCCGAACGCTTCGACCGCGATCGGGGGGAGCGGCCGAGCTATCCACCCCGCGGCGGAGATCGCCCGCCGTACCAGCGCGGCGGAGGTGGCGCTGACCGCCCGCCCTATCAGCGCGGCGGAGGTGGCGGTGACCGCCCGCCGTACCAGCAGCGTGGCGGCGACCGTCCGCCCTACCAGCCCCGACCGCGATTCAACCCCGAGGACGAGGGCGCCATGCAGCTGCGCCTGGACCCGCGTCGTCTGAGCGCGCTCAAGCGGCTCGCCGGTGAGGCGGGCACGCGGCCCGGTGAGCTGGCCCGTCAATGGGTCGAGGAGCGGATCGACGCGGCCCGCACCGGTGGTGATCGCTCCCTTGCGGAGCAGGTGGCGGACCTGGTCGCTCGCGTCGAGGCGCTCGAGGGAGGCCGACCGGCACCGGTGAGCCAGCCGCAGTCCGCGCCTGAGCCGGAGCCCGAGCCGCAGCCGGACGCCATGGCCGCAGCTCCCGAGCAGCCGATGCAGGAGGCGCAGGCACCTGAGGCGTTCGCGCCCGAGCCCGTGGCCGAGGCGCCACGCAAGCGTGCGCGGCGCAATACCGTCGCGGCCGCGCCGAGCGAGCGGGTCGCGCTCCACGACGAGATGATCGCCGTCCTGCGCGAGCGCGGACCCATGTCCGCCGGTGAGCTAGCCTCGGCCATCGCCGAACGCGGCCGGTACGCGCCGCCGCGCAGCGGCAAGCCGCTCGACGCGGCCATGGTCAGCCAGCGCGTCAGCAACCCGACCTACCGGTCGCGGTTCACGCGACAGGGCGGGCAGATCGGACTCGCGGAGGCCTAGGGACCGGGCAGCAGAACGGCCGGCGCGCGAGGCGCCGGCCGTATCGGTCCAGCGGGGATGTCAGTCCTCGAGGACGAACGTGACCAGGATGTTCGCCTGGAACTCTACGGCGCCATCCCGGCCGATGTTCACGCGCTGCTCCTTGACCCAGGCGCTGCGAACGCCGCGCAGCGTCTTCTGTGCGCGATCGACTCCCTGACGAACCGCATCCTCGAAGCTCTCGGTCGAGGTGCAGGACAGCTCGGTCACCTTGGCAACGGCCATCGGATTCTCCTCATGCGGGTGGGCGTCCAGTATGCGCCCGACCTGACCGATGCACGTCGCGCGCCATCCAGGCGCCGCGGTCAGGAGCCGCCCGCCGAGTCGTGCGCGGCCGTCCAGGCCTGCAGCTCGTCCAGGGGCAGGGCGTTGACGATCATCGGCACCGTCACGCCGCAGAGGTAGGCGCGCTCGCAGCCGTTGCCGAGCCAGAACAGCTGCCCCGGGGTGTGCGCGTCGGAGTCGATGGCGACCCGGCAGCCGGCCTCCACGGCCAGGCGCAGCAGCCGTTTCGGCGGATCGAGCCGCTCCGGCCGCGAGTTCACCTCGATGGCCTTGTCGAATCGGGCGGCGGCGGCGAAGACGATGTCGGGGTCGAACG
>DASTYP010000019.1:0-6472 GCA_035764845.1 Candidatus Limnocylindria bacterium
CGTGACCGAGCACGCCGCGCTCTTCGCCAGATTCTCCACACGCGGTCGAGCCGCCCTGGCCTGGGTTCGAGAGCCGATGCTCCCGGCCCCGACCGGCCTGCTCTGGTTCGCCGAGCGGGCGGATGCAGGACGCCTCGCCAGGCGAGCGCAACGACGCCCGTCGAGCCGTCCGAATTCACACCTGGTGTGAGCGGGTCGCAGCGCATGGCCGTGCGGGGCTCCCGGACAGGCCGAATTCCGTTGTGGTGTGAATTGGGACGCTTCAGCGCGCCAATGACCATCCTCGTCGCGCCACATGCACGCTTGGTGTGAATTGAGACGCGTCCTGCCCGTCGCCGAGCCGACATCGATCGCCGAAAGGCGCAAATTCACACCAAGGGGTGCGCCGGACCGACCCCCGCGGCCGCTCGCCGACTCCGAAGAGGCCGAATGCCGTCCTGGTGTGAATTGGAACGCGTCAGCGCGCCGATGACCGGCCTCGTCGCGCCACATGCACGCCTGGTGTGAATTGAGACGCGTCAGCACGCCGGGACGATGTCGCCGGTCACCGCTCGCAACGGGGCAGCGTCACCCCGCGATCTGGTCCCCGAGGAACTCGCGGACCAGGTTCTGGAAGTGGTAGACGCCGTTCTCGCGCTTCGCGGAGAAGCGGCCCGTGTCGTAGGCACGGGACCGCAGGCCGCGCTGCACCTGCTCGCAGATGACGATGTCCTCCTGCTGGATCTCGTCGGAGAACGCGATCGTCTGCTGCATCGATTCCCAGCCGGGACCCGAGCCGGGCTCGGCGAAGAACCACTCGAAGATCGTCAGGGTCCGATCCGGGCCCAGCGGCAGGATGACGTTCGACGACATGTTGTCCTGGTAGATGTTGAACATCGTGTTCGGGAAGAGCCAGTAGTAGAGCGCGTCCTCCTCACCATCGGCCGTGCGGAGGTAGCGGCGGTCGCGGCCGAGCTCCTCCCCGGGGCGAAGCTCGCGGATCGGCGCGTGCTGCTTCGAGTAGTACCGGAACTCCTCGACCCGATACGAGTCGTAGTCGAGCTCCTTGTACAGCTGCGGGTGTGCGATCGGCAGGTGGTAGCCCTCGAGGTAGTTGTCGACGTAGACCTTCCAGTTGCACTCGATGACGTAGTCGCGTCGCTCGACCAGGCGCATGCGGTCAACGTCGTAGCCGGAGCGCTCGACCTCGGCGGGGATGGCCCCCATCACCTCGCGCAACGGTGGCGCATCGGCCGAGAGGTTGACGAAGACGAAGGGCCCCCAGCGCTCGACGCGAACCGGGATGAGGCCGAAGTCCTCCTTGCGGAAGTTCTCGGTGTCCTCCATCTCCGGGCAGGCACGGAGAGTGCCGTCCAGTCCGTAGGTCCAGCCGTGATAGCGGCATTGAAGCGACTTGCGGTTGCCCTTGGTGAGCGCCACCTGGCCGGCGCGGTGGCGGCAGACGTTGTAGAAGGCCTTCAGCTCGCCGTCCTGGGCGTGGGTGATCACGATCGGCTCGTCGACGACGGTGACCGGGACGAAGTCCCCCACCCGCGCCAGCTCGTCCATGCGCGCGACCAGCTGCCACGTCCGCCCGAAGATGCGCTCCCTCTCGAGCTCGAGGACGTCGGGGTCGAGGTAGTAGCGCGAGGGCAGGGTCTCGGCGCGGCTGAGCGGCGTGTTCGTCGGCTCCGTCATGGTCATGCAGCCGAGTGTATCGCCCGGCAAATCGGGCGGCACGACACGGACGAACGTGCTACAACACGGCGACCGAGCGGATCGTAGGCGCCGACGTGGTCGGCGAGGTGGAGGCGTGGAGGAGGGCGAATGAACCACTTGCGACGCATCGCGCTCTTGCCGGTGGCGATGCTGATCCTGGCGGCCTGCCAGGCTGGCGGCAATGGCGGGCAGTCCGCCGGTGAATCCGCGGCCGAGTCCGCAGCCGAGTCGGGCGGCGCCAGCCAGCCCGCGGCCAGCGGCGCGACGGGGGGTCCCGTGTGTGACGACTACTCGGGCGACGACTACCTCGGCCGCATCTGCGAGGCCGGCGTCATCGTGGTCTCCACGGATCCGGAGTATCCGCCGCAGTCGTATGCGGACGGTGACACCTTCGCCGGCTTCGACATCGACGTCGCGACCGAGATCGCGAACCGGCTGGGCGTCGATATCGAGTGGGAGACTCCCGGCTGGGAGGCGATCACCGCGGGGAACTGGTCCGGTCGCTGGGACATGAGCGTCGGATCGATGACCATCACCGAGGATCGCAAGGAGATCATCGACTTCACGCAGCCGTACTACTACACGCCGGCCCAGATGGCGACGTACAGCGGCAGCGGCATCGCGTCGGTCGACGACCTCGCCGGGGAGACGGTCTGCGTGGGCGGCGGAACGACGTATCTGCAGTGGCTGGACGGAACGCTGACGCTGACCGAAGAGGCGGGCGACGTCACCGAGCCACCCGAGGGCGTGCAGAGCACGACCTTCGACACCGATATCAACTGCGCCGAGGACTGGCGTGCCGGCCGCACCAACTTCGCGGGCTGGCTCAGCTCGTCCACGACGGTGGAGGGGGCGATCGCCAACGGCTTCGAGATCGAGAAGGTCGGCGACCCGGTGTTCTACGAGCCGCTTGCCGTCGCGTTCGACAACACCGTCGAGGACAACGACTCGCTCGTCGAGGCGGTGGACGAGATCATCGGCCAGATGCACGAGGACGGCACGCTCTCCGAACTCAGCCGGCACTGGTACTGCGCCGATGGCACCTATCCCTGCGAGGACGAGTCGCTGGCGCTCGACCTGACCGTCCGCGACTAGCCCAGCTTCGACACGGGCCGGGTGCCGGACAGTTCCGGCACCCGGCCGCCTTCATCTCGCAGAGAAGGGGCCGGCGTGATCGAATCCCGGGTCGAGGATCGCCCGCGTCGCTACGACATCGAGGACGTCGAGCGTGCAGAGCAGCGCGCCAGGTGGTCCTGGCGAGCCATCTTCGCGGTCGTCTGGATCGGCCTGGTCCTCGGGCTCGGCATCGGCCTGGCCCTCACCGGTCGCATCGACCCTGGCTTCATCGCCGAAGTCGGGCCGTTCATCCTGGAAGGCACGCCGATCACGCTCCTGGTCTGCGTCGTCTCGATCTCGCTTGCCATCATCCTGGCGACCCTGGGCGCGCTCGGCCGGCTCTCCAACAACCCGGTCCTCAACGCGATCGCGTCGTTCTACGTGTCGCTCATTCGCGGCACGCCGCTCATCGTCCAGATCCTGTTCTGGTACCTGGCGCTGCCGCAGTTCGGGATCGTGCTGGATGCGCTGCCGGCCGGCATCGGGGCGCTGGCCTTCAACTACGGCGCCTACATGACGGAGATCTTCCGCGCCGGCGTCGAGGCGGTGCCGCCCGGCCAGCGTGAGGCGGCCCGCGCGCTGGGCATGACGGAGGCCCAGGTCATGCGCCGCATCGTCTTCCCGCAGGCGCTGCGCATCGTGACGCCGGCGATCGGCAACGAGTTCATCGCCATGATCAAGGACAGCGCGCTGGTCTACATCCTCGGGGTCCGCGAAGTGCTGTGGCGGGCCGACGTCACCGGCACCCGCTTCTTCCGCTCGACCGAGACGCTGCTCATCGCCGCGGTCGTGTACTGGGTGCTGACCATCGCGCTCAGCTTCGCGCAGGAGCGCCTGGAACGGCGGCTCAGGCGGGGCGAACGATGACGGCCGTGACACCGCCTGACGCGCCGCAGCTCGGCGAGGCCGTGGTCCGCGTGACGGGGCTCGAGAAGTACTTCGGGCGCAACCACGTCCTGCGCGGGATCGACCTCGAGGTCCGCCAGCGGGAGGCCGTGATGATCATCGGTCGTTCCGGCTCGGGCAAGACGACCCTCCTGCGCTGCATCAACTTCCTGGAGGAGCCGACGTCCGGATCGGTCGATGTGGACGGGCTGCGGGTCGACGCTGATCCGCTCCACGCGCGTTCGCGGCGACACCGCGAACAGATCCGGCAGATCCGTCTCCGGACCGGAATGCTGTTCCAGGATTTCAACCTGTTCCCGCACATGACCGCGCTGGGCAACTGCATCGAGGCGCCGATGCGGGTGCGTCGGATCCCGCGTGCCGAGGCGGTCGAGCGCGCCGACTACTTCCTGGAGGTCGTCGGGCTCGCGGACAAGCGCAACGAGTATCCCGCCCGCCTGTCCGGGGGGCAGAAGCAACGAGTGGCGATCGCCCGTGCGCTGGCGATGGAGCCGAAGGTGCTGCTCTTCGACGAGCCGACCTCGGCGCTCGACCCCGAGCTGATCGGCGAGGTGCTGGTCGTCATGGAGGACCTCGCGCACAGCGGAACGACCATGATCGTCGTCACCCACGAGATGCACTTCGCGAACGAGGCCGCCGACCGCGTGGTGTTCATGGAGGAGGGCGAGATCGTGGAACAGGGACCCCCCGAGCAGATCCTGGACTCGCCGCGCGAGGAACGAACGCAGCGGTTCCTGCGGCGCTTCCTCAAGACCTGAGCGTTCCCGGTGGATCAGCCTCGCAGGACGCCGTAGACCTGGGATCGCGGCAGTCGCGCCGCTTCCTCCTCGGGCCGCACCCGCTTCCTGGCGGGCTTCAGCGCCACCGGTTGATCCGCCGGCGTGCCGCCCTCCCGCGCCAGCAGCCAGCGCAGGCCAACGGCGGTCAGCTCGGCCCCACCCGCGGTTCCCGGCTCGACGAACGGCAGCACGATCATCCGGCGTCGCCCGAGCCGCTCGGCGGCGAGCTGGACACGGAAGGGATCGACGCCGAGCTCATCGGCCAACGGTGAGAGGTCGACCTGGCGATTGGGCTTCTGGCGGATGAACCGCAGGATCGCGGCGTCCAGCTGGTCGTCATCGATCGGGGCGACCGATGCGGCCGGGACCGTGGCCGCGGTCGCGGCATCGTCGGCGGAGGGCGTGACGGTCAGATCCGGATCCGCCGGCTCGACCGGGCGTCGCTTGGTGCGCTTGGTGATCACGGGCGACAGGATAGCAAGGGCCACCTACACTGCGGCGGCCGTGGCCGAGATCGATCCGTACACCGTCCTGGGCGTGAGCCGCACCGCGATGCGCACCGACATCGCGCGGGCGTACCGCGCCCTGGCGAGGCGCCACCACCCCGACGCGGGAGCGCCGCAAAGCGCGGAGATGGCCCGCATCAACGAGGCCTGGCACATCCTCTCGGACGTCAACCGGCGGGCCCGATGGGACCGGCTGCACGCGCAGCCAACCGTGGCCGGGCCGCACTGGAGCCCGGCCGAACGGGTCGCCGGACCGATGCGACGACCGCCACCTCGGCCCGCGGCACCGCCATCCGCGCTCGACTCGGGCTGGGCGGCCGCCATCGTGGTCCTGGGTGCCCTGGTCCTCGTCGGTGGGGTCATGGTCGCCCTGTCGCTCGCGGCGGCTCCCACCGACGACCGGATCCGGTTCGCGGACCCGGAGATCACCTTCCTCCGCCCGCCCGACTGGGTAGTCGCCGCGGGCGACCCCGACGATCCCCCAGCGCACCGGGTCGTCGCGCACCTCGTCACCTTCGGGCTCGACGGGGACCAGCTGTGCACCTCGTTCGGTACGGTGTGTCCCCTGGCGCGCGACGACATCCCCTCGGGCGAGGCCTCGATCGTCGTGACCGCCTACGAGGGCGCAACTCCGCCGGTCCCCGACCCCGTCGTTTCGCGGCCGTTCGGCCTGGACGCCGACGCCATGATCGACGGGAAGCCCGCCGCCTTCGAGCAGCAGGTCGTCGACGAGCGCACGACGCTCCTGTGGTGGCAGCTCAGCCCGCCCGGCTTCCCGGAGCGATGGATCGAGATCAGCGCCGTCGTTCGCGGCCTTTCTCTCGATCAGGCCGACGTCATCGCGGAGATCGACGCCCTCCTCGAGACGGTCGAGCTGCCCGGGTAGGACGCGACCCGATGCCATCCGGCACTGGCGCCGCCCGCACGAGCGGGCCAGCGTAGCGCGCGTGCGCGCGCATCGGCGTGCGCGGAACGGAGGGTCCCTACGATGCAGTACGACCTTGGCCTCTCCGGCCTCGGCATCCTGGTTGCGCTGGCGCTGGGCTTCGGCGTCATCGCGCACGTCATCGCCGGACGGCACACGACCTGGATGTGGGCCGTCGGCGCCCTCGCCGCCTTCCTGGGCGGCCTCTATTTCAGCGAGGTGCTGTTCGCGACGTACACCGAGGACGAGATCCAGCCGATCATCGACGGACTGGCGCTGGACGAGTCCATGCTGGGCGGCCTGTTGGTGGGAAGCGCCGCGGTGCTGGTCACCTGGTTCCTGACCCAGCGACGTACGCACGGGCCGATCGCCCATTGAGCCTCAGGCTGGCCGGTCCCCCGCCTCCGGCCGCAGCTCGACCGCGACCGCCACGCCGGCGGCGCGGCGCAGGTCGTCGGCCAGCCGCTCGTCCCACGCCACGCGGTCCGGCAGCCGAACCTGCCGGGTCGCGCCGGCCACCGAGAGCGACAGCACGACCGGCA
>DASTYP010000020.1:0-9648 GCA_035764845.1 Candidatus Limnocylindria bacterium
CGGCTGGCGCTCCCACGTCAACCTGATCCCGCTCAATCCGACGCCGGGCTCCCGATGGAGCGGCACGTCACCGGCCGGCATCGCCCGCTTCGTCGCGATCCTGCGCGGGGGCGGCGTGGCGGTCACCGTGCGCGACACCCGGGGGCGCGAGATCGAGGCCGCCTGCGGCCAGCTCCACGCCCAGCTGCGCGGGAAGTCGCTTCGCGACGCGCGTCAGGCGCGCGACGCACGCCAGGGGCAGCCGACGCCCGAGGTCGCGGTGGCGAGCCGCTGATGGATCGCCCGCACATCTCGGCGTCGATCCTGAACGCGGACTTCAGCCGCCTGGGAGACGAGGTCCGACGCGCCGATGCAGGCGGCGTGGACTCGATCCACCTCGACGTCATGGACGGCCACTTCGTCGACAACCTGACCATGGGACCGGTCGTGGTCGAGTCGCTGCGGTCGCACTCGCGGCTGCCGTTCCACAGCCACCTGATGATCGACAACCCGCTGGCGTATGCGGAGCGCTTCGCGGAGGCGGGGAGCGACCTGATCGTCTTCCACGTGGAGGCCGAGGACGCGCCGGACGAGGTGATCCGCGCCATCGAAGCCGCGGGGCGTCGTCCGGGCATCGCGCTGAACCCCGAGACACCCGCGGAGGCCGTCCTCCCGTACCTCGAGCGCGTGGACCTGGTGCTGGCGATGACCGTTCACCCCGGATGGGGCGGGCAGTCGTTCATCACCGAGGTGCTGGCGAAGATGCGAGCCCTTCGCGACGAGATCCAGCGTCGCGCGCTGTCGGTCGAGATCGGGGTCGACGGCGGGGTGAAGACGGACACCATCGCATCGGCCTGGGATGCCGGCGGAAGCGTGCTGGTCGTGGGCAGCGGCCTGTACAGTACCGACGGCGACCTGGCGCCCACGGTCGCCGCCCTGCGTGCCGCCGCCCTCGGCCGCGCCAACGCCGCACCCGACACCGAAAGGACCTGACCGCTGCCCTCGCGCCGCCTGCTCCCGCTGCTCGTCGTCGCCCTCCTCGCCGTCGTCCTCGCCGCCTGCAGCGACGGTCCCAACCTGCCGTTCGTCCCGACGCCGGATCCGACCCCCGAGCAGCCGCGCGAGGTCGAGGTGACCATCGTCACCCAGGGGACCGAGGCGCCGGTTCCCGGGGCCGAGGTGTCGGTCGAGGGTCGGTCCGCCTCAACCGGCGACGCGGGGACGGCCACGCTCACCGCCATGCGCGGCGGGGAGGTCGAGGTCACGGCCGACGGCTACGACGCCACGACGGCCACCGTGCCGGACGATGGCGGGCTGCGCGTCGCGCTGCGCTCGAACGTCGTCTCCGGGACGATCACCGACGAGGCGGGCGAGCCCATTGCCGGTGTGCGCGTCTTCGTCGACGGCGCCGACACGATGGTCGAGTCGGACGAGGACGGCGCCTACGCCCTGCCCGGCGTGCCCGAGGAGGGCACCGTGGTGTACAAGATGCCCGGCTACCGCCTGGCCGAGCTCCCCATTGACGACCAGATGGAACGCGACGTGGCCATGCAGCCGTTCGAGGCGCGGGCGCTGTACGCGCCCGCCGCGGTCTTCGAGGCGCCCGGACGCCTGGACAATTTCCTGGACCTGATGGAGCGGACCGAGGCGAACGCCATGGTCATCGACGTCAAGGAGACGTCGGGCCAGCTGTACTACGCGACCGACCTGCCCGAGGCCGTCGAGGCGGGCGCCGTCATGGACAACCCCATCTTCGACCTGTCCGAGCTGCTGCCGATGCTCAAGGAGCGCGGCATCTACACCATCGCCCGCATGGTGGTCATGAAGGACAACACGACGGCTGCCGCCCGGCCGGAGCTCGCCGTCCGGAACGTGGCCACCGGTGAGCCGTGGCGCGACAACATCGGCGGCGCATGGCTCGATCCGTCCGCGCCCGGCGTCGCGGAGTACATCGCCGCCATCGCCGGCGACCTGGCGGACAAGGGCTTCGATGAGGTGCAGCTGGACTACATCCGCTTCTTCAGCGACGGCCCCTACGACCTGGCCGACACCAACCTGCCGAACGTCCAATCCTTCCGCCTGCCGGCCATCCAGCGCGTGCTGCGCGTCGTGAGCACGAGGCTCGACACGACAAAGGCGTTCCTGGGCGCCGACGTCTTCCCGATCAGCTTCATCGTGCCGGACGACCAGGGCATCGGGCAGCGGCCGGAGGTGATCATGCCGTACGTCGACTACTTCTGCCCCATGGTCTACCCGTCGCACTACGGACCCGGCGTCTTCGGCTTCCCGGTGCCGAACGAGCACCCGTACGACGTGATCGACGAGACGCTGCAGATCATGAACGAGCAGAAGGAAGGGCTGCCGGTCGTCATTCGCCCATGGATCCAGGACTTCGGCTACGGACCCTTCCCGCCCTACACCGTCGACCAGATCCAGGCGGAGATGCAGGCGGCGTCCGACAACGGCGCCAAGGGCTGGATGATCTGGAACGCTCGCGCGACCTTCACCGAGGCGGCGCTGGGACCACCGCGCGAGGGCGAGGATTCCGCGCCGGTGACCTCGGTTCCGCCGGCACCGTCCGAGGGAGCGCAGCCCTCGGGGTCGCCCTCGAGCTCCCCCTCGAGCTCTCCATAGACCGATGCGCCTGGTGGTCCAGCGCGTGACTCGAGCCTCGGTGTCCGCCCACGGCGAACCGCTGGGCGAGATCGGTCGCGGCGCGGTGGTGCTGGCCGGGATCGGTCAGGATGACAACATCGCGGTGGTCGACCGGATGGCCGACAAGCTCATCGGCCTGCGCTACTTCGAGGACGAGGAGGGCCGAACGAACCGCTCGCTCGCCGATGCCTTCGGCTCGCTGCTGGTCGTCAGCCAGTTCACGCTCTACGCGGACGTGCGCCGTGGCCGGCGTCCCGGCTTCACGGGCGCCGCATTGCCCGATCAGGCGGTGCCGCTGCTGGAGCGGTTCGTGGAGCGGCTGCGGGTGAGCGGCGTGGAGGTGTCGACCGGCAGGTTCGGCGCCTCCATGGCGGTGGAGCTGGTCAACGACGGACCGTTCACGCTGGTGCTCGACTCCGATCGGGACGCCTGAGCGCGGCTCAGGATCAGCGAGTTGTCATCCGTCCACCGTGGCGATGCCAGGCGCTCGCGCACGCGAACGCCCGCGTCGGACGACGCGGGCGCATCGGTTCAGGCCGGGGAGAAGGTCAGACCTTCTGGGCGGTGCGGCGGCAGCGGCTGCAGGCGCTGACCTTCGCAACCTTGCCGTCACGCGTGACGGTCATCGGCTGGAGGTTGGGCAGCCATCGGCGCAGCGCGCGCTTGCGGTTCATCCCGACCGACTGGGGGTTCCAGCCGGTGATCGGGCGCTTGCCGCAGATGTCGCAGACGCGAGCCATGGTCGAAGGGTCTCCAATCACACGAAAAACCCGGCGCTCGTCGCGCCGGAGCGACGGCGATGGTAGCACGCTAGGATCGAGCCATGCAATCGAGCCGGCCGCTGGCGCCCGATGAGCTGGACCGGCCGATTCGCCACGCGATCCCCGCCCTGGCCCGCGGTGCGTCCGCGCTGTCCAAGCTCGGCATCACGACTCCCCGCGAGGCCCTCTGGTACCTCCCGTTCCGCTACGACGACTTCAGCGACCTGCGGACCCTGGATGCCCTCGTGCCGGACGAGAAGCAGTCCGCGCTGGTCCGCGTGGACGCCGTCCGTGTCGAGCCAGGCTTCGGCCGCCGCCCGCAGCGCGTCATCGCCCAGCTCAGCGACGAGCGCGGTTCGGCCGAGGCGATCTGGTTCGGCCGCCGCTACGTCGAGCGGCGGCTGCGCGTCGGCGACGAGGTCGTCGTCAGCGGCAAGGTCAGCCAGCGCGGCTGGCGCTTCCAGTTCACCTCGCCGGAGTTCAGCCCCGCGGGCCACGAGTCGGTGCACACTGCCCGCGTCGTTCCGGTCTACCACCTGGCCGCCGGCGTCACGCAGAAGCGGCTGCGCGAGGTGCTCGCCCGCATCCTGGACGTCGCCCTGCCGGCCGTCGAGGACCCGCTGACCGATGCGGAGCGCAACGGTCTGCCGCGGCTCGACGTGGCGCTCCAGACGGCCCACTTCCCGGAAGAGACCGCCGACGTCACCGATGCGCTCGACCGCCTCGCCTTCGACGAGCTGTACGCGCTGCAGCTCACGCTGGCGCAGGCGCGCCGCGCCCGCGAGCACCTGGTGGCGCCGAAGATCGCGGTCACGCATGCCGAGCTGGCCGAGGTCGTCGCCGCGCTGCCGTTCGAGCTGACCCGCGATCAGGCGAGCGCCGTGGAGGCGATCGCGCACGACCTGGCCTCGGAGCGGCCGATGCGACGCCTGCTCCAGGGCGACGTCGGCAGCGGCAAGACCGCGGTGGCGGCGGTGGCGCTGGCCAGCGCGGTTCGCGCCGGGTGGCAGGCCGCCCTCATGGCGCCGACCGAGATCCTGGCCCGCCAGCACCACCACGGCCTTGCGCCGCTGCTCGACGCGCTCGGCGTCCGGGCCGAGTTCCTGTCGGGTTCGCTGACGCCGGCGCGCAAGCGCGAGATCCACGACGCCATCGCCGGGGGCATGGCCGAGGTGGTCATCGGCACCCATGCCGTGATCAGCGAGGCGGTCGAGTTCCCGAGACTGGGCCTGGCCATCGTCGACGAGCAGCACCGCTTCGGTGTCGGGCAGCGTGCCGCCCTTCAGGCCAAGGGGAGCGGGGGAGAGCCGCACCTGCTGGCCCTCACCGCCACGCCGATCCCGCGGACGCTGGCCCTGACGGTGTACGGCGACCTCGCCATCTCGACCATCCGCGAGCTCCCCCCGGGCCGCCAGCCCATCCGGACGGAGATCCGCGACCGGCAGGCGCTGCCGAAGATCGAGGCGTTCCTCGCCTCGGAAGCTGCCGAGGGGCGGCAGTCGTTCGTCGTCGTGCCGCTGGTGACCGAGTCCGAGTCGCTCCAGGCGGCCAGCGCCGAGGCCGAGGCCGAACGGCTTCAGGCGGCGCTGCCCGAGCTGCGCGTCGGGCTGGTGCACGGCCAGCAGCGGGCCGACGCGCGGGACGCCACCATGACCGCCTTCGCCGCCGGCGACATGGACCTCCTCGTCGCCACCACCGTCATCGAGGTCGGCATCGACGTCCCGAACGCGAGCGTGATGCTCATCGAGGACGCCGAGCGCTTCGGCCTGGCACAGCTTCACCAGCTCCGCGGGCGCGTCGGCCGCGGGCCGCACCGTTCGTTCTGCATCCTGCTGTCCGACGTGACCGAGCCGCTGGCCCGGGAGCGGCTCGAGGTGGTGCGTGGCTCGCAGGACGGGTTCGCCATCGCGGAGGCGGACCTGCGGCTGCGCGGCGCCGGCAACCTGCTCGGGACGCGGCAGTCGGGCCTGCCGCCACTGCGGATCGCGTCGTTGTTCGAGCCCCGACATCTCCGTTTGGCCGAGCGCGCGCGTGAGCTGGCGGACACGGTGGTCGGTGCCGATCCGACGCTGGAACGACGCCCCGGGCTCGCGCGCCTCCAGGCCGACTTCACCCGGCTGGAGGAGGAGGGGGACGCCGCCTGATGCGCGTCATCGCCGGGACCGCCCGTGGGGTTCCGCTGCACGCTCCCCGGGGCGACGCCACGCGGCCGATCACCGACCGCGTCAAGGAGACGCTGTTCGCCATCCTCGGCGATCGTGTGCCGGGCGCCCGGGTGCTCGACCTGTACGCCGGAACCGGCGCCATCGGCATCGAGGCGCTGTCACGGGGTGCGGCAAGCGCAGACTTCGTGGAGCGGGACCGGCATGCCGTCACGGCGCTCCGGTCCAACCTCGATCGGACGCGGCTGTCCGCGTCCGCATCGGTTCATGCCACCGACGTCGAGCGCTTCCTGGGGTCGTGTGGCAAGTCGACGTGGGACCTGGCGACCGTGGATCCGCCGTACGAGACGCGTGATATCGTGGCGCCGCTCCGCACGCTGGTGCCCCATCTGGCTCCCGACGCGATCGTGGTGGTCAAGCACTTCTGGCGCACCGAGGTGCCGGTGGTGGACCGGCTCGTGGCCGTGCGCCAGCGGCGCTTCGGCGAGACGATGCTGACCTTCCTGCAGTTGGAGGCTCCATGACCCGGGTCGCGGTCTTCCCCGGCTCCTTCGATCCCATGACGAACGCCCACCTCGACGTCGCGCGGCGTGCGTCGGGCCTGTACGACGCGCTCGTCATCGGCGTGCTGAACAACCCGAAGAAGCAGCCGCTGTTCGACATCCACGAGCGGGTCGACCTCATCCGGGCATGCGTGGCCGACCTCGGCGCCCACGTCAGCGTGGACGCCTTCGACGGCCTGACCGTCGACTTCGCTCGGCGGCACGGGGCGCAGTTCATCGTCCGTGGGCTGCGCGCGGTGAGCGACTTCGAGGCCGAGCTGCAGATGGCCCTGACCAATCGCAAGCTCGCGCCCGAGGTCGACACGACGTTCCTGATGACGGCCCTCGAGTACGGCTACGTGAGCAGCTCGCTGACCAAGGAGGTCGCGCGCTTCGGCGGGGACATCACGCCCATGGTGCCGGCGCCCGTCGCCGAGGCGCTGGCGCGGCGCCTGGGGGGCGGGGCGCGTGGTGAGCCGCGCGTATAATCGGCCGCCAAGGAGGGTCGCGCCACGGACATCATCTTCCTCGTCGAGCGCCTGGAGTCGCTCGTCGCGGCCAGCAAGAAGCTGCCGCTGACGAACAACGTGGTGCTGGACCAGGCGGCCGTGCTCGAGCTGATCGATCAGCTGCGCGTCTCCGTGCCCGAGGAGGTCCGCCAGGCGCGCCGCGTGACCGAGGAGGCCACGCGCATCACGGAGCGTGCCCGTGACGAGGGCGACGCGATCGTCGCCCGCGCACAGGAGCAGGCAGCCCAGATGCTCGAGGAGCGCGAGCTGGTCCGCGCCGCCCAGCAGCGCGCGGCCGAGATCATCGAGGCCGCCCAGGCGGAGGCCCGGGAGCTGCGGCGCGGCGCGGACGAGTACGCCGCGGGCGTGCTGATCCGCCTCGAGGGCGAGTGCATCAAGGCGCTGACGAGCATCAAGCGGGGGATCGACATGCTCGACGAGCGCCATCGGGTGGCTCCCGCCGGCGATGGACGACAGCCGGCGGCGAACGACGCCATCGTGGTCGACGCCGAGGACGAGGCTCCCGCCACCTCGCGACCATGACCGCCTTCAACGTCGCCGGGCTGCTCCACGAGCCGCCCGGGTCGACGCGGGACATCCGCCTGCGCGACCACTACGTCACCCTGGGTCCCGACGTCGAGCTGGCCGGCCCACTCGACGCCGATCTGCGCCTGCAGCGCACCAATCGCGGCATCCTGGTGCGCGGCGAGCTGCGAGCGCCGCTGCGGCGGGTCTGCGGCCGATGCACCGAGCCGTACGTGGACGACGTCCGCGTGGCGGTCGAGGAGGAGTTCCTGCCGACCCTGGATCCGGTGACCGGCGTGCCGGTGCGCACCGATGGCTCCGAGGACGAGACGACCCAGTGGATCGACGAGCATCACGAGATCGAGCTCGACGGTGTCTTCCACGACGAGCTGGCCCTGACGGAGCCGATGCTCCCGCTCTGCCGTCCCGACTGCCCCGGCCTGTGCGTGGAGTGCGGTGAGCGCCTCGACCGTGGCGATCACGCCCACGGCGGACCCGAGATCGATCCACGGCTCGCCGGGCTGGCGGCCCTCCTGAACCGTGGCGACCCTGGCGAGGACGACCCGGGGCGCAACTGATCGACGCCGGGGCGCGCATTTCGCATCCGGCCTCGCGCCGGGTATACTGCGGCGTCCCCGTCTTCATCGGTCAAGGAGTTTCCGCGTGGGCGTCCCCAAGCGAAAGGTTTCCAAGGCGCGCCAGGGCGAGCGCCGCGCACACCTCGCCATCAGCGCGCCGCCGCTCGTCGAGTGCGAGCACTGTCACGAGCTGCATCGGGCCCATCACGTCTGCCCGACGTGCGGCTGGTACAACGGCCGCGAGGCCGTTGCGATCGAGCCGGTCACCCCGACCGAAGGTCAGCGCTAACTGAGCATGCGCATCGCGGTCGACGCGATGGGAGGCGACCACGCCCCTCGCGAGATCGTCCGCGGAGCCATCGACTACGCCACGGCCTCGCCCGACCAGGTGATCCTGGTCGGTGATGTGCCGCGTCTGGAGCGCGAGATCGCGGCGTACGGCAAGGGGCGTCCGGGCAACCTCGATCTCGTCGACGCCCCCGAGGTGATCGAGATGGGGGAGCACCCGGCCACGGCGCTGCGCTCGAAGCGCAAGGCCTCGATCGTGGTCGCCACCGACCTGGTGCGCGACGGCGAGGCCGATGCCGTCGTCTCGGCGGGTTCCACCGGCGCCACCATGGCCGCCGCGGTTTTCCGGCTGGGCCGCATCGAGGGCATCGACCGTCCGG
This sequence comes from Candidatus Limnocylindria bacterium, assembly GCA_035764845.1. Classification (GTDB taxonomy): domain Bacteria; phylum Chloroflexota; class Limnocylindria; order QHBO01; family QHBO01; genus JACDBZ01. Next base: position 8,380 of record DASTYP010000020.1, read on the forward strand.
CGCTGCCCGCGCACATGCTGACCGCCACGGGCCCGGTGATGCTGCTGGACGTCGGCGCCAACGTCGACTCCGACCCGGAGAACCTGGTCCAGTTCGCGGCCATGGGCGCCATCTTCGCCGAGCACGTGCTGCACGTGCGCAACCCGCGGATCGGCCTGCTCAACATCGGGGAGGAGCCGGAGAAGGGCGACGAGCTGGCGCGGCACGCCCACGAGAAGCTGAGCACCCTCGACCTGCACTTCGTCGGCAACGTCGAGGCTCACGACATGATCGCGCACCGTGCCGACGTGGTGGTCTGCGACGGATTCGTCGGCAACGTGGTGATCAAGTTCTTCGAGGGCATCACCAGCTTCATCTTCCGCGCGCTGCGCGAGGACCTGCAGCAGGGACCGATCGCGCCGCTGGCCCTGCTGGCACTGAAGCCGGGCTTCGACAAGATGAAGACCCGCTTCGACTACGAGCGCTACGGCGGCGCGCCGCTGCTCGGCGTGAAGGGCGTGAGCATCGTGACCCACGGGCGCGCGAAGGCACGGATGATCGAGAACGCCATCCGGGTCGGATCGGAGGCGGCGCACGCGCGCGTTCCCTCGCTCATCGAGCAGTGGACCCGCGAGCACCCGGCCCTCGCCCACCGCGGCGTCCGCTCGAGGCTGGCGGCGCGGCTCCACCGGGAGCGCGCGTGAGCCCGGCCGCCTCGCCGTCACGCGCGCATCACCGCGGAGGCCCCGGCATGGTCGCACGACGGCTGGCGCTGCTGGCGCTCTTCGAGGACGAGTTCCGGCCTGGCAGCGCCGTGCAGGCGCTGGATCGGCTGGCCTCGGAGCGGGACGTCGCCGACGACGTCCGCGCTCACGCTCGCGCCATCGTGGATGGCGTCGTGGAACATCGGTCCGACCTGGACGCCCGGATCGCTGCGGAGGCCCCGCTGATCCCCGTTCCGGAGCTCGGTCGGGTGGAACGAACCATCCTCCGGAGCGCGCTGTACGAGGTGCTATACTCCGCCGCGACCCCGAGCGGGGAGCCGATGCACGATGCGGTGACCCTCGCCCGGATCTACGCCGGCGATGCCGCGCGACGGCTCGTCAACGGCGTGCTAGGGAGCGTTTCCAGATCGGGTGGAGGAGCCTGAATTCGTGACTGACGGGACCACGTACGAACGACTCAAGAAGATCATCGTCGAGCAGCTCGGCGTCGACGAGGAAGAGGTCACGCCTGAGGCCTCGTTCGTCGAGGACCTGAACGCCGACTCGCTGGACCTGGTCGAGCTCA
>DASTYP010000021.1:0-6988 GCA_035764845.1 Candidatus Limnocylindria bacterium
CGCGCCCAGGTGGTACTTCACGTCGTCGGAGCCGCCCTTCGGCCCCGTGGCCGCCTCCGCCCCGGCGCGTCCGGCCTCGAACTCGGCCAGGATCGCCTGGTAGCTGACGCCGACCACGTGGGCCAGCACGTTGAGCCGGCCGCGGTGCGCCATGCCGATCATCACCTTGCGCGCGCCCTGATCGGCCGCGTCCTGGATGACCACGTCGAGCATCGGGACCATCGAGTCGAGGCCCTCGATGCTGAACCGCTTCTGCCCCAGGTAGGCCCGATGCAGGAAGCGCTCGAGCGCTTCCACGCTGATCAGCCGCTCCAAGAGCGCGACCTTGTCCTCGGCCTGCATCGGGCGCCCATGCTCGCCGGACTCGATCACCTGGCGCAGCCACACGCGCTCCTCGTGAGAGCCGATGTGCTCGACCTCGTACGCCATGGTGCCGCTGTACGTGGCCTGCAGATGGGGGAGCGCCTCGGCCAGGGTCTCGCCGGGGACGTAGATGCGCAGCAGCTCCGCCGGCACCTCGGACATGAGCTCGGGGGTGAGGCCCAGCGGGACGGGATCCAGCGCCGGGTCCCCGAGAGGCTCGGCGCCCAGGGGGTCCAGGTGCGCGGCCAGGTGGCCGAAGTGCCGGTACGCCTTGACCAGTGCCATCCCGGCGGCCACCGCCTTGAGCCGTTCGAACCCCTCGCCGTTGGTCGCGCCTCGGGGCGGCGCACCGATGGCCTCGGCCGGGCTGACCGCGGTGGCGGCCTCAGACGACGGCGACGGTGGTTCCGGTTGGGGTTCGGGTTCCGGTTCAGGCTCCGGTTCGGAGGGCTCGCGCGCCCCCATGGCGCCGAACACGTCCTCGTAGAAGCCATCGGCCCCGCCCAGCAGCTGCTCGACGCGCTGCAGGAAGAGCCCCGATTCGGCGCCCTGGATGATGCGGTGGTCGTAGGTCGAGGTGATCGTCATCCGGCGCGCCGGCCCGACGTCGCGAATGGTCCCGGTGGCAACGATCGTTCCCTGGTTCGGCATCAGCCGCGGGACGCTCGCGGTCGTGCCCAGGGTGCCGGGGTTGGTCAAGGTGATCGTGGCGCCGACGAAGTCGTCCGGGGACAGCTTGTTGGTCCGCGCCTTCTCGACGAGCTCCTCGTAGCGGGCGTGGAAGCCGGCGAAATCCATGTCGTCGGCGCCCTTGATGACCGGCACGACCAGGAAGCGGCCGCTGGATCGCTCGACGTCCACGGCGAGACCCAGGTTGATGGCGCCGGGGTCGACGCGGTACGCCTGCCCATCGGCCTCGGTGAAGTAGTGGCTCATGGAGCGCTGGTCGCTGGCGGCCTGCACGATCGCCCAGCCGATCAGGTGGGTGAAGCTGACCTTCTTCGGCGCGATCTGTCCGTTCAGCTCCTTCCGGCGCCGCTCCAGCGTGGCGACCTCGATCTCTCGGAAGCTGGTCGCCGTCGGGACGGCCAGGCTGGCCACCATGTTCTGGACCAATCGTGCGGACGGACCCTTGATGGCGGTCGCGCCGTCAGGGACCGATGCGGCCGCCGGCGCGCCTGCCGGGGCCGGCTGCGCCGGTGGCGTGGGCTGCATCGGTTCGGCGGCGGGCGGTGCCGGAGGTGCCGCACCTGCCTCAGGTGCCGATGCCTGCCCGTTGCCGGAAGGCTCGGCCGCGGGGCTGGCCACTGGCTCGAATCCGGCCACGCCCGAGTCGAAGAGCGCGCGCCAGTCGGGATCGACGCTCGTCGGATCGGATCGGTACTGCTCGTAGAGGTCGGCGACGTACCCGGCGTTGACCGGGTTCAGCAGCTCGGTGGGATCGATGGGCGGCATGTCCGGGTAAGGATACGGTCCTCGCCGCTGCCTCGCGACGAGCGCGGGTACCCTCGACGGGTCACCGAAGAGGAGGTTCGCATCCGATGATCATTCGAGCCTGGCGGGGTCGCGTCCGCTCCGACCGCGCCGATGCGTACGTCGACTACCTGCGCCGCACCGGCCTGCCCGACCTGGCGAGAACGCCGGGCAACCGCGGCGTCACCCTTCTGCGCCGGCCGGTGGACGGCGATCTCGTCGAGTTCGACGTCCGATCCCACTGGGAGTCGCTCGATGACATCCGCGCCTTCGCGGGTGAGGAGGTCGACCGGGCGCGCTACTACCCCGAGGACGCCGACTTCCTGCTCGAGATGTCCGAGCGCGTCGAGCACTGGGAGGTGGTGGACGAGCGCTGAGGAGTCGCGGGCCTCAGGTCGTCTCGGGCTCGCCCCGTGACAGGAGGCCGCGCGCCAGGACCACCCCACCGATCACGATCACCAGCGCCGGCAGGACCCATTCGTCGATCGGCAGCCGCTCGCCGCTGAGGCCGATCATGCCCTCGAAGAAGAGGAACAGGATCGCGAAGAAGGCGAGCCCGCCGAGCAGGCCCCACGTCCCCGCGCGCACGTCACCGGCGCTGCCCGACCTGATGCCCCAGATGGCCAGGCCGAGCCCGCTGGCCGCGGGTCCGACCAGGGCCCACGCATAGGCCCACGACTCCCAGTGGCCGGTCGAGTTCTGGTACAGCAGCACCAGGCCGACGGTGGTGACGATCGTCCCCGCGACGACGACGCCGCGCTCGTTCGCGATCATCAGGCCGACCAGCAGGATCGCGACGCCGGCCGCGATGACCCAGAACGGCCAGCCCATGTCGCCCAGGCCGAAGTCGAGCACCTGCCCCAGGAAGAGGAGGAGGCCGACGACCACCAGGATCGCCCCCAGCCCGATGGCCGGGTTCGTCCCTTCGGCTCTCGCTGGCTCGGCGACGGGAGGGGTCAGTGGCGGCGCGGCGGCGTTCGGCTGCTCGGCTGGAGGAGGGTCGATCGGCGCCGGCTCGGGATAGCGCGTCTCAGTCATGAGCCGATGCTACGCGCGAGCCGCAAGGGCCACACGTACCATGGCGACGTGGACGTGAACGCCGACCTCGGCGAAAGCTACGGCCGCTGGACGCTCGGCGACGACGTCGCGCTGGTCCGGCACCTCACGAGCGCCAACCTGGCCTGTGGCTTCCACGCCGGCGACTTCAGCGTCATGGAGCGGACCGTCGCGCTGTGCCGCGATGCCGGCGTCGCCGTCGGGGCTCAGCCGGGCTATCCGGACCTCCTCGGCTTCGGCCGCCGGCCGATGCCTTTCAGTCCGGAGGAGGTCGAATCGCTGGTCCGGTACCAGATCGGCGCGCTGGACGCCTTCTGCCGGGCGGCCGGCGTCGAGCTGCGCCACGTCAAGCCGCACGGCGCCCTCTACAACCAGGCCGCCGCGGATCCTCTTCTGGCGGGCGCAATCGCGCGCGCCGTCGCGCGCTTCAGCAGGGAGCTGCTGCTGTTCGGCCTCGCCTCCTCGGAGCCGATGCGCTCGGCCGCCGCCGATGCCGGCCTCCGCTTCGTCCCCGAGGCCTTCGCGGACCGCCGCTACCTGGCCGATGGCTCCCTGCAGCCGCGCTCGCAACCCGGCTCGCTCATCACCGATGCGACCGCCGCGGCCGCCCAGGCCGTGCGCGTGGCGGTTGACGGCGAGGTTCGCGCGGTCGACGGGACCGCCGTGACGATCGACGCGGAAAGCATCTGCTGTCATGGCGACACGCCGGGCGCCGTCGAGATCGCCGGCGCGGTGCGGGCGGCACTCGCCACTGCCGGCGTCGAGGTATCGGCACCCTGATCCGTCCGTTCGGCGAGGCGGCGCTGCTCGTCGAGGTCGCCGATGCCCGCGTGGCGCAGTCCGTTGCTCGCACGCTCGGGCAATTGCCGCCCATCAGCGGCGTCGTGCCCGGACGCGCATCGGTGCTGGTCGAGTTCGACCCGGCCACCTCCACCGAGGGCGAGGTTCGGTCGCTCCTCGAGCGCGCACTGGTGCGTCGGTCTGAGGGAGAGGTCGCCGGTCGGCAGCGGACGATTCCCGTCGTGTACGGCGGCGAGCGCGGGCCTGACCTCGAGGAGGTGGCGGGCCACCTTGGGATGACGGCTGACGAGGTGGTGGCGCACCACGCAACCGTCGAGCTGGAGGTGCTCTTCTGCGGCTTCGCCTCCGGCTTCGCGTACCTGGGCGACCTGCCGGCGGAGCTCCGCGTTCCGCGTCTCGCGACGCCGCGAACTCGGACGCCGTCCGGGTCGGTGGCCATCGCGGACGGCATGACCGGCATCTACCCGGCTGATCTGCCCGGCGGCTGGCCCGTGATCGGCTGGACGCCGATCCGCCTGTTCGACGCCGACCGCGTTCCGCCCACCTACCTGCTCCCCGGTGACCGGGTGCGCTTCCGCGCCGTATCCGGAGCCGATGCGGCCGGCTTCGCCGGTCGGCCGGAGGACTGGTGAGCATCGAGATCCTGGACCCGGGCGCCCTGACGTTGGTCCAGGACGCTCACGGTCGTCCGGGTTGGCGGCACGTGGGTGTGCCGGTCGGTGGGGCGGCCGATGCGTGGAGCGCGCGCCTGGCCAACCGACTGGTCGGCAACGACGACGATGCCGCGCTGCTCGAGATGACGCTCCACGGGGCGACGCTGCGGTTCGATGCCCCGGCGCTCGTTGCGCTCACCGGTGGCCTGGACGCACGACTCGGCGGCTTCCCGGTGCGGCGCGGGGTGAGCGTCCGGGTGCACGCCGGCGCGACGCTGTCGGTCGGAGGAGGCGACGGATTGCGGGGCTACCTGGCGGTGGCCGGCGGGATCGACGTGCCCGAGGTGCTCGGCTCGCGCGGCACCGACCTGCGGACCGGCTTCGGCGGCCACGAGGGCCGTGCCCTGCGTGCCGGGGACCGGCTCACCGTCGGGGCTGCCGACGTGGTCGGGCGCCGCCGCTGGCGCGCCGCGCGCGAGGCCGGCCCCATCCGGATCCTGCCCGGCCCGCATGCCGATGCCGTGCCCGTGGCGGCGTTGGAGGACGCGGAGTGGGTCGTGGGGTCGGAGGCGGACCGGACGGGTGTCCGCCTGGACGGTTCGCGCATGACGGTCGGCGTGCGCGAGGTGCCGTCCATGGGGCTGCCGCTCGGCGCCATCCAGGTCCCGGGCGACGGACGGCCCATCGTCATGCTGGCGGATCGTCCCGTGACCGGCGGCTACGCGGTCCCGGCGGTCGTCATCGGTGCCGACGTCGGTCGCGTCGCCCAGCTGCGGCCGGGCGATGGGTTGACGTTCGGATCGGTCAGCCTGCAGGAGGCTCTCGAGGCGGACCGGCGGGCAGCGGAAGAGCTCGCCGCCATCGAGCTCCTGGGGGAGCCGGACGACGACGAGCTCTCGTGGGTCGGCTCGCTCGACTGAGCGAGCCTGGGGATCGCGGCTAGGCCTGCATCGGCGGCTGCTGGGAGTCGCCGCCCTGCGGACGGAAGACGAGGCGGTCCGCACCGTCCTCCTGGGTGACGTCGATGGCCGCGTCCTGCAGCGGCGTCGCGAGCTCCTGCGCCACGAAGACGCGCAGCCCGTCCTTCTCGGTGACCTGGTCGCTGGGCGCCGGGCTCTCGGTGAAGCCGAGGCCGATCGCGACCTCGCCGGGCTCGGTCATCTCGGGGAAGACGCGAAGTCCGTGATCCTCGGGAACCGACTGCTCGCGTCGGATCTCGGTCAGCAGCGCAGCGGCGCCGCTCGTGATCTCGAGCATTGGGTGAATCTCCTTGGGTTTGGTACCCGGGGGCGGCCCGCAAGACCGATACCACGGCTGTTGCGATCGCAGCGCCGATGCATGGAACTGATCACAGTGCGCATGACTGCGCCGTACGGCGTTGCCTGATGCGTCGGGTTGATCGGGCGGCGCGCCAGGCAGGCGTGCGGTGCACTGTGATCAGCCGGAGCTATCTGCGGCGCGGCGCAGGGCATATGGCCGAATCCAAACGAAGGCGTCGCCCCCGATGGGCTGTCCCGATTGCAGCGCGTGCCACACGGCACGGGCGCGGATCGGGAAGCTTTCCTGCACGGAGGCCTCGAAGCGGTGCAACGCGGCCCGGTTCCGCCGCGTGTCGAGCACACAGATCACCAGGTTCGCGCGTCGGCCCATGCGGTGGCTGAGCGCATCGCGCTTGAGCTGAAGAGCACGCAGCTGGGCCTGGTGGTCCACCCACCACCGCTCGACTTCGATCATGTTGACCTCGGTCGCCAGCTCGAGCACGAGATCGGCTGCCCGGCGGTCCGGGGGGTCGGCAACGGGCTGTTCGATCGCATGCCTCCAGCGCGGATGACGCAGGCGAGCGATGAGCTGAACGATCTCGAGCTGGCCGGAGTCGCGCAGCGAAACGCCATCACCCGGGATGACCTTCATGCTCAGTCGACCGCCGACCGCCTCGGCGAGCGTCGACAGCACCTCGATGCTCGCGCCGCCTCCGCCGCGTTCCACGACGGACAGGAACGGCTGGGATATGCCGCTGCGTGCGGCAACCCGCCGCTGCGGGCTCCCGCCCGTCACGCGCATGATCCGAAGGTCGCGCCCGACCCAACGGCGCAGCTCTGTCGCACGCAGGGCACCCACGTCCACGGGGCGGCGCCGATCGATTGCCATGCCGTGAAGTGTGCAAATCGCCGCGTACCAGCCGCTTACCCGTGGGTTATGGGTTCGGCACCCTTGGAGGTGATAGGTGGGACTGATCACAGCGCGCGCCAAGGCTTTGTCGCGCGTCTGCCGATGCGCCCGAAGCATCAGGCGACCCGCCATAGTCGCCCCACGTGCACTGTGATCAGTAGGAGTTATCCGGGCCGGCTCGCGAGCACCTCTCGCACCGTGTCGAATCCGACGTTGCGACCCGTGGCCACCACCGCCACGCGACGATCGGTGACATCCACGGCGCGGGAGCGGAGGGCAGCCACGCCCAAGACGGCGCTCCCCTCGAGCAGCACATGCGGCACCTCCAGGGACCAGCGGAGAGCGTCCCGAATGGCCTCCTCGTCCACCACCACCACCTCGTCGACCAGGCGCCGGCACAGCTGCCAGGTGATGCTCGTGCGCTCGATGTTGCCGGCCACGCCATCGGCAAGGGTGGGGGCGATGGGCATCGG
>DASTYP010000022.1:0-2934 GCA_035764845.1 Candidatus Limnocylindria bacterium
GAACGTCTGGCTGCGGCCGCCGGACAGGACGAGCCACGGCAGGTAGGTGGACACCGCCGCCGCCAGGATCACCGGCTCGGGCCGCAGCAGCTGCCAGCCCGATCGCCACCAGGTCCACACCAGGCCGATCAGCGCCAGGATCGCCGGCCACCACACGGCCGGGTTCCCGAGCGCCAGGATCTCGCGATACGAGCCGCCTTCGTCACTGAACCAGTACGCAACGGGCCGCCTGAGGGCGATCCACGACCACGGCGGCGACTGGTACGGGTGGTCGCCTCCCAGGCCGGTGTGGAAGTCAAGCATCGCCCGCTGGTGCTGCCAGATGCCATTCCAGACCGATGTCGGGTCCCACGGCACCGCGAGCAGCTCGCCCGGCATCCGCCCGGTGTAGCTCGCCACGTACACCAGCACCGGCACGATCCCGAGCAGCACGACGGTCGGGAGGGCCTCCGCCCTCAGCGCCCGCCCGATCCACGCGCCCCAGCCCGCGTCCGGGTCGCGCCGTCGCCGATCGGCGATCTCCCACGCCACGACGAGGCCGATGACGGCCGGCGCCACGTACGCGCCCGACCACTTCGTCGCGGTCGCCGCCCCCAGGCACGCCCCGGCGAGCAGGCGCCAGGGCCGCCCGAGCGCCAGCCGTCGCCACCCCACGTCGTCCTTCGCCCGATCGCGGTCCCGGTCGAGCACGACGGCGAGGACGGCGCCGACGACGAACAGGGCGATGAAGACGTCCAGCATGGCGACGCGCGACTGGACGAGGTGCAGGAGGTCGGTCGCCAGCAGCCCGGAGGCGGCCGCGGCGCCGACGGTCAGGGCGGCGCCCGCCACCCAGCCGCGCAGGAGGCGCCATGCGAGGAGGTAGGTCAGGGCGACGGTCGCGGTTCCCGCCAGCGCCGCGGTGATGCGCCACCCGAAGGGCTCGTAGCCGAAGGCGGCGATCCCGGCACCGATGAGCCACTTGCCGAGTGGCGGATGGGAACGACTGGTGAGCTCCGTGATCCCGCACACCGCCTGGCTGCCGGCGACGTACCAGCAGGCGTCGCGCGCGTAGAAGATCTCGTCGAAGACGAGCTCGGTTGGCCGATTCAGGCCCGCGAGCCGGATGGCGGCGGCGCCGAGCACGATGACGAGGAAGGCGGCGGTGTCGATCCACGTCCAGCGCGGCGCCGGACGTTCCTCGGCTGGGTCGATGGCACGATCCCCTCGGACGGACGGCGCGCGCCGGCACCCGGCACCGCGGCGTCCGAGCGCATCCTAGTCAAGGTCGGCGGCGGATCGCCAGCCTCAGTCGAAGCGGCGCTCCACCAGCGGGAGGTCGCCCGTGCCCAGGCGCGCCAGCTCCTCGCTGCACGAGAGGCTGCGCGGCCGTACGGGATCGCGATACCACACCAGGTAGCGCCAGTGGTCGGAGACGGCCCTCAGGCGAGAGCGGGCGTAGGCATCGCTGGGCTGGACCCATGCATCCTCGGCCGGCAGCCCGTGCCCGGGAACGAGCTGGAAGTCGAGCTCCAGCCCGGCGCAGCTGGTGACGACGGTGTAGCCGCCCTCCCACGACGGCTCCAGGCGGTCGAGCCGCCACCCGGGAAGGCGATCGGCGACTTCCGCGCGCACGGTGGTGAGACCGTCGTCGGGGACGGCCGGCATCGGCGCGGTCAGCGCCACGGCGAGTGCGCCGAGCAACGCGATCGGCGCGACGAGGAGGCGTCGGTGACGACGCAGTCGATCGGTCATGGGTGGTGGGAGGATGTGGTCCTGTGGCTGGTGGAGATCGGCGTCGAGGCGCGAGCCACGACGCGGTTTGATGGTCGAACGCTTCCCGACGAGTGCAGGTTCCGTACCGGGGACCGGATGCTAGACTCGGTCGCAGGCCCGCCACTCCACCAGCCGGCGGGAGGCGCAGCAGACGGACCGACATGAACTACGAGCTGTACATGGCCGAAGCGATCGCCGAGGCGCGGCGCGGCGCGGAGGAGGGCGAGGAGCCGGTCGGGGCCGTGGCGGTCCTCGACGACGCCATGATCGCACGGGATCACGATCGGTCGGTGACGCACGGCGACCCGACGGCGCACGCCGTGATGCTGACCCTCCAGGCCACCGCCCGCAAGCTCGGCACGCGCCGGCTCGCGGAGGTCACGATCTTCACGACCCACGAGCCGTGCGCCATGTGCGTCGGCGCCATGGTGGAGAGTCGGGTCCGGTCGCTCGTGTTCGCCATGCCCGATCCGGACCGCGGCGCGGCTGGCAGCGTCATCCAGCTGGCACGCGACCCCGCGCTGCCGCACCAGCTGTCGGTCATCTCCGGCGTGCGTGAGTCCGAGGCACGCCGGCTCGACACCGAGTCCGCATCGGTCTAGTCGTCGTTATCTCCTGGCCGCGTTTTGGCCGATGCGACCGTCTGCGCTAGACTCGCTGCGGCGCGGAGAGGTGTCCGAGTGGTTTAAGGTGCCGCTCTCGAAAAGCGGTGTGCGATGAGCACCGTGGGTTCGAATCCCACCCTCTCCGCCACTCCTCCTCTCGGAGAGGTCGCCTAGAGGCCTAGGGCGCGGCACTGGAAATGCCGTTCGGGGCAACCCGACGTGGGTTCGAATCCCACCCTCTCCGCCATCCCGTTTGACCGCCCACCGCGGCGGCCCTACGATCCCCGCGGTCGTGCTAGGCGGGGAACTAGCGGTGCCCTGTATCCGCAATCCGCTACAGCGGAGCTGAACTCCCGGTCGAGGTCCGCGCCGCTCGCCCACCACCACCGTGGTCCGACGTCGAGAGTCGGGTCCCACGCAGCGTCGGTCCGTGAACCCCGTCAGGTCCGGAAGGAAGCAGCGGTAAGCGATCGCCGGCGGGTGCCGTGGGACAACCTGGCTGGAGCCGGGCCCGTGGGTGAGTGCGAGTCGACGCGAATCGACACCGGGTGCACGACCGATTTCCTCCCCTCAA
>DASTYP010000023.1:0-9880 GCA_035764845.1 Candidatus Limnocylindria bacterium
GCCGCTTGTCCAGGAGCAGGTGCTCGCGAGCGAGACCGCCAACTACATCTCGCTCGACTTCGTGGCGTCCGCACCGCACACCTACGACCACAGCACCGGCGGTGGCGCGTTCGACGACCGCACCGTGGGCGTCGACGACGACATCGTGGAGTCGCTGGAAGGCGGCGACTTCGCCTGTGGCGATACCGTCACATTCCTCACCGAGATCTCCCTCGACGGGTCTCAGGACGACCCGAATGTCGCTCGCACGATCCAGCTGGAGTATTCCTTCCTGCTCGATACAACCGGCCAGACCGGGCTCGCTCTCGGTCCGATCACGTACGTCGGTATCAACTACGGCAACGTTGGCGGCGACGGGGCGGGCGGCACGGATGCCGGGATGAACGACGACCTTGGAAGCACGGCGACTCTGATCTCCCAGAGCGCTCCGGCGGTCGTCAAGCCGCCCTACTTCACCGCGGGCGCGACGAACGACGTCGTCATCGACGTAACCGACCTCGAAGACTCCGAGACGGTCATCCTCCGCATCGATGCGGAAATCAACTGCCTGTTCAACAGCAGCCCGACCGGAAACCTGCAGGCTGACCTTCAGAGTGCAACGGTGATCGCCATCGGCGGGCAGGAGGCTGCGGACACGGTTCCGGGCGGCGCGCAGACCGTGCCGTTCAAGGCCGCCGGCGATGTCGTCTTCCCCGGCAAGATCATCGTCGACAAGGTGACCGATCCAGCCGGTGCCACCCAGTCCTTCAACTTCACCGTCACGGCGCCTGGGTCAGCGAACGCCGATCCCTACAGCGACGCGTTCTCACTTACCGATGCCTCGACACCGCATAACAGCGGAGAGATTGACCCAAGCACCGCGCAAATCGGCAATCAGACGGTGACGATCGCGGGCAACTACACCGTCTCCGAGATCAACATCCCAAGCGCCTGGCAACTCGACACGCTGGTGTGCACCAGCGATGACAACGGCCAGGTCTACTCGGGGACGGCCGCATCGACGACCTTCTCGCTGCATGAGAACGAGATCGTCACCTGTGTGTTCACCAACGAGCTTCAGCAGGGAACGCTGAAGGTCGTGAAGTACCACGACCTGAACGCCGACGGCGACCGTGACGCCGGCGAGGGACCGCTCTCCGGCTGGGAGTTCTTCATCGACAACAATGCCGATGGAGTTTGGAACGCGGGCGACTCCGCGAAGCAGTCGACCAATGCAAGCGGTGAGGCCACCTTCACCCTGAACGCCGGCACGTACTCGGTGTGTGAAGTTCTTCAGGCCACCTGGTTCAACTCCGACCCCGGTACCGCGACGCCATGCGAAAGCGCGACAGTCGTCGCCGGCCAGGAGACGACCAAGTCATTTGGCAACTACCAGAACGGCACCAAGAGCGGATTCAAGTACGAGGACGAGGCAGCCGACGGCGATTACGACGCCGGGGCCGACGCACTTCTCGAGGGCTGGAACATCTATGCCATTCGTGATGACAACGGTGACGGCCAGCTGGACGCTGCCGAGCTCTCAGACTGGACGCTGGACGAGACGGATGCCGTCACGGGCGCCTATAGCTTCAGCCTGAGCCCGGGTAAGTACTTCATCTGCGAGGAGACCGGCGGAAGCGCCTGGTCACAGTCCTCGCCTGCGTCGGGGCAAACCGGCTTCACGGGCGAGTGCGACGACCAGAATGCGACTGCCAATCCGGACCTCGCGCCCGGCGGGTACTACATCACCGTCACCAGCCAATCGACCGACACAGGCAACGAGTTCGGCAACTTCCGGCAGGGCACCAAGTCCGGCACGAAGTACCACGACCTCAACGCCGACGGCGACCGTAACGCGGGCGACGTGGCGCTCGGCGGATGGGTCATCCGCGCCTACGTCGATGACAACGGCGACGGCATCCTGCAAGCCACCGAGACCACCATCGCCGACTCGGCCACCACCGACGCCACTACCGGCGCCTACGAGCTCCAGCTCGACCCCGGCGACTACGTCGTGTGCGAGGTCAGCCAGGCCGGCTGGACTCAGTCGGCGCCGGCTAACACGCTGTGTGATCTTGGCGCAGGCCTCGAGCCGGGCGGCTGGGCCATCACCGTCACCAGCAACAGCACTGACGTCGGAAACGACTTCGGCAACTTCCAGGAGGTCGACCAGACCGTCCTGAAGTACCACGACCTCAACGCTGACGGCGACCGTGACGCGGGCGAGCCCGTGCTCTCGGGCTGGACCTTCTTCATCGACGAGAACGCCAACGAGGTGCTCGACGCCGGTGAGGTGTCCGCGCTGACCAACGCCTCCGGCATCGCGACCTTCGAGGACCTGATGCCCGGCGCCAGCTACGACATCTGCGAGGTCCTGACCAGCGGCTGGCTGAACTCCGATCCGTCCGGCGCCACGCTGTGCGAGTCGACCGACACGATCGTGTCGGGCAGCACGCCCACGCAGCTGGTGTTCGGCAACTTCCAGGAGGTCGACCAGACCGTCCTGAAGTACCGAGATCTGAACAACAGCGCGGTCCGGGATCCCGGTGAGCCGGTGTTGTCAGGCTGGACGTTCTTCATTGACGTCGATGGCGACGAGATCCTTGACGCCGGCGAAGTCAGCGTCATCACCGGCGCGTCCGGTACGGCGACCTTCAACGACCTGATGCCCGGCGCCAGCTACTCGATCTGCGAGGTCCTGACGGCTGGCTGGCTCAACTCCGAGCCGGTTGGGAGCACTCTGTGCAGGGCGACCGGGACGTTGGTCTCCGGCGTCACGCCTGGGACGCTCGAGTTCGGCAACCGCTTGCCGAGCCTCGTGATCGACAAGGTGGCGAGTACCGAAACGATCACGATCAGCGGGCCTAACGACGCTCTCGTCGCGACCCCGTCCGTCGTAACGTGGACGCTGACCTACACGCTCACGGAGGGTCCGGTCACCAACGCGGTGATCACCGACCCGGTCCCTGCGGGCTTCACGTTCCTCGACGCGTCGAACGGCGGCACGTTCGCCAACGGCGTTGTCACCTGGAACCTCGGCACGCTGATGTCGAGCGGAAGCGTCACGTTCCGCACGACCGTGGATCCCACGACGATCTCGCGAATCGCGCCGACCGTGAACACGGCGACGATCGATTCGAACGAGACGCCGCCGGACCAGGGTCAGGACAGCGTGACCGTCTCGGTCGTGCCTCCGCCGCTGGCGGGCAATCCGACGCCGAAGCCGTCACTGCCGAACACGGCAGCCGGGATCGGCATGGACGGCCAGCCGGTGACGGTGCCGGTCGAGCTCCTGGTGGCCTTCTTCCTCGGTTCGCTCGGCGTCCTGACGCTGGCGAACGTGAGGGCGAGGAGCCGCCGCCAGTAGGCCGTTAGCCGCGCGGGGCCGGACGCACCGACCGGTCCCGCGCAATTCATCCAGCCCCCCTGGCAGGGACGGGATCGAGGTTCGCCTCGGTCCCGTCTTCTGGTTCGAGCGAGGAACTCCTGCGGGAGGCGAGCGCCCGGCGCGAGGTCTCCGGGCGGACTACTGGTCGGCGTCCGCGCCCTGGTTCTCTGCCTGGGCATCCGCGTCGGCGGACGGCGCGGCGGCCGGCGGCGTTGCCTCCGCGGACGACTCCGTGGGCTCGGGGGAGGCCGTCGGCACCGGGTTCGCCCCCGTGGAGTCGGAGGCATCGGTGGGCGGAGCTGCGGCCGGACCCTTGCCCGATCCGTCGTCACGGCCGTAGGCCGGGCTCTCGCCACGCCGGCCCTGGCCAGGCACGGGGCGACTCGGGGCGGGATGGGTCGCGCGGTCGACGTCCAGCACGACGTCGGAGACCGCGGCGCGTGCCCGCTCGGGGAGGCGCTCGAGCAGCGCATCGAGGACGACGAGGTTCTGCGGCGAATCGGCTGTCTGCTCGATCACCGCTCCGTACGACTGGTGCACCTCGTCCGCGAGGAGGACCACGGCCGCGGCGTCTCCCCGTTCGGCGACCGCCGCGAGCTCGTCCAGGCGCGCCTTCAGCTCGACCCGCGCGAGCAGCTCCTCGAACTCCGCCGGCAGGACGCGGTGGCGCAGCGCCTCGATGTCGCGCTTGAGCGGATAGAGGAGGTCGCCCGGAACGGCCTGCTGCGAGGCCGCCATCACGCCCGTCACGCTGAGACCCAGGGCAAAGCTCGCGTACAGTACCGCCCGTCCCAGGCGTCCCATCTCCTTCGCGGGACGTCCACGCTCGGGGACGACCGCGCCCTCGCGAGCCGCGACGTACCGGCCGAGCACCTCGCTGCGAAGACGCCGCTGGAAGAGCGGATCCGGCTCCAGGTCGGTGCGGATGGCGGCGATGGCGCGCGCGATGCGCTCCTCCGACGTCATCGGCGCCAGCTTGCGGGCCGCGCTCACGACGACCGCCCTCCGACGAGCAGGCGCCGCAGCGCCTCGATCGCACGGAACGTCAGTCCCCGGACGGTGCCGGCCTGCCGTCCCATGACACGCGCCGCCTCCTCCGCGGAGAGGCCCGCCGCATAGCGCAGGGCCAGGGCCTCCTGTTGGTCCGGGGTCAGCGAACGGATCGCCGCCCGCAGCTCACGGAGCTCCTCCTCCTGGAGCGAACGCGCGTCGATCTCGAACTGGTCCGCCGGCTCGGCGATCCGGCCGAGTGGCTCCGTCGGCCGCTGCCGTCGCTGGTGGTCGATGACGGCATTGCGCGCAATGCGAAAGGCCCACGCCGCGAAGGGTCGGCCGCTGTGGCGGTACCGGGGCAGGGCGGCCACGATCCGCTCGAACACCAGCTGCGTGACGTCCTCCGCGTCCTCGCGGCGGCGGAGGCGCATGGCGACGTAGCGGTGGATCGGTCCGACCAGCGCGTCGTACAGGCGACCGACCGCCTCGACGTCACCGCTCGTGGCGGCTCGCGCCAGCTCGTCGATGGTCGCGTCATCGGCCAGCGCACCGGGAACCGTCGGCGACGGGCGGGTGACGACCTCCTGCTCGACGATGGTGGTGCGGAGGACGGCGCCGAGAGAACGGTTGGGCACGGGCAGCTCGGATGCTCGGTTGAGGGCGTAGTTGTACCAGAGGCGCGCATCGGCGAACAGGGCCAAACGAGGGGCGGCGGTGCGCCGCCGCATCGGTCCAGCCGTCAGATGATGGCCAGCTCCCGCCCGACCTTCTCGAAGACCTCCAGGCAGGTGTCCAGCTCGTCGCGGGTGTGCTCGGCGGTGACGATGGTCCGGACCCGGCTCTTTGCCTCCGGCACGGTCGGGAAGCCGATGCCCATGGCGAACACCCCCTCCTCGAACAGCCGATCACTGAACCGATGCGCCAGGGCGCCAGCACCCACGATCACCGGCGTGATCGGCGTCTCCGAGTGGCCGGTATCGAAGCCGAGTCGCTCCAGCCCGCCCTTGAAGTGGCGCGCGTTCTCCCACAGCCGATCGATCAGCTCCGGCTCCTGCTCCAGCACGTCGATGGCGGCGATGCACGCGGCCGCGACGGCGGGCGGATGCGAGGTGGAGAAGAGGAACGGCCGGGCCTTGTGCTCCAGGACGGTGCGCAGCGACGCGGATCCCGCGACGTAGCCACCCAGCACGCCGATGGCCTTCGACAACGTCCCGACCTGGACGTGGACGCGGCCGTGGAGGTCGAAGTGGTCGACGCTTCCCCGGCCGTTCCGGCCCAGGACGCCGGACGAGTGCGCGTCGTCGACGTAGACGATCGCGTCCGCCTCCTCCGCCGCCTCGACGATCTCCGGGAGCTTCGCGATGTCACCGTCCATGCTGAAGACGCCATCGGTCAGGACCAGGATGGTCTTGTCGGCGCCACCATCGGCCGCGCGAACGTCGCGCAGCGTGGACCGGAGCGCCTCCATGTCGGCGTGCGGGAAGATCCGCCGCTCGGCCTTCGTCAGCCGGATGCCGTCGATGATGCTCGCGTGGTTCAGCGCGTCGCTGACGATCACCGCCCCCTCCGGGGCCAGGATCGGGATGACGCCGGTGTTGCAGGTGAAGCCGGACTGGAAGGTGAGCACCGCCTCCACGTGCTTGAACGTCGCCAGCCGCGCCTCGAGCTCCTCGTGAAGGCTCATGGTGCCGGCGATCGTCCGCACCGCCCCGCTGCCGGCGCCGAAGCGCTCGACGGCGTCCAGTGCCGCCTGCCGCAGCCGCGGGTGCGTGTTCAGCCCGAGGTAGTTGTTCGAGCTGAGGGTGATGACCTCCCGGCCGTCGATCACGCAGCGGCTCTTCTGCTCGCTCTGGACGACCCTGAGCCGCCGATACAGGCCCTTCGCCTTCAGCTCGTCGATCTCGGCGTCCAGGAAGGCGAGTGGGTTGCGCGTGCGTGCGCTCGTATCGGTCATCTCCGTCAGGATACCGCGGCTCTGGCCGCGGCTTCCGGGACACGCCGGCGCGTCGCGATGGATCGCGTGACCTGCACCCGAGGAGCTCGACGTGGTCCGATGTCGCGATCAATCGCGGAGAGGTGAGCTGCGGAGGCCGCGTCCCGGTGCGCTCACGTCGGCGAACTCTCGATCCATCGCGATCGCGGCGCACATCCGCCGCCTGCGGCGAGATCGTGGCGATTGATCGCGACGACAGCGGCCTCCCTCAGGGCAGCAGGACCACCTTCCCGGCGTGGCGGGTGCGGATGAGCTCGAAGGCGTCGCGCCAATCGGCCAGGTCGAACCGATGCGTCAGGATCGGTGAGACGTCGAGGGCCCCCGACCGCAGCAACGACTGCGTCCGCTCCCACGTGTCGTAGATGCGGCGGCCGTAGATGCCGTGGAGCCGGACGCCCTTCTGGATCACGAGCTCGGAGAGGTCGACGGTCGGCGGCTCGCCGAAGATGCCGAGAAGCGAGATGGAGCCGCCGCGGGTGATCACGCGCAGCGCCTGGTCGAGCGCCGGGGCGGCGCCGCTCATCTCGAGCACCACGTCCACGCCGTCGCCGCCGGTCGCATCCGCAATCCGCTGCTCCGTCTCGGGGTCGCGCGCGTCCAGGGCCAGGTCCGCCCCCATGGTCCGCGCCAGCTCCAGGCGGTAGCCCTCGGTGTCGGTGGCAACGACCAGCGACGCCCCGGCGGCGCGCGCGATCCCGACCGAGCACAGCCCGATCGGCCCGCAGCCGGTCACGAGCACGGACTTCCCCTCGATGGGCTCGGCGAAGGCGGCGTGGACCGCGTTGCCCATCGGCTCCTGGAGCGCAACGACGGCCGGGTCGAGCCCGTTCGACTCGATGGCGTTCGCCTCGGGGATGACCATCTCCTCCGCGAAGCCACCGTCCACGTGCACGCCGATGACGCGCAGGTTGCGGCACAGGTGCATCTGACCGCGCCGGCATTGGGCGCAGGTCCAGTCGACCACGTGCGACTCGACGCCGACGAGGTCTCCCTCGCGAACCCGCGACACGCCCGCGCCGGTCCCGATCACCGTCCCCGCCAGCTCGTGGCCCAGGATGCGCGGCGGCACCACGTTCTCGGCGGCCCACTCGTCCCAGCGGAAGAGGTGGTAGTCGGTGCCGCAGATGCTGGTTGCCTCCATTCGCAGCAGCACCTCACCGGGGCCTGGCGTGGGACGGGCCCGGTCCACCAGCTCGAGCCCTGGCCCGGGGGTCAGCTTGGCCAGGGCGCGCATGGTGCTCGGGTCGCCGGCGCTCCCGCTCATCCGGGCACGAACAGCTCGTCGACGCCCGCCGCCGCCCGGTGGTCCGAGGAGCGCGGCGTCTCGTCCACCACCCGGTTCTCGATGACGCCGATCCCCTCGATCTCGCAGCGCATGACGTCCCCATCCGCCAGGTAGCGCGGCGGCGACTGGTCGTGCCCGACCCCGGCCGGCGTGCCGGTGGCGATGACGTCGCCCGGCTCGAGGGTGATGGTGCGCGACGCGAACGCCACGATGGTTCGCACGTCGAACACCATCTCGGCTGTCGACGAGTCCTGCCAGGTCTCCCCATTGACCGAGGAGCGAAGCCGCACCGACCCGGGGTCGCCCAGCTCATCGGCGCTGACGACGACCGGGCCCATCGGCGCGAAGCCGTCCGAGCCCTTGGCGCGCAGCCACTGCCGATCCTCCTTCTGGAGGTCGCGCATGGTGACGTCGTTGACGATGGTGTAGCCGAAGATCACGCCACCCGCCTCGTCACGACCGATGCGTGAGGCGCGTCGGCCGATCACGACCCCCAGCTCGCACTCGAGATCCAGCTGCTCGGTGGCCCGCGGCCTGGTGACGGCTGCACCGGGGTCCGCCACGGCGTTGGCGAACTTGCTGAACAGCATCGGGTAGGTCGGCGGCTCGATGGACTGCTCGCGACAGTGGTCGTGGTAATTGAGCCCGACGCAGATGATCTTGCCGGGCCGCGCGATCGGCGCGCGCGGCACGACGTCGCCGGTCACCAGCTCGGCGTGAACCGCCCGATCGCGCAGCTCGTCCAGTCCGATGCCGTGGCGCAGCATCTCCCCCACATCGCTGGCGCCCAGCGTCGCCGTGAGGTCGCGGATGCCCGCATCGGTTTGCAGCCCCAGCCGGGTGCCGGATCGGTCCGATCCGGGTCGCCCGTAGGCGAGCAGCTTCACGCGGCCAGTATAGGAATCGGGCTGGTCACGGCTCCGAGAACCAGGCGCGTGCCACCGGGCGCAGCAGGGCCACCACGAGCGCGATGGCGACGATGGCGCTCGCCACCCCGACCACGCCCCACCAGCCGTTGGTCGCGTCCTGCGGGAAGTCGAGCAGGATGGGCGGCAGCCCGGCGAGCACCGGGATCCCGATCAGGGCGATGACGATTGCGAACCGATGCGCGATGCGCTTGCGCTGCAGCGCCACGGTGATGCCGAACAGCAGCACCGCCAACTCGACCATCATGAAGATGCCGAGCAGGCTGAACGGTGCGCGCTCGCTGAAGTCGATGAACTCGACGATCCGTCCCAGGAACAGCCCGGTGAAGACCAGCAGCCCGAAGGCCCAGACGAACCAGGCGCGAACCCCGAGGGGCATGGGCGCGGTGGGCTGCGGCGCGTCGTCAGTCATCGGCGCGCGGATGGTAGCAAGAAGCGCCGACCGGCTCTTGACACCGTTCGGCGGTCCCCGGTACAGTCCGGCTCCTAAACCGGTTCACTAAACCGGTTCATCGACAGGGCGATGGCGGTGGCGCCCTGCCCTGGAGCGGATGGAGTCGCGGGTGGCCCGACCTCGGATCGATGACGTCGCACGGCATGCCGGCGTGAGCAAGACGGCGGTCAGCTTCGCGTTCAACCAGCCCGAGAATCTCAATGCCGCGACGCGCGACCGAATCCTGGCCGTGGCCTCGGAGCTCGGGTACCGACCCTCACCCATCGCCCGCCGGCTGGCGGCGCGCCGCACCGACCAGCTCGGGCTGGTCGTGCCGCAGCCGACCCACGACACCTTCGCCAACCCGTTCCTCGCCGAGCTGGTGCGAGGCATCGGCGACGCCTGCGACGCGGAAGGCTTCTCCATCGTCATCGTGCCGCCGTTCCACGGGTCGATCGCACGCGCCGTGGACGCGGCGCTGGTCGACGGGCTACTGCTGCTGGGCCTCGCCCCCACCCACCCGGATCTGGCGGTGGCCCGCGGCACCGGCATCGCGGTCGTCGGCCTGGACATCGACCATCGCGCCGGCGGGCCGCTGGACGGCCTCGACGTGATCACGGTCGACGACGAGCAGGGCGCCGAGGAGGCCGCCGCTCATCTGCTGGGACTCGGGCACCGTACGTTCGCCGTGGTCCTCATGGCCGAGCACCCCATGTCCTCGCTCGACGAGCGCAGCGGCATCTCCGGCCGCCGGCTGCGCGGCATTCGCCGCGGCCTGGGCCTCGCCGATGACGGTGACGCGTCACCGGACGGCAGCATTCGCCTCCATCTCCTGTCCGCTCCCGTGACCTTCGAGGGCGGGCAGCAGGCCTTCGACGCCATC
>DASTYP010000024.1:0-16464 GCA_035764845.1 Candidatus Limnocylindria bacterium
CGGGTGACCGACCTCGTCTCCGCCGAGCAGGTTCGCGCGCGCCACGATCGCCTGCTGCGACGGCTCCGCGAGGTGGCCGATGCCCACGGCCATGATCCCGGGCGCCTTCGGATCGTCGGCGTCACCAAGGAGCATCCGCTCGAGGTCGTCGCGGCCGCCGTGGACGCGGGGCTCACCCGGCTGGGCGAGAGCCGGGTCCAGGAGGCTGAGCCGAAGAGCGCCGCCTTCCCGGCGATCGAATGGCACTTCATCGGGCGGCTCCAGTCGAACAAGGCGCGCCGCGCCGTGCGCTCCTTCCCGGTCATCCACTCCATCGACTCGCCGGAGCTGCTCCAGCGGGTGGACCGGATCGCGGACGAGGAGGGGCGGCGGCCGCAGGTGCTGCTGGAGGTGAACGTCTCCGGCGAGGCAACCAAAGCCGGGCTCCGACCCGAGGATCTCGACGAGATCTCGGCGCCGGCCGTGGCGGAGCTGGTGGGCCTGATGACCATCGCGCGCTTCGGCGCGTCGGAGGAGGAGGCGCGTGCCGTCTTCGCGCGGCTCCGCGCGCTGCGTGACCGGCTCCAGCAGCGTCTCGGCCGTGAGCTCCCCGAGCTGTCGATGGGCATGAGCGCCGATGCCGAGGCCGCCGCCGCCGAGGGGGCGACGTACGTCCGCATCGGCACCGCCCTGTTCGGGCCGCGGCACTGACGGCTGCTATCCTCCGCGCGTGACCGCCGTCCTCATCCGCTTCATCGAGCTGCTCGCGTTCGTCGTCTGGTTCCTGCTGATCGCACGGGTGGTGATGAGCTGGACCAACCCCCGGGGCGGCGGCGGGCTGACCGCCTTCGTCTACCAGGCGACCGAGCCGATCCTGGCGCCCATCCGCCGGGTCCTGCCGCCCAGTGGCGGCGTCGACTGGTCGCCGCTGATCGCGATGCTGATCCTCGGGGTCGTCGTACGGCTCGTCGCCCAGCTCTGACGGAGCGCTGCGTGGCGGAGCTGCAGGTCATCGTCACGCCCCGGGCGGCACGCGACGCGATCGAGGCGGTGCACGACGGCGCCCTCCGTGTCCGGGTGACCAGGCCGCCGGCCGGCGGGGAGGCGAATCGATCGGTCATCCGCCTGGTGGCCACGGCGCTCGATGTCCCGCCCTCCTCCATCTCCATCGCGTCCGGCCAGCGCGCGCGCCACAAGCGGCTCGTCCTGGCGTCGCTCGACGAGGCGGAGCTGCGGCGGCGGCTGGCCGCCATCGGCCACGATTGATGGCCCCGCGGCCCGACGGCTATACTCGGTGCCCGCGGTTCCGCGCCATGGGCGATTGGCTCAGCTGGTTAGAGCGCACGGTTCACATCCGTGAGGTCACTGGTTCGAATCCAGTATCGCCCACCACCTCCTCCCCCTGGACTTCGTCCGGTGGCTGACCGCGCTCCCGATGCGGCGCCCCGTGGCAACCGCGTGCCGGCGTCCGAGGTCCGCAGCATGTTCGACCGCATCGCGCCGATCTACGACGCGATGAACACGGTCATGACGGCCGGCCTGGATGCGCGCTGGCGACGAGCGGCGGCCGCCGCCGCAGGGCTCGGCCCCGGCATGCGCGTCCTCGATGTCGCCTGTGGCAGCGGCGCCCTGGCTCGCGAGGTCGCGCGGGCGGTGGGACCGACCGGCGAGGTCGTCGGGATCGACCTGTCCGAGCGGATGCTCGAGCGCGCGCGGCATCGGCCGCCGGATGCGGCCGCGGCACCGATCCGCTACGAGGTCGGCGACGCGCTGGCGCTCCCCGAACCGGACGCCACGTACGACGCCACCACGATCGCCTTCGGCCTGCGCAACGTCGCCGACTACGCGGGGTGTGTCCGGGAGATGCGCCGCGTGGTGCGTCCCGGGGGCCGGGTGGTGGTGCTGGAGCTCGCGACGCCGCGCGGGGGCATCGGCCGCCTCATCACCCGCACCTGGTTCGAGCGGGTCGTCCCGATCGTCGGCCGACTGGCGGGCGGAGGTTCCGCCTACGGCTACCTGCCGTCCAGCGTGCGCGGCTATCCGCCGCCGGAGGAGGTCGCCGCGCTCCTGCGCGATGCCGGCCTCGTGGACGTGACCTGGCGGCGGCTGCGCCCCGGGCTGGTGACGCTCCACGTCGGCCGCCGGCCATGACGGGATTGCGCGTCCTGCTGACGACCGAGTCCTACCTGCCGCACCAGTCCGGCGTGACGGTCGCCGTCGACGCGCTCGCCCGCGGCCTCAAAGCGCGCGGGCATGACGTGGTGGTGCTGGCGCCGCGGCCGGCGCGCGGCGCCACCCTGCCCGCGGTCGGCTCACCCGGCCCGGCGCCACGGTACGCGTGGCTGGAGTCCTACCAGCTGCCGGCGGTGGCGCCGCTTGGCTACCGCATGCCGTGGCCGCTGCCGTGGAGCGCCGGGCTGGAGGTGGCGCGGGCGCATCGTCCGCAGGTCGTCCACGCCCACTCGCCGTTCGTCACCGGCCTGATGGCGCGACGACTGGCGCGCGCCTTCGAGGCGCCGCTCGTGTTCACGCACCACACCAGGTACGGCGACTACGCGCACTACGCCGGGCCGGTGGCCCGGCTGGCCGGCTGGGGCGTCGACGAGTACCTCGAGCGCTTCTGGCGGGCCTGCACGGCGGTCATCGCCCCGTCGACGGACCTGGCGGCCGAGATCCGCTCCAGCGCCCCCAGCCTGCGGATCGAGGTCATCCCGACCGGCGTGGACGTCGCCGGACTGGGCGCCGTCGACGCGGTCGACCCGCGGCCGCTGGCCGGATGGCCGGACGACGCCGTGGTGGCGGCCTCGCTGGGTCGCCTGGCGCCGGAGAAGAGCCCGCATACCCTGCTCGAGGCGCTCGCCATCGCCGTCCCGGACGTCCCGCGCCTGCGCCTGCTGCTCATCGGCGGGGGTCCGTCGGAGGCGGACCTGCGACGGCGGGCGGCGGCGCCCGACCTCGCCGGGAAGATCGCCTTCACGGGGACGTTGCCCCGACCCGAGGCGCTCGCCCGGCTGGCGGGCGCGGACCTGTTCGTGTTCGCATCGCAGACCGAGACGCAGGGGCTCGTGCTGGCCGAGGCGCTCAGCGTGGGACTGCCCGCCGTGGCGCTGGAGGGTCCCGGTGTGCGGGACTCGGTGCGCGACGGGATCGACGGCCGCGTCGTCCGCGCCGATGACCCGCACCAACGAGCCGCCGAGCTCGCGCAGGCGATGGCGTCGCTCGCCGCCGACGACACGGCACGGGCGGCATCTGCCGAGCGGGCGCGTGCAGGAGCGGACCGCTTCTCGATCGAGCGGCGCATCGAGGAGACCGAGGCGCTGTATCGGTCAGTGCTCCGCTGAGCGTGGTCGGCGCTCGGTCGGATCGGCCTTGCACCGCCTACGACCCGGCGTACAATGCCCGGCATGCGAGTGAGTCTGGTGGCCCGCTTCGTCTCCCACCCATCGATCGACTTCGGTTCCGGCCGTCGCAGCGCCCTCCGGCCGCGCCTCGGCCTGAGCCGCGAGCGCACGGTCTACCACCGCGCGCGACGCCGGGAGTCGACCGCCACCATCGGTGCGCTCCGCACCCACCTGAGCGGCTTCCGCTTCCCGGCGGTCGGACGCGCCTCGCACCGTCCGGCCCGTCGTCCAGCTCACCCCTTCGGGCTGCCGCGCGCTCGCCGCGCGTAGGCGCCCGGGTGCCCATCCTGCGATCCGCCCGAGCCACCTCGGCCGGCGGCGTCGTCTACCGCCGGACGCCGGAGGCGGGCCTCGAGGTCGTGCTGGTTCACCGTCGCTCGCCGCCGCTCTGGGCGCTGCCCAAGGGCACGCCGGACTCCGGGGAGACGCTCGAGGAGACGGCACTGCGCGAGACTCGCGAGGAGAGCGGGCTCGAGGTCCAGCTGGAGCAGCCGATACGGGCCATTCGGTACTTCTTCGTCCGCGGGACCACCCGGTTCCATAAGACGGTCCACTTCTACCTGATGCGCGTGACCGGCGGCAGCCCTGACGATCACGACGCCGAGTTCGACGAGGTGCGCTGGATGCCCGTGACCGAGGCGCTCGCCCTGCTGACCCACGCCACCGAGCGCTCGGTGGTCGAGCGCGCCGTCGAGATGCTCGAGGCAGGCACCGGCGGCCAAGAGGCGACGGCATGAGCGTGGGGGAGCTCCGCCGTACGCCGCTTGACGGCGTCCATCGCGAGCTCGGCGCTCGCATGGTGCCCTTCGCGGGCTACGAGATGCCGGTGCAGTACACCTCCATCCTCGAGGAGCACCGCACCGTCCGGAGCGCCGTGGGGGTGTTCGACCTCTCGCACATGGGGGAGCTGGAGGTGCGCGGAGAGGAGGCGATGGCCTTCCTGCGCTACGCGCTGGTGAGCGACCCGGGCACCCTGGACATCGGCCAGGCGCAGTACTCGATGCTGTGCGACGCCGACGGCGGGATCATCGACGACCTCATCTGCTACCGGCTGGGCGAGGACCGATACCTCGTGGTCTGCAATGCCTCGAACCGTTTCGCCGTGGTCGAGCAGCTCGGCTCCCTGCTGGAACGTGGCGACTTCGGCGCCGAGCTCGAGGACCGCAGCGATCGCACCGGCCTGGTGGCCCCCCAGGGTCCCAACGCGGCCGCGCTGCTGGCCGAGCTGACGGACCTCGACCTGACGGCGATCGCCAACTACCACGCCGCGGAGGGAACGGTGGCAGGGATCCGCTGCCTGGTTGCCCGCACCGGCTACACGGGGGAGGACGGGTTCGAGCTGTTCTGCCCCGCGAGCGACACGGTCGCTCTCTGGCGCGCCGTCCTCCAGGCTGGGGAGCGCCACGGGGCGAAGACGTGCGGGCTCGGCGCCCGCGACACTCTGCGGCTCGAGGCCGGCATGCCGCTGTACGGCAACGAGCTGGGCCGCGACGTGAACCCGTACGAGGTCAACCTCGGCCGGGTCGTCAAGCTGGAGAAGGGCGAGTTCGTCGGCCGCGCGGCGCTCCAGGCCATCCAGCAGGCGGGTCCGTCGCGCAAGCTCATCGGCCTGCAGATGGTGGACAACGCCATCCCGCGCCACGGCTACGAGGTCCGCGCCGGCGGTCGCGCCGTCGGCTCCGTGACCAGCGGCACGCTGTCGCCGACGCTCGGCACGAAGATCGCCATGGCCCTCGTCGAGGCCGATACGGCCGGCCTCGGCAACGCGTTCGAGGTGGTCGTCCGCGACCGTTCGTACGCGGCGGAGCAGGTAAAGTTGCCGTTCTACCGGCGCCCGCGCGAGTAGCGCGCGCCGACCGCCCAGGAGGGATCGAATCTCCGATGTCCTACCCCGACGACCTGCGCTACTCGAAGGAGCACGAGTGGGTCCGCGTCGAGGGCACGCGCGCCACCATCGGCATCACCAGCTTCGCCGCCGATGAGCTCGGCGACATCGTCTTCGTCGAGCTGCCGGAGGTCGGCGCCACCCTGAGCCAGTTCGCGACCTTCGGCGTCGTCGAGAGCGTGAAGGCCGTCAGCGACCTCTTCGCCCCCGTCTCGGGCGAGGTGCTCGAGGTCAACGAGGCGCTGCGCGAGAGCCCCGAGCTGCTGAACTCCGACGCCTTCGGCGACGGCTGGATCGCGACGCTCGAGCTCTCCGACCCGAGCGAGGTCGACACCCTGCTCGACGCCCAGGCCTACGCGGCGGAGACCGCCTGACGGCGGCGGACGAATGACCTACTCGCCGCACACGCCGGCCGATCGCGAGCGGATGCTCGCCGCCATCGGCGTGGGATCGGTCGACGAGCTGTTCGACGACATCCCGGCGGCGGTGCGGGCGGACCCCTGGTCGCTGCCGGATCCGCTGTCCGAGCAGGAGGTGCGCCACGAGCTCGCCCGCCTGGCGAACCGCAACCGCATCCCCGACGTGAGCTTCCTGGGGGCGGGCGTGTACCGTCACCTGGTGCCGGCCGTCGTCGGCGAGGTCATCGGCCGATCCGAGTTCGCGACCGCGTACACGCCGTACCAGCCCGAGGTCAGCCAGGGCACCCTCCAGAGCATCTACGAGTTCCAGTCGCTCATCTGTGAGCTCACCGGCATGGAGGTCGCCACGGCGTCGCACTACGACGGCGCCACGGCGACCGCCGAGGCAGCCCTCATGGCCTGCCGCCTCACGCGCCGGGACCGCATCGCGGTGTCCGCCGGCCTCAACCCGGACTACCGCCGCGTCCTCGAGACGTATTGCTCCGGCCCGGGGATCGAGGTCGTCACCGTGCCGGTCGACCTCGCCGAGGGTGGCACGGGCACGACCGATGCGAGCGCCGCCGAAGCGGCGCTCGGCGATGACGTCGCCTGCCTGGTCGCGGCCCAGCCCAACTTCTACGGGCAGCTGGAGCCGATGGCCGAGCTCGGTGAGGCGGCCCACGCCGCCGGTGCGCTGTTCGTGGCCGTCGTCGAGCCGACGTCGCTGGCCCTGCTGCAGGCGCCCGGCGACTACGGTGCCGACATCGTGGCGGCCGAGGGCCAGCCCCTCGGCATCCCCGTGTCGTTCGGCGGCCCGTACGTCGGGCTGATGGCCGCGCGCATGTCCTCGGTGCGGCAGATGCCCGGACGCCTGGTCGGCGCGACGCGCGACGTCGACGGCCGGCGCGGATACGTCCTGACGTTACAGGCGCGCGAGCAGCACATCCGCCGCGAAAAGGCGGCGAGCAACATCTGCACCAACCAGGCGCTCATGGCCCTGGCCGCCACGACGTACCTCACCGCCATCGGTCCGTCCGGGCTGCGCGAGGTTGCCGAGCTGTCGACGACCCAGGCGCGCCACCTGGCCGCGGCGCTCGAGGCCGCCGGCGTCGGCCGGCGACGCTTCGACGGGCCGTACTTCGCAGAGGTCACGATGCAGGTGCCGGATGCCTCGCGCCGGCACGCCGCGCTGGTGGAGCGGGGGATCGTCGCCGGCTACCTGCCAGAGCGCGACGAGCCGGCCCTGCGTGACACGCTGCTGCTCGCCGCCACCGAGCTGACGACCGACGAGCACATCGAGCGGCTGGTGAGCGCGCTGGTGATCACCCGATGAGCGTCGCCGAGCCGCCGGTCGACGCCTCCGGCCGCGGGTCCGCCTTCAGCGGCGCACCGACCGATGCGCAGGAGCTGACCGTGGTCGAGCCGCTCATCTTCGAGTCCTCGACGCCGGGACGTCGGGCCGTCCGCTTCCCATCCGCCAGCGAGCGCGCGCGCGAGCTGGCCGGCGGGCAGCCGGAGCTGCCCGCATCGGTCCGCAGGGCTGCGCCGCCGCGGCTGCCGGAGGTCAGCGAGCTCGACCTGCTCCGCCACTTCAACCGGCTGTCGCACCTCAACCACGCGATCGACCTGGGGTTCTACCCGCTCGGGTCGTGCACGATGAAGTACAACCCCAAGGTCAACGAGTGGGCTGCCCGGCTCCCGGGCCTGGCGGAGTCGCACCCGCTCGATCCGGAGGAGCTGGCGCAGGGCAGCCTGGAGCTCATGTGGCTGCTGTCCGAGCTGCTCAAGGAGATCAGCGGCCTGGACGCAGTGAGTCTCCAGCCGGCCGCGGGGGCCCACGGCGAGCTGACCGGCATGCTCATGACCCGCGCCTTCCACCGCGCCAACGGCGAGGGCGAGCAGCGCACCAAGGTGCTGATTCCCGACAGCGCCCACGGCACCAACCCGGCGACCGCCACGATGGTCGGCTACCAGGCGGTCCAGATCCGCTCCAACGAGCGCGGCGGCATCGACCTCGATGCGCTGCGGGCCGCGCTCGGGTCCGACGTCGCGGCGCTGATGATCACGAACCCCTCGACGCTGGGCATCTTCGAGGACCAGATCGACCAGGTCGTGGCCGCCGTCAAGGAGGCGGGGGCGATCGCCTACATGGATGGCGCGAACCTGAACGCCATCATGGGGCGCTTCCGAGCCGGCGACGCCGGCTTCGACGTCATGCACTTCAACCTGCACAAGACGTTCAGCACGCCGCATGGCGGCGGTGGCCCCGGAGCCGGACCCGTCGGCGTCAGCGAGCGGCTCGCGCCGTTCCTGCCCGCGCCGCTCCCGCTGCTGGTCGACGGAGACCCGGCGGAGGTCATCGCCAACGCCTGGGCCGGCCGCTCGACGCCGGGCGCGCGGTTCGCCCTCGACAACGACCGCCCGCAGAGCATCGGCAAGGTGCGCACGGCCTATGGCAACTTCGGCATGTTCGTGCGGGCCTACACCTACATCCGCAGCAACGGCGGCAGCGGGCTGGCGACCATCTCGGAGGACGCCGTGATCGCGGCGAACTACCTCCGCGTGCGCCTGGCCGATGCGTACGACCTGCCATACGACCGGATCTGCAAGCACGAGGTCGTCTTCTCCGGCCGACGCCAGAAGCGGGACCACGGCGTCTCGACCCTCGACATCGCCAAGGCCATCCTGGACCACGGCATCCACCCGCCGACCATCTACTTCCCGCTGATCGTCGAGGAGGCGCTCATGATCGAGCCGACCGAGACCGAGAGCGTGGAGACACTCGACCGGTTCGTGGACGTGATGCACGAGATCGCCGAGCGCGCGGCCAGCGATCCGGCATCGCTGAAGGCCGCGCCGACGACGACGCCGGTGCGTCGCCTGGACGAGGCGACGGCCGCGCGCCACCCGGACCTGCGCTACATCTTCAAGGACACGGCGGAGTCGCCGAGGACGGTCGCCTCGGAGCAGACAGCCTGATCATTTGGCGGGCGCGAGCCCCACGCGTCCCACCGACCGATCCATCGTCCAGACCACACGGAAGGCAGGCCTCGGATGCGAGTTGGCCGATCCATCGGTCACGGCGGCCGGCTGATGCTTTCCATGCATCACACTCCGACAGCGTGAGGATGCCCGCTCCGAATTGAACCCGGCTGGACCGCCGGGCGTACTATGGGAAACCCCACGGCCATCGAGGCCCACCAGGTGCCAGTGGAAGCGAGACAGCCCGACGACCTCGTCGAGCGCATGCAGGCCGACGACCTGGACGCGTTCGAGGAGTTCTTCAACACGTACAAGCGGCCCGTGTACGCCACGGCCATGGCGATCACACGCGATCCGTTCCTTGCCGAAGAGGTCCTGCAGGACTGCTTCGTGAAAGCGTACCGCGTTCGCGAACGCCTCGATCCGGCTCGGTCTCCGCTGCCCTGGCTCCAGCGCGTGGCGATCAACCTCTGCTACAGCCGCGTCAGCCGTCGGCGGGCCATCGCCGAGCCGATCACCAGCCTGATCACCAACCTGGTCGTCGACCTTGCCGCGCGGCCGGACCAGGTCGTCGAGTCCCGCGAGGTGCTGGACGTGTTGCAGCGGGGCATCGACGCGCTGCCGCCAAAACAGCAGACCGCAATCATCCTCTACTACCTGCACGGCTACTCCCTGGCCGAGGCCGCGGAGATTGCCGACTGCAACGTCGGCACCATGAAGTCGCGGCTCCACTACGCGCTGAAGGCGCTGCGGGCACGGCTGCCGGTGGAGCGCCGGCTGCCCGTCGGGACGCCCGCGGCGGTGCGGGTGACCGAATGAGCTGCCGTCGGGTCTGCCGCGAGCTGCTCTGGCTGGCGCGCTTCGGCGAGTTCGGTCCCAGCTCGCAGCCGCACCTGGACCACCTGGCGGGGTGCCAGCACTGCCGGGACGAGGTCGGCTTCGATCGGGCCCTGGTCCAGCAGCTGCGGGTCGCGCTCGCGGAGCGCGTCCAGGACGCGGCACCGTCGCCGGACGCCTTCCAGGCCATCCTGGCCCGGACCCGGCAGCCGGAACGCCGCCGCTGGTTCGTCTCGTGGACGACGGCCCTCGGCCGCCTGCGCTTCGCGACCGCCATGGCGGGCACCGGGCTCGCGGTCGTGCTGGCGCTCAACATGGAGGTCGTGCGTGTCGACGTGCCGGACACGGGCCCGGCGCGTGGGGGCGAGGCGGTGCTCCAGCAGGTTCCGCGCATGCCGCCCGGCCACACGACCCTCGTGGCGCTCGGCCAGCGTGGAGACGGGGGGCCGGCGGCCTCGCGCCCCGATCCGGAGGCTGCACTGATGTGGGCGGCCACGATCCCGCTGGCACCGGCGCCGGCCGGTGGCCAGGAGGAGCCGGCCGAGGAGCCGGCCGAGGCGCCGAGCGTCGAGCTGCGGGTCGCCTTCCGCCCGTTCCAGATCCATGACCCGGGCGCGGGCGCATCGGCTCCGGACGATCCGGACGACGCCGGGGTCGTATGGGCGCCCGTGGAGCTGTCGCAGGGAGAGCCTTCCTGAACCAAGGGGGAGTGTGCGAGACTACGGCACCGTTTCGCGAGGACGCGCCGGACCACCCGGGACGGCCCGAGCGAGCGAGCGGTGGTGGTCCGCGTCAGCATCAATTTCGTGGAGGAGACTGGATGCGAACTTGGAGACTGTTCTCCGTCTTCGCCGTCCTGGTACTCGTGCTGGCTGCCTGCGGGCAGCAAGGTGGCGCGAGCGCTTCGGCCGGTGAGGAGTCGGAGGCGCCGCCGTCGTCCTCGGAGGGCGCAGAGCCATCCGAGGGAGCGGCGTTCGAGCCCTCGGCCTACCCCGAGGACGGACCGGCCGAGTGCGGGGCCGATAACAACCCGTCGAACATCAGCGAGATCCGCGCCGAGGACGAGCGAACCGTCGTCTTCACCCTGTGCAGCCCTGACGTCGCCTTCCTGTCGAAGATCGCGTTCAGCTCGTTCGCCATCGACGACTCGGCGTACCTCGAGGCGCACGGCGCCGACGGCAGCATCGTCGACCAGCCGAACGGCACCGGCCCGTATCGGTTCGACACCTGGAACCGTGGTTCCGACATCACCATGACCGCGTTCGAGGACTACTGGGGCGACGCGCCCCTGAGCCCGACCGTCATCTTCCGCTGGAGCGCCGAGGCGGCCCAGCGCCTGGTCGAGCTGCAGTCCGGCACGGTCGATGGCATCGACAACCCCGCACCCGACGATTTCGCGGCCATCGAGGGCGACTCGAACCTCGAGATCTTCCCGCGCGAGGGCCTGAACGTCTTCTACATCGGCTTCAACAACACGTACGAGCCGTTCAACGACGAGAAGGTGCGCCAGGCCATCGCCATGGGCATCGATCGCCAGCGGATCGTCGACAACTTCTACCCGCCGGGGTCCGAGGTGGCGACCCACTTCACCCCGTGCGCGATCTCGTTCGGTTGCGAGGGTGAGGACTGGTACGAGTTCGATCCGGAAGGCGCCAAGGCGCTCCTGGCCGAGGCCGGGTTCCCGGATGGATTCGATACCCAGATCCACCTGCGTGACGTCGTTCGCGGCTACCTGCCGCTGCCGACCGCCGTGGCGGCCGACATCCAGGCGCAGCTCCAGGAGAACCTGGGCATCAACGCCGAGATCGACGTCCAGGAGTCGACGACCTTCATCGACAACGCGGACGCCGGCAACCTGCCCGGTATCCACCTGCTCGGTTGGGGCGCCGACTATCCGGATCCGACGAACTTCCTCGACTACCACTTCGGTGGCGGTGCGTCCGCCCAGTTCGGCGACAAGTTCGACGACATCACCGAGGCCCTGGCCACCGGTGCGTCGACGGTCGACGAGACCGAGCGTGCC
This sequence comes from Candidatus Limnocylindria bacterium, assembly GCA_035764845.1. GTDB lineage: Bacteria > Chloroflexota > Limnocylindria > QHBO01 > QHBO01 > JACDBZ01. The sequence continues at coordinate 11,506 of DASTYP010000024.1, forward strand.
GCCGCGTACGAGACGGCCAACAACGCCATCAAGCAGCACGTCCCGATGGTGCCGATCGCCCATGGCGGCTCGGCGACGGTCTTCCAGGCCGGCCTCGAGGGCGCGCACTCGTCGCCGCTGAGCAACGAGCAGATGTCCGTCATCGCCCCGGGCGACGACGATCAGCTGGTCTGGATGCAGAACGGCGAGCCTGGTGGCCTCTACTGCGCCGACGAGTCCGACGGTGAGGCACTCCGCGTCTGCGAGCAGATCAAGGAGTCGCTCTACGCCTACGAGACCGCCGGCACGGCGGCCATCCCGGCCCTGGCCGAGGAGTGCACGCCGAACGACGACCTGACCGTGTGGACCTGCACCCTCCGCGAGGGCGTCACGTTCCACGACGGGTCGACGCTCGACGCGAACGACGTGGTGCTCTCGTACGCGGTCCAGTGGGATGCGGACCATCCGCTCCACATCGGCCGTGACGGCAGCTTCACCTACTTCGCGGCCCTCTTCGGTGGCTTCCTGAACCCGCCCCCGGCGGAGTAGGGACGCCCGACGCGACCACCGGAAGGGGGCGCCGCCACACACGGCGGCGCCCCCTTCGCCCACCACCCCCTCGGCTACCATGAGCCGCTAGATGCTCCAGTTCATCCTGCGCCGGCTGCTCCTCAGCATCCCGGTGCTGTTCGGCATCATCTTCCTGGTCTTCGCGCTCGCCCGGCTGCTGCCGGGCGATCCGTGTCGTGCGGCCCTGGGCGAGCGTGCGACCGATGCGATCTGCAATGCCTTCAACGCGCGCTTCGGCCTGAACGAGCCCATTCCCGTCCAATTCGTGACCTACCTCGGTCAGCTGGCACGCGGCGACCTTGGCGACTCGATCCGCCAGGGCCGTCCCGTGTCGGAGATCCTGCTGGAGCGCCTGCCGGTCACCCTGGAGCTGACCCTGTTCGCGCTGCTGTTCGCGGTGATCGTCGGCGTGACCCTGGGCCGGCTCTCGGCGCGCCGCCGCAACTCGCCGCTCGACGTCGGCACCATGCTGGTCGCCAACCTGGGCGTGTCGATTCCGGTCTTCGTGCTCGGCCTGCTGCTGGCCTACCTCTTCGCCGTGGTCCTGCGCGGTACACCGATCGCGTTGCCGCCGTCCGGTCAGCTGTCGCCCGGCGTCGCGCACCAGTCGCTGCAGCAGGCCTGGGGGCTCGGGCCGGTCGACGGCTTCCTGGGCGCGCTGCTGACGTTCGTCTCGAACATGGTGATCTTCTCGTCACTGATCACCGGCCAGTGGACGCCGTTCCTCGACGGCCTCAAGCACATCGTCCTGCCCATGGTCGCGCTGGGCACGATCCCGATGGCGATCATCGCGCGCATGACCCGCTCCAGCATGCTCGACGTGCTCGGCCTCGACTACATCCGCACCGCGCGCGCCAAGGGGGCGCCGGAGCGCCTGGTGATGGGCCGCCACGCGTTCCGCAACGCGCTGCTGCCGGTCGTCACCGTCGTCGGCCTGTCGCTGGGGGCCTTGCTGTCCGGCGCCGTCCTGACCGAGTCGATCTTCCTGCTGCCCGGCCTCGGGCGCACGCTCTTCGAGGCCATCACCGGCCGTGACTACATCGTCGTGCAGGCGCTCACGCTGGTGACCGCCGTGTCGTACGTCCTGATCAACCTCGTGGTCGACGTCTCGTACGCCTACCTCGACCCACGCATCCGGCTGCGCTGACCCGATGGCCACCACGACCTTCGACCAGGCCGATGCGCGACGCGCGCCGACCAGCCTGTGGCGCGACACGCTCGGCCACGTCCTGCGTCAGCGTTCGGCGATCATCGGGCTGGTGCTGCTCGCCATCATCCTGCTGGGTGCGCTGCTGGCCGACGTGCTGACGCCGTACGGCCCGACCGAGAACCTGTACAGCGTCCCGGGCGCACAGCGCCTGGCGGGACCGTGTATCCACCTCCTGGGTTGCCCGACCGATCAGCCGCAGTTCGTGATGGGCCTCGACCAGAACGCGCGCGACGTCTTCGCGAGGGTGCTGCACGGGGCGAGGTCGTCGCTGCAGGTGGGCATCGTCACGGTCGGCATTGCGATCGTGCTCGGCACCCTCATCGGCTCCGTGGCCGGCTACGCCGGCGGCTGGGTCGACAACCTGCTGATGCGCATCATGGATGTGCTGCTGGCCTTCCCGGCCCTGGTGCTGGCCATCTTCCTGGTGACCGCCTTCCAGACGCTGGACGTGCCGTTCTTCGGCGACCGGCTGTTCAACGCCATGCTCGCCATCGGCATCGTGGCGATCCCGGTCTACGCGCGCGTCATGCGCGCATCGGTCCTGTCGGTGCGTGAGCGCGACTTCGTGACCGCCTCGCGCGCGCTGGGGGAGTCCGGACGCGGCATCCTCATGCGCCGGATCCTGCCGAACGCGCTCACGCCGCTCGTGGTGCAGGGCACGCTCGGCATCGCGACCGCCATCCTGGAGGTGGCCGCGCTCTCGTTCCTGGGTATCGGAGCGCAGGAGCCGACCGCCGAGTGGGGCTCGATGATCGGCGCCGTGCGCAACCAGGTCTTCAGCGCACCGCACCTGATCCTCTTCCCGGGCGGTGCCCTGGCGCTCAGCGTCCTGGCGTTCAACCTGCTCGGTGACGGCCTGCGCGACGCGCTCGACCCGAGGCTGAACCGATGACGATCAGCGAGATGGCGCCACCGCGACGCCGCGTCGGCGAGGTCGGGGAGCGGCTGCTCGAGGTCCGCGGGCTGCAGACCAGCTTCCACACCTCCGACGGCGTCGTGCGTGCCGTCACGGGCGTGGACTTCCACGTCAACCGCGGCGAGGTGATGGGCCTGGTGGGCGAGTCCGGCTGTGGCAAGAGCGTCACCAGCCTCTCCATCATGCGCCTGGTGTCGCCGCCCGGCCGCGTCGAGGCGGGGGAGGTGATCTTCGACGGCCGTGACCTGCTGACGCTGTCCGCGAAGGAGATGCGCGAGCTGCGAGGCGACCGGATCAGCATGATCTTCCAGCAGCCGACCAGCAGCCTCAACCCGGTCTACGACGTCGGCATGCAGCTGGGCGAGGTGCTCGAGCTGCACCGCAACATGAAGCGTCGCGCCGCGCGGGCCCGGGCCGAGGAGCTGCTGGCGATGGTCGGCATCCCCGATCCCAGGCGCCGGATCGAGGCCTTCCCGCACGAGCTGTCGGGCGGCATGGCGCAGCGCGTCATGATCGCCATGGCGCTGGCGTGCGAGCCGGAGCTGCTCATCGCCGACGAGCCGACCACCGCGCTGGACGTGACCATCCAGGCCCAGATCCTGGACCTGATGCGGGTCCTGCAGCGCGAGACCAACACCGCGCTGATCCTGATCACCCACGACCTGGGCGTGGTGGCCGAGATGTGCGACCGGGTGGCCGTCATGTACGCCGGCGAGATCGTGGAGCAGACCGACGTGGTCGAGCTGTTCGACGCCCCCAAGCACCCGTACACGCAGGGACTCATCGGCTCGGTGCCGGTGCTGGGGCAGGAGCAGGAGCAGCTGGCCACGATCCCCGGCAGCGTGCCGAACCTCATCGACCTGCCGCCGTTCTGTCGCTTCGCACCGCGCTGCCGCTCGCGCGTCGAGTTCGAGGTCGAGCTCGCGACCGAGCGCCATCCCGAGCTGCTGCCGGTGGACGAGAACCACAGCGTCCGGTGCTGGATGTACCACGACGCCGATGGCAGCCTGCGCCGGCCGCCCCTGAACGCCCGAGCGCCCCGCCAGGCGGCGCCGATGCCCGAGGAGGACCGATGACGACGGACGGTTCCCGCCCGCTGGTCGAGGTCGAGAACCTGGCCGAGTTCTTTCCGATCCACGGTGGCGTGCTCCATCGCAAGGTCGCCGACGTCAAGGCGGTCGACGACGTCAGCTTCACCATCCGACGCGGCGAGACCCTGGGCCTGGTGGGGGAGTCCGGATCGGGCAAGACGACGGTCGGCCGGGTCCTGCTGCGGCTGATCGAGCCGACCGCCGGGCGCATCGTGTTCGACGGGACCGACATCACCAAGCTGTCCGGGCCGAAGCTCAAGTCCTTCCGCCGGCGCATGCAGATCATCTTCCAGGACCCCTTCGCCAGCCTGGATCCGCGGCAGCAGATCGGCGAGAGCATCTCGGAGGGCCTCCGCATCCACGGCCTGGGCAACGCCTCCGAGCGTCGGGAGCGCGTCCTGCGGATCATGGACCTGGTCGGCCTGCAGCCGTACCACGCGCGCCGCTACCCGCACGAGTTCAGTGGGGGGCAGCGGCAGCGCATCGGCATCGCGCGGGCGCTCATCCTGGAGCCTGACCTGATCGTGTGCGACGAGCCGGTCAGCGCCCTGGACGTCAGCATCCAGGCGCAGGTCCTCAACCTCCTGCGCGGCCTCCAGCGCGACCTCGGCCTGACCTACCTGTTCATCGCGCACAACATGGGCGTGGTCGAGCACATCAGCGACCGCGTGGCGGTGATGTACCTGGGCGCGCTGATGGAGCTGTCGGAGTCGACAGAGATCTACCGGACACCGATGCACCCGTACACGATCGCGCTGCTCTCGGCCGTGCCGGCTCCATCGCCGCGGGGTCGGGAGCACCGGCGGCGCATCATCCTGCTCGGCGACGTCCCATCGCCCGTCAACCCGCCGTCCGGCTGCCGGTTCCACACCCGCTGCTGGCTGCGGCGCGAGCTCGGCAACCCCGAGCAGTGCGTGACGGAGCGACCGCCCCTGCGGTCGATCAACGGGGCGGAGCACCAGGTGGCCTGCCACTTCGCGGAGGAGCTGCTGCCGGGTGAGCGCCGCGACACGCTGATCCGCGATGCGGCGCACTCGAGCTCGCCGTTCGAGACGAGCGACGACGAGGCGGTGACGGCCGGTCCCACGCCCGGCGACCGCGGCGGTCCCTTCGACACGCCGACCGACGACCACCGCGACGACGCCATGAGCCGGCTCTAGGACCGCGGCTCGCGTGGAGATCCGGATCGCGCT
>DASTYP010000025.1:0-4921 GCA_035764845.1 Candidatus Limnocylindria bacterium
CTGACCCTGCCGATCGTCGCCCGCCACGCCGATGCCTGGCACGCGTTCTTCCCCGACACCGTCGAGGAGGTCGTGCCGGCGGTCGAGGCGCTGCTCGCGCACTGCGCCGCGATCGGTCGCGACCCGTACGAGATCGAGTGGTCCGTGGGCGTGGAGCCCACCGACATCGGACGGTTCCTTGAGCAGGATGCCGAACGCTACGTGGCGATGGGCTTCACCCAGTTCACGCTCGGGTTCAACGGGCCGTCGTGGTCCGTCGAGGGTGGCGCGGCATTCCTGGCGTGGCGCGACCGGATGAACCGCGAGCGAGGGGTCGCCGGCGCGGCGCCGGGGGCGGTTCTCGTGGGGCGGGAGTATCGGTGACGCCGCTGGACGGCGCTGATAGGGTTCGGCGCGTGAGGATCACCGTCTCGACGCCCATCGACCGCCCGGTGGCCGGCGTCTGGCGCTGGTACGCCATCGACCACGTCCGCAACCATCCACGCTGGGATCCGGACATGGAGCTCGAGCAGATCTCCGACGGACCGATCGGGTTGGGCACGCGCATCCGCAGGCGCAACCGTCACTTCGGCGAGCCGATCGAGGGCGAGATGGAGATCGTGGAGTGGGAGCCCGAGCGGGCCATGGGCGTCCACATCCGCGACGCGAACGCGGACTCGCGGGGCCGGGTCACGTTCGAGGCGCTCGGGCCGAACGCTACGCGGCTCGGTATCGAGGCGGACTTCGACACCCTCGATGACTCGAGGGCCGACCAGCTCCGGCCACTGATGGAACGCACCGCGGCGAACCTGCGCCGACTCATCGAGTCCGAGGTCGAGCCGGGAGCCTGAGCTGCCCCGCGCCTCCTCGGGGCGCGGCGCCGGTTGCTCCCCGCCGGAGCTAACGGCGAAGTTGCGCCAATCTTGGTCCGCTTCGTGGTCATCCGTTGCGCCGGGGCGCAACAGGCGGCCACACAGGGCGCGGTCTGGGTCGCTGCGTGTCCGTTAGTTCCGCTCCCGGGCAACCGCCCCCAGGGCTACCGCTACTCCGCGCGCGAGAACCGCGTCTCCCGCTCCCCGTCCCCCGGACGCTTCCCGTCCAGTGCCGCGACCAGCGCCGCACACCACAGCACGATCACGCCCACCACCAGCGCCCAGGTCGCGATGAGCGCGACGCCCGCCAGGTCGCCGTACGGCGTGCGGAAGGTGCCCGCCTGGGCCAGGACGCCGAGTCCCGCCTGGGCCAGCCGGATCCCGACGGTCGCGCCGATCGCGCCGATGGCGGCATGCCACCACGACACCGGCTCGCGCGGCAGCAGCTTGTAGGCGATGAGCAGGAAGGTCGCGAGCAGCACGCTGGGAAGGATCTGCCAGTCGAGCAGCCACATCCCGTCGCCGCCGGTGGTCGCGCCGGCGATCGCGCGGACCAACGCCTCCCCCATCGCGGCCAGTGCCAGCAGCACGACCGTCACCATCAGCATCCCGATGCGCAGCGCCTGGCGTCGCACGAAGGTGAGCTCGTCGACGCGCCGCCAGAGCACGTTGACGGCACTGGTCATGGCGGCGAACGCGCGGCTGCCGCTGAAGAGCAGCAACAGGACCGATGCGAGCGCGGCCGCTCCGTTGCCCGGAGCGGATCCGACGACCCCCTGCAGCAGCTTCTGCTCGGCCGGCAGGTACTTCGACACCTGCTCGACCACGAACGACTCGGCGCCCGAGTTGCCGACGAACGCGCCGGCCATCCACGTCACGGCGACCATGAACGGCGGGACCGAGAGGAACAGGTACAGCCCGATGGCGCCCGCCCACGACAGGCCCTGGTCGTCGACGAAGAGCATCGTCGCGTCCCAGACCGAGTGGAAGGCACCGCGTGCCTGGCGCGCGACAGTGCGCGGCAGGGCATCGGTCAGGCTGTCGGCGGTCACGCGGGCAGGAGGGCACGCCGGATGCCAGCAGGGTTTCAGGGCTTGACAGCCACGACCGTTCACCTGCACTATCACGTTCATCCTTTCTCGAACGGTAGAGGTGGAGTGAATGGCCGATCTCGAGGCGGAGCCGCTGCCGATGCCGGACCCGGAGCTGATCCTGGCCGACGTCGAGCAGCTGAAGGCGATCGCCGATCCGCTGCGCCTGCGGCTGCTGGAGCTCATGACCGATGACGCCCAGCATCCCTGGTCGGCCAAGGAGCTGGCCGAGCGGCTGGGCACCGGGCAGACGAAGCTCTACCACCATCTCGCCCTGCTGGAGGAGCGCGGGCTGATCCGCGTCGCGGGCACGCGCCTGGTCAGCGGCATCCAGGAGAAGCGCTACCAGGTCAGCGCCCTCTCCTTCCGCGTGGACCGGCTGCTGCTGACCGGCGACGACACGGAGGCGGCGCTGGGCACCGCGCTCGACGCGATCTTCGAGAAGGCACGCACGGAGATCCTCTCCAGCGCCCGCCGGGGCGCGATCAGGCTCGAGGAGCAGGACCCGCACCGCCGGCGCATGGCCCTGTGGGCGTCGCACGCGCGCCTCTCCCCTGAAGGCCTCGCGCAGGTCATGCAGAAGATCGAGGAGCTGGCCTCCATCGACGACCACAACGAGCCCGACGGCACCGACTACGGCCTGGTCCTGGCCTTCTATCCCCGCCCGACCGAGGAGCACGACCGATGACCGAGCGATCGATGGGGGTCCGCGACGTCCTGCGCATCCGCGACTACCGCTCCATCTTCGGCGGCCAGGTCGTCTCGGACATCGGCGACGGCGTGACCTTCCTGCTCCTGCTGCTGGTGATCAACGACCTCACCGGCTCGACCACGGCGCTGGCCCTGATGGCCATCTGCGAGGCGCTCCCCCAGTTCACGGTCGGCCTCTTCGCGGGCGTGTACGTGGACCGATGGAACCGCCGAACGGTGATGCTGGCCGCCGATCTGCTGCGCGCCGTGGTCGTCATCGGGTTCGCGGTGGCGGCGGTCGAGGGCTGGGTGCCACTGCTGTACGTCCTCGCCTTCGTGCAGTCCAGCATCAGCACCTTCTTCCGGCCCGCGCGGGGGGCGATGCTCCCGCGGATCGTGCCGCGCGAAGGACTGCCCGCCGCGAACTCGCTGGCGCAGGGTTCGATGGTCATCGGCGGTGTGATCGGCACCGGGATCGCCGGGCTGCTGTACGGGACGTTCGGCGTCGCCTATCTCGGCTTCGCAATCGACGCGGCGACGTTCCTGGTCTCGATGGTCTTCGTGTCGCGCATCCCATCGATCGTCGGGCGCATCCAGCGGGAGGCCCACGACGCGCCGCAGTCCAACGTGCTGCGCTCCCTGCTCGAGGGGCTCGCCATCTTCCGACACTCCCGCGTGCTGAGCGGCGTGCTGCTGGCGGCGGCCGTGTCCATGCTCGGACTCGGGGCGGTGAACGTGCTGTTCGTGCCGCTCATCGTCGACGACCTGAAGGTGGCGGCGACCTGGATGGCCGGCATCGAGCTGGCGCAGACCTCCGCGATGATCCTGGCTGCCGGCGTGGTGCCGATGCTCCTGCGCCGGTTCGCGCCGACGACCATCGTGACCGGCGCGCTCCTCGGGGTCGGGCTGTGCATCGGCATGATGTCCGGCGTAAGCGCGGTGTGGCAGGTGATCGTCGTCCTGTTCATCGTCGGCTGGATGGTCACCCCCTTCCAGGCAACCGTGCAGACCATCGTCCAGACCACCGCGACCGATGCGACGCGCGGGCGCGTCGTCTCGCTCCTGCAAGCCTCGATGTCGACGGCGAGCGTCGTCTCCATGGCCGTCGGTGGCGTGCTCGCCGATTTGATCGGGATCCGCGCGGTCTACGCCGGTGCGGCGGTGGTGGTGCTGGGCGCGGCGGTCGTGGCAATGCTCATGTTCCGCGGCGTCCCCCGGCGGCCGCTGGTCGGGGCCACGGTCCCGGTGGAGGCCGAGGCGGCGGCACCGTAGCGGTCGTCCGGCTGTCGGTTGCCTCCCAGCGAAGCTAACGGCCAAGAAGAGCCGCTTCCCGGCACATCCGTGACCGCCCGTTGCGGCGGGGCGCAACCGGAGGCAGCGGAGACGCCGTCCAGGCAGGCTGCGCCTCCGTTAGTTCCGGCCGGGAGCAACTCCCAGCACGGGGCTCAGGCGAGCGAGCGAGCGCGGCGCTCCCACCACGGCGCCGGAATGGACGCCGCCATCTCGGCCGCTTCGCGTGCCGCACCGGCGTCCCCCGCATGCGCCCGAGCGAGCGCGGCGGCCGTTCGGATGAGCGCCGTGGCATCGGCGTCCGCGGCGATGGCGGCAAGCCGCTGAGCGGCCGCCGTCACGAGGTCGGCCCGACCCGAATCGGCCCAGACGCCGATCACCGACTCGGCCGCGGCCAGGTAGTGCGGATTGATCATGGGGATGATGGCGTCAACGACGGACGCATCGGGCTCGGCGGGAGCTTCGCCGCGTGCCAGCCGACGCCAGACGGCGATCCCGGCGTGCACCACGACGGCGTATGGCGAGAAGGTCGCGGGGAAGTGCGGCTCGGCGACGGCCCACCAGCGATCCCAACGGTCGGCGATCTCCCGGTCACCCCGATCGGCCGCAATGGCCAGCAGGATGACGAACGTTCGGAAGGCGAGCCGCTCGTATGCGAACCGCTCGGCAACCTCCAGCGCACGGAAGCCGGCTCCGAGCGCCTCGTCGCATCGATCCAGCAGCCACAGCGCCTCCGCCCGCGAGTAGTCCGCCCAACCCGCCTGCTCGCGCAGGCCATGCGCCGATGCGACCTCGATCGCCTGCTGGAGTCCGGGCAGCGCCGCCGCCGGGTCCTCTGCGGCAAGGTAGACGGCGCGCACGCGAGCCGCCGATGCGACCTGCGACCAGCGGCCCAGCTCGCGCGCCAGCTCCTCGATGCGCTCCCAGTCGGCCGGGGTCGCGACGTCGACCTCGTCCCGGGCCGCGCCCGCGTGCTCGAGCACCTCGAGCTCCAGGACC
>DASTYP010000026.1:0-7973 GCA_035764845.1 Candidatus Limnocylindria bacterium
TGAGTTCATGCCGGTTCCCGGACCATGGGAGCTCATCCTGCTGCTGGTGATCGTCCTGATCATCTTCGGCCCCGGCAAGCTGCCGGACATCGGCAACGCCGTCGGGAAGGGGATTCGCGAGTTCCGCAAGGCCTCCACCGAGCTCGAAGAGTCGGTGCGCGGCGAGAAGAAGTCGACGACCGGCGACCGGCCGGCCAGCGACTCCGCCGACCGCACCAGCTGACCGGGCCCCGCCCCGGTCACCGCTCCAGGGCGCCCACTGAGCCGCCGCCTGCCCGATGACCGACGAGGCCACGATGACCCTCCTCGAGCACCTCGAGGAGCTGCGTCGCCGCATCATCGTCATCGCCGTCGCGATCCTCCTCGCCTCCATCGCCGGCTTCTTCCTTGCCGATGCGCTCATCGCCCTGATCCGCGCGCCGCTGCCCGATGACGGCGCGTCGCTGATCCAGACCACCATCGGTGAGGCGTTCGGCGTTCGGATGCAGATGGCGCTCATGGCGGGCGTCGCCATCGCGATGCCGGTGATCCTGTACGAGGTCTGGGCGTTCGTGACGCCAGGCCTCACGAAGCACGAGCGCCGCCTGGTCTGGCCCCTGCTCGGCGCCGCGATCATCCTGTTCGCCGCGGGCCTGGCGCTGGGGTACCTCCTGATCCCGGTTGCGGTGAACTTCCTGCTCGACTTCTCGCTGGAGGGCGTCGAGCCGCTGCTCGGCCTGGGCGACTACGTCGGCTTCATGACCACGTTCCTGCTGGCGTTCGGCCTGGCGCTCGAGTTCCCGGTCGTCCTCTACCTGCTGGCGCGCCTCGGGATCCTGTCGTACGCGTTCCTGGCGAAGCGCCGTCGCTACGCCATCATCCTGATCGTCCTCTTTGCCATCGTCATCACGCCCGGGGACATCGTCATCGGCTCCGCGACGCTGGCGATCGTCATGTACGGCCTGTTCGAGATCACCCTTCAGCTGATCCGCATGCTGGGTCGCTGAGCGGATGGACGCTCCGGTCTGGCTCCTGACCGATCCGGCCATGGATCGCCATGCGACGCACGGACATCCGGAACGACCCGAGCGACGTCCCGCCGCCGCGGCCGGGGTGCGCGACGCCGCCGGCGGTGACCTTGCCGAGCCCGCGGTCATCCCGGCAGCCGACGATGCGATCGAGCGCATCCACGGAGCCGCGTACGTCGAACGGGTCCGGGAGGCCGATGCGGCCGGCGGATCGTGGCTCGACCCCGACACGTACCTCGTCTCCGGGTCGCTGGAGGCGGCCCGCCTCGCGGTGGGCGCGACGCTGCAGGCCGCTCGCGCGGCAGCGACCGGGGAGGCGGAGATCGCCTTCGCCGCGGTCCGTCCGCCCGGTCACCATGCCGCGGCGCGGCGCGCCAGTGGCTTCTGCCTCTTCAACAACGTCGCCGTGGCCGCCGCCGAGCTGCGCGCGGCCGGCCTGGCGCAGCGCATCGCGATCGTGGACTGGGATGTCCACCACGGCGACGGCACGCAGGCGATCTTCGACGACGATCCGGACCTCTGCTACGCCTCGACCCACCAGTGGCTGCTCTACCCCGGCACCGGTGACCGCCACGACCGTGGCGTCGGACCGGCGGAGGGGACGAAGCACAACGTGCCGCTGCTGCCCGGCAAGGGCGACGCCGCCTTCGTCACGGCGTGGAGGGACGAGCTGCTGCCGGCGGTCGAGGCGTTCGGGCCGGAGGCGATCCTCGTCTCGGCGGGGTACGACGGCCACCACGACGACCCGCTCGCCCACCTGGAGATCACCGAGGACGGGTACGAGCAGGTCGCCCGCCTCCTGGGGGCGACTGCCGCCCGGCTCGGCCTGCCGGGCGTCACGCTGGCCCTCGAGGGCGGCTACGACCTGGACGCCCTGCGGCGGTCGGTGGCCGCCACCGTCCGCGGGCTGCGCCACGGCCGGCGCTCGGCGCACGAGGTCGCGCGGTGATCGAGCGATATACTCGACCCGGGTTCACAGGAGCACGAAGCGTGGCACGCAGCGCGTCGATCGAGGGGAAGGCGCCCGAGCAGGCTGGCACGCCGGCCGAGGCGGGGGAGACCGCCGTCGACCATGTCCTGGTCATCAGCGGCCTGTCCGGCGCCGGCAAGAGCCAGGCGGCGAAGCTGTTCGAGGACCTGGGCTACTTCGTGGTCGACAACCTCCCGCCCGCGCTGCTGGACGACTTCCTGGCGCTGCGTCGCGCCGATCCGGAGCGGTACCGCCGATCCGCCCTCGTCCTCGACGTGCGCAGCGGCGACCCGGCGCCGGCCATCGAACGGGCCGCCAGCGCGCTCCGCCGCGACCAGGGCCGCCTTGAGGTCATCTACCTGGAGGCCAGCGACGCGACGTTGATCAGCCGGTTCAGCGAAACGCGCCACCGCCATCCGCTCGAGGGAACCCGCAGCGGAGTGCAGGCCAGCCTCGCCGAGGAGCGGGAGCTGCTGACCCCCACTCGCGAGATGGCCAACCACGTCATCGACACCAGCGGCCTGTCCATCGGCCAGCTCAAGGACCGGCTCTTCGCGCTGGTCCCGCGCACCGACCAGGACGACGCGCTGCAGATCGACATCGTCACCTTCGGGTTCAAGTACGGCATCCCGCTCGAGGCGGACCTGGTCTTCGACGTGCGGTTCCTGACGAACCCGTACTGGGAGCCGCACCTCAAGCCGCTATCCGGCCTCGAGGCGCCGGTTCGCGACTTCGTCCTCGGCCAGCCCAAGGCGATGCGGTTCCTGGAGCTCGTGCACGAGCTGCTGGAGCTCACCGTGCCGGCCTACCGCGCCGAGGGGAAGGGCCGTCTGCGGATCGCGCTCGGTTGCACCGGCGGGTACCACCGCTCGATCGCGCTGGCGGAGGAGCTGGCCACCAGCCTGCGTGACCTGCCCGGCTCATCGGTCTCCGTCTTCCACCGGGAGCTGGAGCGATGAGGCTCGGTCGCCTGCCGCGCTGGATGTACCCGGGGATGCACCTCAAGCGCTGGCTGCTGCTGCTGTTCGTCGGCATCGCCATCCTGGGCCTCGGCGCCGCCATCTTCATCCGGGACCTCTACCGCTCGACCGATGCCGACGAGATCGCGATCGTCTACTGGCTGACCGGCGCCTGGCTTGAGCCGCAGATCCGGGCGGCGCTGGTGGCGGCGCTCGGCGTGGTGCTGACCGTCATCGGCATGTGGGGCCTCATGCGCTCGGTCGTCTCGCCCTTCGTCGCCCGGGGCGACAGCGTGCTGGAGGTGCTGTACACGAAGCGCTACCTGGCGCGCGGCCCGCGCATCGTGGCCATCGGCGGCGGGACGGGGCTGTCGACCCTGCTGCGCGGGCTGAAGGGCTACAGCGCGAACATCACGGCCGTGGTGGCCGTCGCCGACGACGGCGGCAGCTCCGGACAGCTCCGCCAGCAGCTGGGGATCATCCCGCCCGGCGACATCCGCAACTGCATCGCGGCCCTCGCCGACGCCGAGCCATTGATGACCCAGCTGATGCAGTACCGGTTCCCGGCGGGATCGGGCCTGGACAACCACGCCTTCGGCAACCTGTTCATCGCCGCCATGACGGCCGTCACCGGCGACTTCGAGGAGGCGGTGCGCGAGTCCAACCGCGTCCTGGCCGTCCGCGGCCAGGTGCTGCCGGCCACCACGGTGCCGCTGAACCTGTCGGCCCGCCTGCAGTCCGGGCGGATCCTGGTCGGCCAGTCCGGCATCGCCCACGCCGAGGAGCCGATCGAACAGGTGTTCATCGAGCCGAACGACGTCCGCGCCAACGGCGAGGCGCTGGAGCGCATCCTGGAGGCGGACATGGTGGTCATCGGTCCGGGCAGCCTCTTCAGCAGCATCCTGCCCAACCTGCTCATCCCGGACGTGCGTGATGCGCTGGCCGCCGCCCCGGGCCTGCGGATCTACGTCTGCAACGTGGCGACCCAGCCAGGCGAGACGCCCGACCTCACCGCCTCCCAGCACCTTACGACGCTCTTCGAGCACGTCGGCGACGACCTGATCGACTGCGTCATCGTCAACCGCGGCAGCGCTCGTCGACCCGAGGGCTGGCGCGCGCAGCCCGTCGAGGTTGACGTGCGGCGCCTGGAGGAGCTGCCGGTGGTGATCGTCGAGGAGGACGTCATCGATCCCGCCAACGCGCACCGCCACGACCCGGCGAAGCTCGCCGCCACCCTGATGCGCCTCCAGCAGGAGGACCGCGTCGAGCGCCCGCGACAGCGGCGCGTGCGACGCCCGACGGCCACGGCATCCTGACGACGATGCTCGTCGCCGGCGAGGTCAGGGGCGAGCTCGCCCGGATCCAACCCGCCCGTGCCTGCTGCCGCCGCGCGGAGCTCCACGGCCTGCTCGCCGGCAGCCGCGATGGCGTGCTGCGGACCCTGGACGTCGCGACGGCGCGCACCGCCATGCAGCTCGCCTCCGCGGTCGGCGTCGCGCTCCCGGCGCCTCCCCGCGGCGCCGCTTCCACGTCGCGCCGGGCGGGCGGGCGCCACCACCTGGCGGTGCCACTCGACCTGGACGCGCTCGGCGCATGGTCCTGGACAGCGGCACCGGCCTGCGACCGTCGCTCGTACCTGCGCGGGGCGCTGCTGGGTGCGGGCTCCATCTCGTTCGGCCGTTCCGGAACGCACGTCGAGTTCGTCCTCGCCGACGACGAGGCAGGCGAGGCGCTCCAGGCGGCGCTTGCCTCCGTCGACGTCCGCGCGCTGCGGTCCACGCGGCGCGGTCGCTCCGTCGTCTACCTCAAGGGCCAGGAGGAGGTCGCCGCGCTGCTGCGGCTCGTCGGAGCCAACCGCGGCCTGCTGGAGCTCGAGACGCACCGGGTGGGCGCCGACGTCCGTGCGCGACTGAACCGTTTGCTCAACGCCGAGGAGGCGAACCTGGGCCGCACGGTGCGAGCCGCCGACCGCCAGATGGCGGCGATCGCGCGGCTCGAGGCCGACGGGACGCTGGCGCGCCTGGGCCACGCCCTGCGTGACACGGCGGCGACCCGTCGCCGCATGCCGGACGCCGACCTCGATACCCTTGCCGCGGCACTCGGCGTCAGCCGGTCCGCCGTGAACCACCGACTGCGACGGCTCGTGGAGCTCGCCACGGGCGAGGAGGACTGATGCGCACCCCGGTCATCGCCGGCAACTGGAAGATGAACCCGCCCACCCTCGAGGAGGCCACCGCCCTGGCGCTCGCCATCCGCCAGCTCGCCGACGAACTGCCGGACGTGACGACCGTCGTCTGCCCGCCGACGATCTGGCTGCCCGACGTCGCGCGCGCGGCCCGCGGAGGCCGGCTCCATACCGGCGCCCAGACGATGCACTTCGAGGAGAAGGGCGCGTTCACCGGCGAGACCAGCCCGCTGATGCTGCGTGCGTACGCCGATTGCGTGATCCTCGGCCACTCCGAGCGCCGCCAGTTCGATTGCGAGACGGACGAGCGCGTCGGTCGCAAGGTGGCGAGCGCCGTCGCGCACGGCCTGCGGCCGATCGCCGCGGTGGGGGAGACCGCCGAGCAGCGACGGGCCGGCGAGACGGCGGAGGTGGTCGATCGGCAGGTTCGTGCCGCACTGGGGAACCTCGAACGCCTGGCCGGCACCGGACTGGTCGTCGCCTACGAGCCGGTCTGGGCGATCGGCACCGGGGACGCCGCCTCGCCGGACGACGCGCAGGAGGTCGCCGCGCAGATTCGCGCCATCCTCCGCGAGCTGGACTCCGCCGCGGCGGACGACATCCCGATCCAGTACGGCGGCAGCTGCACGGCCGACAACGCCCCAGACTTCTTCGCCATGCCGGACATCGACGGCGCGCTCGTCGGCGGCGCCTCCCTGAAGGCCGACAACTTCGGCGGGATCCTGCGGGCTGCCGCTGACGCGGTGGCCGCATGACGGTCGTCCTGGTCGTCCTCGACGGCTTCGGGATGGGGGACGACCCGAAGCGCAGCGCCATCCTCGCGGCCCGCATGCCGAACTGGCGGCGGCTCCTCGCCGAGTTCCCGAACGCCCGGCTCGCGGCCTCCGGAGAGGCGGTCGGCCTCCCGCCGGGCCAGATGGGCAACAGCGAGGTCGGCCACCTCAACCTGGGCGCCGGGTTCCGCGTCCTCCAGGACCTCCCGCGCATCAACGCGGCCATCGCCGACGGCAGCTTCTTCGCCAACCCCGTCCTGGTCTCGACGTGCCGCGGCGTCCTCGAGCGTGGTGGTCGCCTTCACCTGATGGGCCTGGTCGGACCCGGCGGCATCCACGCGGTCGACGAGCACCTGGTGGCCATGGTGGACCTGGCCGCTCGCGTCGGCCTGCCGGAGGATCGGGTGCTGTTCCACGCCTTCACCGACGGCCGTGACACCCCTCCGCGGTCCGCCGACCGATTCCTGCCCGAGCTCGAAGCTCGCGTTGCTGGCCGTGCTCGAGTGGCCACGGTCACCGGCCGCTACTGGGCCATGGACCGCGACAGGCGCTGGGACCGGACGAAGCGCGCGTACGACGCCATCGTCCATGGGCAGGGGCTCCGGGCGGTGGATGCCACCGCGGCGATCGCGGTCGCCTACGCCCGCGACGAGGGCGACGAGTTCATCCAGCCGACCGTGCTCGACGCCGCGGTCCCGATGACCGACGGCGACGCCGCGATCCACCTCAACTTCCGCGCGGATCGGGCACGGCAGCTGACCGCCGCGCTCACCCTCGACGAGTTCGACGGGTTCGACCGAGGTGGTCGGCGCCCCGACGTCGAGGTGGCGACGCTGACCGAGTACCAGGCGCCGGACGAGCTGCCGGTTCGGGTCGCCTTCCCGCCGCTTCAGATCGACTCCCTGGCCGCGCACCTCGACCGCCTGGGCCTGACCCAGCTGCACGTCGCAGAGACGGAGAAGTACGCCCACGTGACCTACTTCTTCAACGGCGGCGTCGAGGATCCCTTCGCTGGCGAGGACCGCATCCTGATCCCGTCCAACCGCGCGGTCGCGACCTACGATCAGGCGCCGGAGATGAGCGCGGCGCCAATCACCGATGCGATCGTCGAGGGCATCGAAGGTGGGGTGTACACCTTCCTGGTCGCGAACTACGCCAATCCGGACATGGTCGGGCACACCGGCGACTGGGACGCGACCGTATCGGCGCTGGAGTATCTCGACGGATGCCTGGGGCGCGTCGCGGACGCAGCCCTGCGAACATCCAGCCCGCTGATGATCACCGCTGATCACGGCAACGCGGAGGAGATGCGCGATCCCTCCGGCGCTCCGCAGACGAAGCACACGACGTCGCCGGTGCCCGTGGTGCTGGTCAGCGCCGCGCACGGCGGGCGCACGCTCCACGATGGGGAGCTGCGGGACGTCGCCCCGACGCTGTGCGAGCTGCTCGGCATCCCACCGGGGCCGGAGATGACGGGGCACAGCCTGCTCGATCGGTAGCGGAGGGCGGGGTCGTATATCGGTATATACGCCGCGCCGAACACAGGGACCCTGCTAGACTCCGGCGGTCATGCAGACCCCTTTGCTCATCGCCCAGATGATCCTGGCCGTGGCGCTGATGGCGGCGATCCTGCTCCAGCAGCGCGGCACCGGCCTGGGCGGCGCCTTCGGAGGCGAGGTCACGGCCTACCGGAGCCGGCGCGGGATCGAGCGGACGCTGTTCCGCCTGACCATCGTGCTCGCCGTCCTGTTCGTCGCGTTCAGCCTGCTCAACCTCTTCCAGCAGGGCTGAAAGGCGGGGCCGCGTATCGGCCTGTGCTATGATCCAATCGCGCATTCGGATCCGTCCGGATGCGTTCGTGCCGAGGTGGCGGAATAGGCAGACGCGCTAGGTTCAGGACCTAGTGACCGCAAGGTCGTGTGGGTTCAAGTCCCTCCCTCGGTACCACCCTCGATGCCCAGGTGGCGGAATTGGTATACGCGTACGTTTGAGGGGCGTATGGGGAAACCCATCCGGGTTCAAGTCCCGGCCTGGGCACCAATTCAGATCTGATCCCCGCACCGATGCGCCGCTCGCTCC
>DASTYP010000027.1:0-2987 GCA_035764845.1 Candidatus Limnocylindria bacterium
GCGGCCAACATGGTCCTGAACCTCGCGGCGTTCATCGCCTTCGAGCGCATCTCGATCGCCCTGACCCTGCTCGTCTTCTACCTCTACCCCGCCGGCGTGGCGCTCGCCTCGACGATGTGGTTCGGCGAGCGGCTGGACCGGCTGCGCTGGGGCGCCCTGGTGGTCTCGCTGGCCGGCATGGCACTCGTCGTCGCGGGCGCGGAGTCGCTGGGGTCGGTGGACCCGGTCGGCATCGGGCTGGCGTTCCTGGCCGCCATGGCCCAGGTCTTCTACGTCCTGGCGGCGCGCCACGGCTTCGCCCACGTCCCCGGGCCGCAGGCCGCGGCCCTGACCATGGGCGGTGCGGCGACCCTCTACGTCCTGGTCGCGTTCGGGATCGGAACCGTCGGCGCGCTCGGGCAGCCGGTCGCGTCGAGTACGGCGTTCGTTCCCGTCCTGCTGGCCGGCGTCATCGGGGCCGGCATCCCGACCCTCGCCTTCATCCTGGGCATCCGGCGCCTTGGTCCCTCGCAGGCGGCCATCCTCTCGACCCTCGAACCGGTCGTGGGCACGGCGCTGGCCGCGTGGCTGCTGGCCGAGACGCCGACCGGGGTGCAGCTGGTGGGCGGCGTCCTGATCCTCGGGGCGGCGGTGCTGCTCCAGCTGCGGCGGGGTCCCCGTGCCGAGCACGAGGCGCTCGACATGGACGCCGAGGAGACGGCGTAGCCCTCGCTCCGGCACGGCGATGGCTCGGATGCATCACAGCGCGCGCGAGGCTGCTTTCGCGCGTCGGCCGATGGGTGGGACGGATCAGGGGACGCGCGAACGCCGCGTCCGGGGCGCTGTGATCAACCCCGTCAATCGCGCCCGGGAGCTTCGGTCCCCGAGCCGTCCTCGGGCAGTCCCAGGAACGCCCGCAGCTCGTCGACGGAGTCGAAGGCATTGAGGGCCGCCCCGTTCTCGACGAGGTAGGAACGCAGCCGATCCGCGAACACCGGCGCGACCCGCCGAATGCCCTCGAAGTCGTGGGCGGCGGCGAGCGAGAGCAGATCCGGGAACCCGAGCGCCTCGAGGTCCTGCTCGTACTCCGGTGGCGAGTTGAACGACGAGTGGGCGACACCGGTGCGCGCCTCCGCGACCGCCACCATCAGCTCGTGGAGCATCGGGACGACCGTCAGCCGCCACTGGTCCTCGGCCTCGGCGGCGATCACCGCGTGCTGGAGGTCGCCCATCAGCTCGGGATAGGCAGCGTCCAGCGCGTCGGCGAAGCTCGCCTCGCCCCGGTGGACCTCGCGCTGCTCGGCCAGCAGGAACTCGCGCGACGACGCCATCAGCGCCTCACAGGCCCCGAGCGCCTCCGCCGGCGCCGAGGCGCGGATCGCGGCGTCCAGGAGCGACGAGAAGCGCTCCGGCAGGCGGTCCAGCTCGAGCACGTCGGACAGGCGGCGCGTGTCGACGCAGCGCTGGTTGGCCACGGCGACGGCCTGGAGGACGCCGCCGACGACCTGCCGGGCATGGAACAGTGCGGCGAAGCGGTGATCGCGCTGCTCGGCTGAGCGCAGGAGGTAGTAGGGGTAGCCGGTCCGCATGAAGATCTCGTGGGCGCGGGTCAGCATGCGCGCTCGCGCTGGAGGCGCCAGGTTCTCGCGCAGGCGGGCGCCGAGGCGCGCGAAGCGCTCGGCGGCCGCATCGGTCCGGTGGTGGACGACCACGGCGTCGAGCAGGATCGAGGCGCTCGGATCGTCGAGCTCGGCCATGCGCTCGAGCTTCGACCAGCGGATCGGGTAGAGGTCGCACATCGTCGTGGCGACCATCACCGTCAGCGCGCGCGACGTGTCCTCGTGCACCGGAACGTAGCTGATGTCGACGTCACTGAACCGATGCGTGCGCGTGCCGCCCCCTCGCACCGTCGAGCCGTAGCGGAAGACCAGGTCGACCTCGTCCCCGAGGTCCCGCAGCAGCGCGGTG
This sequence comes from Candidatus Limnocylindria bacterium, assembly GCA_035764845.1. GTDB lineage: Bacteria > Chloroflexota > Limnocylindria > QHBO01 > QHBO01 > JACDBZ01. The sequence goes on from DASTYP010000027.1 coordinate 1,948, forward strand.
GTGAGGAGCTGCGCCACCTGCTCCCGAGCGTCGGTCACGACTCAGCCCTCGCTGCGGCGACGTCCCATGAAGGAGGCGTGCACCGCCTGCGCCGCGGACTGGGCCGATGCGACGGGCACCTCGGCCCACACGACCCGCATACCCCCCTCGTCGAACGAACCCTCGCCGTGAGCGGGGAGCGGCAGGACCTCCGGCGTGAGGGCGGCCGGCCCGACCAGGCTCACCCGCGCCATCCGCTCCTTGCGGTCCACGGCGAGCATCAGCACGCCGTCGTCGGCCGCGGTGGAGGGACGGACGACGGTCTGCGGCGCGTCGTCCTCCAGGGCGCGCACCACCAGGTGCAGCCGCCCGCGACGCGCCCGCCGCACCGCCACGGGGTGCACGACCTCCGACCCGAGCTCGGCCAGCAGCTCCAGCTGGAGAGCATCGACGGCGGGCAGGAAGCGCGCGGCCGGCACGAGATGCGGATCGGCCTCGAGGACGCCGCCCACGTCCTTGAACAGCTCGCAGCGCGCGGCGCGCAGGGCGATCGCCAGCACCACGGCCGACAGGTCCGTGCCGCCCCGGCCCAGCGTGGTCAGCTCGCCGTGCGTCCCGATCCCCTGGAACCCGGCGACCACCGGGACCAGCCCGTCGTTCAATGCGGTCCGCAGCGGCCGCGAGAGGACGCGCCGGACCTCGGCCCCCAGGTGCGCGGCCGCGGTCCGGATCCCGGCCTCGGCACCCGAGAACGAACGCGCCGGGATGCCGCGCGCCTGCAGGCCGAGCGCGAAGAGCGCGGCCGAGAGCGCCTCGCCCGTCGCCAGGGCGCGGTCCGTCTCCCGGGCCAGCGGCGAGTCGGCGTCATGACCCGGCCGGCGCAGCTCGGCTCCCTCGTCAGGCAGCAGCACGCGGGCCGCCCCCAGGATCGTGTCGGTGACGCCCTCGAAGGCGCTGACCACCACCACCGGGCGCAGCCCGGCGGCGCGCTGACGCGCCACGACGTCCACGGCCGCGGCGATGTCCTCCGGCCGCCGCAGGACGGAGCCACCGAACTTGTC
>DASTYP010000028.1:0-3836 GCA_035764845.1 Candidatus Limnocylindria bacterium
CGGCTGAGCCGCTCCGCCAGCCCACCGATGGTCAGGGCCACGCCCAGCGCCAGGATGCCGAGCGCGGCGATGAGCCGGAAGGCCTCGCCGCCGAAGGCGGTGGCGAACACCAGGTAGGCGACCACGCCACCGATGGCGACGCCGGCGCCGATCCACTTGAACGCCGGCGCATCGGCGATCCATCCGGCCGCGTACATGCCCAGCCCGAAGCTGAAGGGCAGCACGGCCCACAGCGAGCTCCACGCGCCCCATCGGTCCGTCAGGCTCGTGTACAGCAGCGCGCCGCCGATGCCCGCCAGGAGCGCGCCCGGGATGACCATCCCCGCCCGCAACCGGCGTGACTGCGGACCGATGACGGCCGGGACCAGGAAGAAGAGCGAGAGGGCGACGACCAGGATCGGCCACCACCCCAGGATCTCGTCGCCGACGCCGGTGCCGCTGATCCAGCCGATGATGGGCTCGCTGGCCAGCACCACGACGCCGATGACCAGGAGGACCAGGCCGGCAGCCAGCTCGATCGTGCGACTCACGGCGGGGAGTATACGGTGGCATCATCGGCTCCATGGTTGCCCGTCCCGGACGCCGATCGCCCCTGCGTCTGCTCGGCCGTCGCCTGCCGCCGACGCGCGGCATCTGGCGCGTGCCGGGCATCCGCGCCCAGGTCTCGATCGGTCGTGACGCTCACGGCGTCGCGTACGTGGAGGCGTCCTCGGCCGAGGATGCCTGGTACGGCCTCGGCTTCTGCCACGGGCAGGACCGCGGCTTCCAGCTCGAGATCCTGCTGCGGGCCGGACGCGGGACGGTGGCCGAGCTGCTCGGTCCCGACGCGCTGCCGATCGATCGGCTGACCCGCACCCTCGGCTTCGCCCGCGTCGCCCGGGAACAGCTGCCGGTCCTCGACCCCGACATCCGCGCCTCGGTGACGGCCTACGCGGCCGGCATCAACGCCGCTGCTTCCGTCTCGCCACGCCCGCACGAGCTCGCCATGCTGCGCGCCACGCGCACGCCGTGGACGGCGGAGGACTGTCTCGCCTTCATGGGCCTCCAGTCCCTGGCCCTGGCCGGGAACTGGGACTCCGAGCTGGCGCGGGTGCAGATCCTCCTGGCGGACGGCCCCGATGCGCTGGCGCGCGTCGACCCGACCTACGGCCCGTGGCTGCCCGCCGTCATCCCCGTGGGGTCGGCGGTCGGTGAGCCCATCGGCCGGCTGGCAGCGGACCTCACGCGCCTGCGAGACCTCGTCGGCGGCCCGGCCGCGTCGAACGCCTGGGCCGTTGCGGGCGCGCGCACCGCGACCGGCGCCCCGATCCTGGCCAACGACCCGCACCTGGCACCCACGGTTCCCGGTCCCTGGTACCTGGCCCAGCTGCGGACGCCCGAGTGGGCCGTGGCCGGCTGCTCGTTCGTCGGCGGGCCCGCGTTCCCGACCGGGCACAACGGTCGCCTGGCGTGGGGCATCACCGCGGGCTGCACGGACTCGGCCGACCTGTTCTGGGAACAGATCGACCCGGACGCCGGGACGGCACGCGGTCCACAGGGGCCGGAGCCGATCGACGTCATCCGGCAGGAGATCCCGGTGCGTGGCGCCGCCGCGGAGCCGCTGGAGATCGTCGTGACACGCCGCGGTCCGGTGGTGACTCCGGCGCTGCCTGGGCTCGACGTCGCACTCTCCCTGCGCGCCACGTGGCTCGAGCCGGTTCCGGTCCGCGGCCTGCTGGACGTGGTCGGCGCCCGGGACGTGGGCGCGTTCCGCAGCGCCTTCGCCGCGTGGCCCGGGCCGGCGCTGAACGTCGTCTTCGCCGATGCCGGCGGACACATCGGCTGGCAGCTCATCGGGACGCTGCCACGGCGGCGCGCGGGCAACGGCACACTGCCGCTCCCCGCCTGGGACGGCGAGCTCGGCTGGGAGCCCGAGCACCTGCCCTTCGACGCCATGCCGTCGTGCGTTGACCCGGACGCCGGCTTCGTCGCCTCAGCGAACCATGCGGCGCGGACGGACGACCCCGATCAGCCCTTCCTCGGCGTCGACTGGCTCGACGGCTACCGAGCGCAGCGGATCGTCGAGGTGCTGCAGGCCCGAGCCGACTGGGACGTCGCCTCGACGCAGGCGCTCCAGGTGGACACGACCTCGGTCCCGTGGCGCGAGCTGCGGGACCTCCTGCTCGCCGGCGACGCGCACGACGACCGCGCCCGGACGGCGCGCGAGCTGCTGGCAGCGTGGGACGGCGACGTCGCGGCCGGCTCGGTGGCCGCATCGGTCTTCGAGCTGACGGTGCTCGAGCTTGCGACCGCCGTCGCGCAAGAGGCGGCGCCGACCGGCTGGGAGTGGGTGCTCGGGCGCGGGTTCGGCATGGCCGCGCCGAGGACGTCGTTCGGCGCGCGGATCGTGAGCCAGCTCGTCGCGACGCTGCGCGGGCACCCCGACCCGCGTCCGATGGTGGACGCGGCCCTCGCCGCCGCGGTCGGCACGCTGGAGTCGGTCGCCGGACCGGACGCGAGCGGCTGGGCGTGGGGATCGGTCCGCCCGCTCCGCCTTCTCCACACGTTCGGCGCGCAGCGCGCGCTGGCTGCCATCTTCAACGTCGGCCCGGTCCCGCTCGGTGGCGACACGAACACGGTTCCGCAGGCCGGCGTCCTGCCGCTGGAGCCGTTCGCTAACCCGGCCGCCATCGCCACGCACCGCACGGTCATCGACCTGGGCGACCTCGAGGCGTCGCGCTACGTGATCGCCGGCGGCCAGTCCGGCAACCCGCTGTCACGCCACTACGACGACCTGTTCGCGCGGTGGCGCCGCGGCGAGGGCGTGCCCATCGCCTGGTCGCGCGACGCCGTGGATGCCGCGGTGCGCCAGCGCCTGCTCCTCGTCCCCGAGGCCTGAGCCGCCGGGAGCTACATCTCCCCCTCGAAGGGCAGCTGCGGCATCCGTAGCGGCTTGTCCTTGCGGTACCCGAGCAGGTAGTCGGCCTGCATCAGGGTGTGGATCTGCGACGTGCCCTCGTAGATGACCGAGCCCTTGGAGTTGCGCAGGTAGCGCTCGACGGGATACTCGTTCGAGTAGCCGTAGGCGCCGTGGATCTGGATCGCGTCCAGCGCGGAGGCGACGGCGTGATCGGTGGCGAACCACTTCGCCAGCGAGGTCTCCTGGGTGTTCCGCTCGCCGCGGTTCTTCTTCCAGCCGGCCTTCCAGACCAGCAACCGACCCGCCTCGATGCCCTGGTGCATCTTGGCGATCATCTGCTTGACCAGCTGGTGCCGGCCGATCTCCTCACCGAAGGCCTGGCGCTCGTGCGCGTACTTGACCGATGCGTCCAGGCACGCCTGCGCCAGCCCGACCGATCCGGCCGCCACGGTGTAGCGGCCCTGGTCGATGGCGCTCATGGCGATGGTGAAGCCCTCCCCCTCCTCGCCGACCCGGTTCGCCGCAGGGACCTCGCAGTCGTTGAAGTACAGGATGCCCGTGTTGCCCGCACGGACGCCGAGCTTGCCGTGGAGCGAATCGGAGCTGAAGCCCGGGAACGAGCGCTCGACGATGAAGGCGGTGATGCCCTTGTGGCCGAGGGCGCGATCGACGGTCGCGAAGACCAGGAAGTGGTCGGCCGTATCGGCCAGGCTGATCCAGATCTTGCTGCCGTTGAGGATGTAGCGATCGCCGTCGCGCCGGGCCGTCGTTGCCAGGTTGGCCGCATCGGACCCGACGCCCGGCTCGGTCAGGCCGAACGTGGCGAGCTTCTCGCCACGGGCCTGTGGCACGAGGTACTGCTGCTTCTGCTCCTCGCTCCCCCACTGGAGCAGGGTCAGGGAGTTGAGGCCGGTGTGGACGCTGAGGATCACGCGGA
>DASTYP010000029.1:0-5925 GCA_035764845.1 Candidatus Limnocylindria bacterium
ACCTTCGCGCGCTCCTCGGCGACGCGACGCAGGCCCTCGTGGATGTCGCGGATCTCCTTCATCACCGTCTCGGGGGTGATGCCGTGCTCCTCGTTGTACGCGACCTGCTTGGCGCGCCGGCGGTCGGTCTCGTCGATCGCCGCCTTCATCGAATCGGTCACGCGGTCCGCGTACATGATCACGCGGCCACCCACGTTGCGGGCCGCCCGGCCGATGACCTGGATGAGGGACCCGCCGGAGCGCAGGAAGCCCTCCTTGTCGGCGTCCAGGATGGCCACCAGCGTCACCTCGGGCAGGTCGAGTCCTTCGCGCAGCAGGTTGATCCCCACCAGGACGTCGTACACCCCGAGCCGGAGGTCACGCAGGATCTCCACGCGCTCCAGGGTGTCGACCTCCGAGTGCAGCCACTGGACCTTGATCCCGAGCTCGGCCAGGTAGTCCGCGAGATCCTCGGCCATCTTCTTGGTGAGCGTCGTGACCAGCGCGCGCTCGCCGCGCTCGACGGTGGCGCGGATCTCAGCCAGCAGGTCGTCGATCTGGCCGCTCGTCGGCCGCACCGTGATCTGGGGATCCACCACGCCGGTCGGCCGGATGAACTGCTCCGCCACGCGCTCGGCGCGCTCGGTCTCGTACGGTCCGGGCGTCGCCGACATGTAGACCACCTGGCTCATGTGGTCCTCGAACTCCTCGAACGTCAGCGGACGGTTGTCGAGGGCCGATGGCAGCCGGAACCCGAAGTCGACCAGGATCTCCTTGCGGGTCCGGTCGTTCTTGTACATGCCGTGGACCTGCGGGATGGTGATGTGGCTCTCGTCGACGATCAGGAGGAAGTCGGTCGGGAAGTAGTCGATCAGCGTCCAAGGCCGGCTCCCGGCCTCGCGTCCGGCCAGGTGGCGTGAGTAGTTCTCGATGCCGGAGCAGTACCCGACCTCGCGCATCATCTCGAGGTCGAATTGCGTGCGCTGCCGGAGCCGCGCGGCCTCCAGCTCGCGGCCCTGGTCGGCCAGCCAGCGGACCCGCTCCTCCATCTCGTCCTCGATCTTCTCCACGGCGGCGAGCAGCTTGTCGCGCGGCGTGACGTAGTGGGTCGCGGGATACAGGTTCACCTCGGTGCGCTCGGCCAGCACCTCGCCGGTCAGGTCGTCGATCTCGACGATGCGCTCCACCTCGTCGCCGAAGAAGTCGATCCGCACCACGTACTCGCCGTGCGGCGGCTGCACCTCCAGGACGTCGCCGCGCACCCGGAACTTGGCGCGTCCCAGCGCCGCGTCGTTCCGCTGGTACTGCAGGTCGACCAGGTGCCGCAGGATGCCGTCACGCCGATACCGCCCGCCGCGCTTCAGGTTGATCACGGTGGCGCCGTAGTCGACCGGCGCCCCCAGGCCGTAGATGGCCGATACCGAGGCGACGATCACCACGTCGCGTCGCTCGAAGAGCGCCCGCGTGGCGTTGTGCCGCAGGCGGTCGATTTCCTCGTTGCGTGACGAGTCCTTCTCGATGTACGTATCGGTCCGGGGGAGATAGGCCTCCGGCTGGAAGTAGTCGTAGTAGCTGACGAAGTACTCGACCGCGTTGTCCGGGAAGAACTCCTTGAACTCCTGGTACAGCTGCGCCGCCAGCGTCTTGTTGTGAGCCATGACCAGCGTCGGCTTCTGCACCGCCTCGATCAGCTTCGCGGCCGCGAACGTCTTCCCGGTGCCCGTCGCGCCCAACAGGACCTGGTGCTTGAGGCCCTTCTCCACGCCATCGGCCAGCGCGGCGATCGCCTGCGGCTGATCGCCGGTGGGTTCGTAGGGGGCGTTGACCTTCAGGTCGGGCATGGGGACTCGATTCTAGCCGCTCCATCGGTCCCATCCTCGACCGCCCCCAAGGGCCTATATCGGTACCAGCGGGCCCTCCATAGGATCGGGTTGCTGCCACCCGAACGTCCGCAACCCGCAAGTCGAGCCCGTGCCCTTCGTGATCCGTCACATCCGGGGGATCCACCCTGCACCGATGCCGGCCGTCCCGGCCGGCCGGCCGCGCCCGGCGGAGCGAGGGCAGGCCATGGTGGAGTTCGCGGCCGTGCTCCTGCCGGTCCTGCTGCTCATCGTCGGGATCATCCAGTTCGGCCTGATCTTCGGCGCCAACGTGACCCTCACCAACGCGGCTCGCGAGGCGGCGCGGGCGGCGACCATCGAACGCTTCGACACCACCGTCTCGCGATCGGTCAACGACCAGGCGCGGTGCACCGCCGCCCTCGGCGCCGCGGTCCAGTCCTTCGGCCTCATGAACGCCGCCTCGCCCAACTTCGTCGCGTCGAGCTCGTGCCCGTCCGGCGGGGCCAGCGACCTCAACGGCGACGGGCTGGCGGACCGATGGGTGAACGGCGACCTGACCATGACGCTGTGCTCGTCGATGGCGACGCCCACCAGCCCGTGCCCCACCACCGGCACCTACTGCGGCCTGACCGATCCGACGGGGTGCCTGGTGCGGGTCACCCTCACCTATCGGTCGGACATCATCGTCCCGTTCATCGGCGACATCCTCTCGACCGATGCCGGCGGCCGCTTCGTGCAGACCGCGTCGGCCACGATGGTGGTCAACTGACCATGGCCACGCCCGCCCCGCGCGGACAGGTCCTGGTCCTGTTCGCGATCCTGATCACGATCCTGCTGGCCTTCGCCGGGATCACCGTCGACATCGGCCGGCAGGTCGCCGAGCGGCGCCACGTCCAGACCGCGGCGGACGCGGGCGCGCTGGCGGGCTGCCGCTCCCTGATCCAGGGGGACAGCGACGCGACGGCGGCCTCCGTCGCGCGCTCCGTGGCCCTCGCCAACCTGGGCCACTCCCCGGCCGGCGCGGCGGCGACCATCGCGGACCCGCCGCAGTACGAGGACGAGGACGGCAACGGTGTCATCGAGGCGCACGAGCTGACGAGCGGCGTCGTCATCGCCGGCACGACCGTGCGGGTCGCCATCTCCTCGGTGGTCGACACGACCCTCGCCCGCGTGGTCGGCGTCTCCACGCTCGAGACGGGTGCGCGCGCTCGCTGCGACCTCCAGGGCAGCCCGGCCCTGCCGATCGTGGCGCGCCGCTACGCGAGTCCCCCGGGGCCTGGCAGCGGCTTCGTGGACCACCTCGCCTCCGCGGCGACGAGCGTCAACGGCGTCGTCGATACCTCGAACCCGCGCGGCTACGACGTGCGGACGCCAGCCAGCGAGGCCAACCCGGGGCCGAACTTCTCGATCTACGGACCCTCGAGCAAGGCCAACAACGACTCGAGCTTCCGTGGCTTCGTGGCGCTCGACGTCAGGAACTTCGAGGGCCTGGACACGCGCGTCTACTACAACGGCGTCACGGCGGGCACGACCGACAACACCCTCAAGGACATCGAGGGCGCATACCTGGTGGAGGGGTACCCGGGTCCCGCGTTCCCGCCCGTGAGCGTTCCGCCCAACGGCACGACCCAGGTCGGCGTCCTGTCCGGCAACTCGACGAGCTTCGTCGTCAACAAGTTCGACGACACCTTCCGCGTCGGTGACCGCATCCTCCTGGGCGTCTACGACGGGACGGTGATGCAGATCCCCGACTTCTCGCTGACGCCGCCCGCCGAGATCCTGCTGCCGGGGACCACGACCGCCCCGGTCGACGGGCCGTCCGTCACGGTGTCGCGCAACGACCAGTTCCTCAGCACGGTCACGCTGTCGCTGGGTGGCGACATCGGTGCCGCGGCGGCTGGCATGCCGGAGGCGAACATCCTTCCCGATCCGCCGGTCACGCCGCCGCCGAGCGGCTTCATGACCGAGCCCACCTGGTCCCAGAACGTGTTCCAGCCCGCCAGGTCGGGAACCAGCGTGGCCATGGAGGACTTCCAGACGCTCGACGTGCCGGCCGGCGTGTACACGGTCTGGCTGGAGGGTGAGTCGGGCAACCCGTACTACCAGCGGCGCAGCGTCCCGCTGCCGGTCCGCATCCAGACCGATGCGAACGGCGACGGCGACTACAACGACGCCGGCGATGTGAAGGTCACGCGCGACTTCAGCCTCGTCAACTCCGTGCTGGACGGTTCCACGCCGACCGTCGGGGGAACGATCACCCTGCCGATCCGGGTGAGCACCAGCGGGCAGCAGTGGGACGGCGGGCCGAGCCTCGAGACGGCAGTCTCGCTGAGCTGGGACACGAGCTCCCTGACCGACTGCTCGCTCAACCCCGCCTCGCTCGCCAGCGGCTCGATCGGGTTCAGCGCCACGTCGGTGAGCCCGGGCGGCGGCCAGGGCACCCTGTCAAGCCTCACCATCAGCACGGCCGGCATGTCCCAGGGCTGCTACCTGTTCACGATTCGCGCCCACGGCATCAACGGGGACGGCCAGCCGATCACCCGTCTCCAGCGCGTGCGATTCACCGTGGCCACCACCACGAGCAACGGCCAGTACGTCGACATCATCGGCTTCGCCGTCTTCCACGTGGACACGGTCATCTCGAACGAGATCACCGGCCACGCCGTCTCCCCCATCTCCGCCGATCCCGGCGACCCGGCCCTGCGGCGCGCGCAGCGGCCGCGGCTCGTCCCCTGGAACTGAACCCCCCACAGGAGCCTGACTGACCCGTGGAACTCGAGTACTCCGACCGCAACAGCCGCCGATCGAAGATCTACATCGCCGTCGGCGTCATCGTCGCGCTCCTGGTGGCGGCGACGGTCTTCCTGGCCCTCCAGGCCAGCGGCCTGACTCAGGACCGGGCGGTCGAGATGCGCGACGTCGTCGTCGCGACGCGCGACATCCCGGCTCGCAAGGCCATCGAAGAGGGGGATGTCCAGGTGCGCTCCGTGCCGGTGGACCCCACCAACGACACCGCGTTCGCGTCGCTGGACGAGGTGCTCGGCCGCGTGGTCGGCATCCCGGTCGCGACGGGGCAGCTGGTGACCCGCAACGTGCTCGCCTCGACGACGGAGGGCCAGACCTTCTCGATCCTCGAGCCGGGCGTCGAGTTCGACCCCGAGGGGCCCCACCTGCGCGCGGTGAGCGTCACCGTGGCCCCGGCGAACGCGGTCGCCGGCACGCTGGTGGCCGGGCAGCGCGTGGACCTCATCGCGACCATGGCCATCAACCCGGAGCTGGGGCAGACGCCCGAGGAGGCCGAGGCCCAGTCGGCGCAGTTCCTGCCCGGTCCGTCGACGAAGGTGACCCTGCAGTCCATGACGATCCTGGCGCGCAACGGGGACATCTACATCCTCCGCTCGGACGTCGAGACGGCGGAGAAGATCGCCGAGCTGACCGCGGCCGGCGCCACGTTCACCATGGTGCTGCGGCCTGACCAGGACGACCGGACGGCCGAGACCGATGGCTCGACCATCGACATGCTGATCGACGAGTTCGACTTCCCGGTGCCCGTGCCCCCGCAGTTCGAGGAGCGACGCGCCGGGAACTAGCGAGCGCGCAGCCGCTCGAGGGCGGACTCGACCTCGCGTCGGGTCTCCTCGAGCGGCGCCGAGCCGTCGATCACGACGTCGGCGCGGGCGACCTTCTCCTCCTGGGATGACTGGCTGGCCAGGCGGCGGCGGGCTGCGGCCTCGTCCATGCCGCGCGACGCGGCCAGGCGGGCGATCGCATCGGCCTCGTCGCAGCGCACCACCCAGAGCTCGTCGCACGCATCGGCCAGGGGTGATTCGAACAGCTTGATCACCTCGACCGCGGCGACCTCGACGTTGCCCTCGGCGAGCTCGGCCAGGCGCGCCCGGATGGCGCCGCGGATGCGCGGGTGGAGGATCGCCTCCAGGTCGGCCAGGGCGTTCGGGTCGGCGAAGACGATGCGGCCCAGCTCCGCGGCCTCGTACGTCCCGAAGCGCGCCTCGATCGCGCGGCGCGCATCGGCGTCGTTATGGCGGATCTCGCGCGCGACCACGTCCGCGTCGATCGTTGCCACGCCGTGCTCGCGCAGCATGCC
>DASTYP010000030.1:0-5815 GCA_035764845.1 Candidatus Limnocylindria bacterium
AGATCAGCGGTCAGGTGACGTGAATTCGGACGCTTCGTGGGAGGCGACGCGGCGGAGCCACTCGTCGCGCAGGATGGACATGATGTCCCCATCGGTGTAGGTGCCGTGCTCGTACAGGTCGTGGCGGACCCTGCCCTCGCGGACGAAGCCCGCCTTCTCGTACGCGCGACGTGCCGGCACGTTCTCGGTCCAGACGTTCAGCCAGATCCGCTCCAGCCGCAGCTCGCCGAAGCCGAAGTCGACCAGCGCGTTGACCGCGTCGGTGCCGTAGCCCTCGCCCCACTCCTCCGGCTCCCCGATGAAGATGCCGAGCTCCGCGCTGCCGACGCGGCGGTCGATGCCGAACAGCGACCCCTCACCGATCGGGTGCTCGTCGTCGATCAGGCAGATCGCGAACAGGTACTGATCCTTGCCCTGCTCGGCGGTGACCTGCTCGAGGCGCTTCTCGACCTGCGCCAGGCTCAGCGGCGCGCGCTCGCCGAAGCCGGCCGTGGCCATGACGCGGGCGTCCGCCCGCCAGCGGCGATACGCCTCATTGTCGCGCGCCTCGAAGGGACGCAGGAAGACGCGCTCGCCTCGGACCAGGTGCGTCACGTGCCTGCGGCCCGGAGAGCGACTACTCGCGGCCGGAGAGCTGCCAGGACTTGCCCTCGGTCACGATCGACGGTGCGATCACCATCTCGACCTCGTGCATCTCGCGGATCGTCCGCGCACCCAGGGCCGCCATCGACTGGCGCAGCGCGCCGACCAGGTTCTGGGTGCCATGGGTGGTCTCGGCCGGCCCGAAGAGGATCTGCTCGAGCGGCAGGCGGGTGCCGATCCTGATGCGCGTCCCGCGTGGCAGCGTCGGCGAGGGGGCGGCCATGCCCCAGTTGAAGCCCCGTCCGGGTGCCTCGAGCGCGCCGGCGAACGGCGAGCCGAGCATCACCGCATCGGCGCCGGAGGCGATGGCCTTGGCGACGTCGCCGCCGGTCTTCATGCCGCCATCGGTGATGACCGGGACGTAGCGGCCGGTCTCGCGCTCGAACCGATCGCGGGCGGCCGCGACCTCGAGGGTCGCGCTCACCTGCGGCACGCCGATGCCGAGCACCTCGCGCGTCGTGCAGGCGGCACCGGGTCCGACGCCGACGAAGATGCCGGCGGCGCCCTGGTGCATCAGCTGGTAGGCGGCCTCGCCGCTCACCGTGTTGCCGACCAGGACCGGCATGCGCAGGCCACCGGTCAGGTCGGCCAGGGAGAGGACGCGGCCGGACGTGCTGAGGTGCCGAGCTGACGACACCTGCGATTGGACCAGCAACAGGTCCGCTCCCGCATCGGCGGCGAGCTCGGCGTGGTGCCAGGCGGCGGCAGGCGTCGTGGCGACCGCGGCCAACCCGCCCTGCGCCTTGATGCGCGTGATCAGCGCCCGGATCAGATCGTCGCGGACCGGCTGCTCGTACGCCTCGGCCAGGACCGCTGCGGCCTGTTGCGCCGTCTCGGCGGCCACAACCCGATCGATGATCGGCGTCGCGTCCTCGTACCGGGCGTAGAGGCCCTCGAGGTTCACGACCGCCATCCCGCCGTGCCGGCTCATGCGCGCGGCGAAGTCCGCATCGGCCACGGCGTCCATGGCGGCGGCGATGAACGGGATCTCCAGGCGATGCCCGCCGATCTCGACGGAAAGATCGACCTCCGCCGGGTCGGCCGTCACCGCACCCGGGACCAGGGCGACCTCCTCGAACCCGTAGGCGCGGCGGAGCCGGGTCTCGACGACGTCACGGACGGCTGGCTGCTCGATCAACGTGGACCTCCGGCGGTACGAAAAACCCGCGCGGCATGGCGGCGCGGGCTGGGCTCGATGCGGGCGACGGTGACGGCGCGAATCGGGTGCACGTGGGTGGCGGTGCGGCTTTCGCGAAGTATAGGGCGTCGGGGTCTTCCCAGACGAGGCCTTCACGGCGAGGATGGGCGCCTCGTCATCCACGGACGGAGGAAACGATGCGCGCATCCGGCTGGTTCTCGCTGTCTCGCGGTGTCTATGCCCTCGTCGGCGCCGGGGCGCTGCTGCTGTCGCTCGGCGGGCTGAGTGACGGTGAGGCCCTGAGCGACCCCGTCTTCCCGGCCGGCCTCGCCCTCGGCATCCTCTCGCTGGGGGCGGCGGCCTGGGCCGATGCTCCGGAGCGGTGGCGCGCGGCCGTGACATGGCTGGGCGTTGTCGCGGTGGTCGTCGGGCTGGCGACCTTCGCCTGGTTCGTGTTCGGCGATCCCGACATCAGCGCCGATGTGTACCCGTTGTTCCTCGTCCCCGCGGCCGTGCTGCTCGTCGCGACGGCCGGCGTGGCCCGTGGGCGCCTGGCGGCGGGCGCCCTCGGGGCCGAACCTCAGCGCTCGACAGCGCGGTAGCGCGCGAGGGTCCGCTGCCGCGCCTCGGCGTGGTCGACGATCGGCGTGGGATAGTCGTCGGGTGGTCGCGCGGAGCGCCACGGTTCGTGGATCTCGGGGGCGGGAAGGTGCGCCACTTCGGGGACCCATCGGCGCACGTACGCTCCATCGGGGTCGAAGCGCTTCGCCTGCAGAGTCGGGTTCAGGACGCGGAAGTACGGCGCGGCATCGGTGCCCACGCCGGCCACCCACTGCCAGTTCCCGTTGTTCTGCGCCGTGTCGCCGTCCAGCAGGTGGTCCATGAAGACCGATTCACCGATGCGCCAGTCGATTCCCAGGTCCTTGACCAGGAAGCTCGCCGTGACCAGGCGAGCCCGGTTGTGCATCCAGCCGGTCGCCATCAGCTGGCGCATTCCGGCGTCCACGAAGGGGTACCCCGTGTGGCCGATGCGCCACGCGGCCAGCAGCTCGTCGCGCTCCGCGCCGTCGACCCAGGGAAGGTCCTGGAACTCGGGACGCAGGCTGCCCTCGACGACGTCCGGATGGGCCGCCAGGAGGTGCGCGAAGAACTCGCGCCAGGCCAGCTCGCCGCGCCATGCCCTCGCCCCACCGTTCGTCTCGCCCCCGCGCCCGGCCCCTTCGGCGGTGGCGCTGCGGGCGGTGACCGATGGATCGGTCAGTTCGCCCGTGAGGCCCACTGCCCGTGCCGGGTGTCCGCTCGGTCGGTCAAGGCCGAACGTGAGCTGCGCCGCGGCGTGCGCCTCACGCTCCGCGGTGTCCGATCCCTCGGTCATTCGGCTCGCGGAGCGGCGCTGCGGTCCGTGGTGACCGCTGTATCGGTCGGCGGCGATCGCGCGCCAGCAGGCGCGGATGCTGATGGCACCAACCCGCAGGTAGGGCGAGAGCCGGCTCGTCCGGTCCAGCGCCGGCCGGTCGCGGTCGTTGCCGTAGGCGTCGATGTCATGGCTCAGGAACGACCGCAGGCGCTCGGCCGCCGCCGCCTCCCCGGCCGGCGGCAGCTCGTACGGTGCCGGCGCACCGTCCAGACGCGCCTCCCCGGCGGGGGGCGGAGCGAGGCGATCGAGTCGTGCATCGGCGCCGCGCAGGAGGTCGTCGGGCGCCTCCTGGATCCGGGCGTCGAGCGCGCGACGGAAGGGCGAGTACACGCGGTACGGCTCTCCGCTGGCCGCATGCAGCTCACCGGGCGGAACGATGCGCTGGTCGTCCACGAGTCGCAGGTCCACGACCTGGGCAACCCGGGCGTCGCGCGCGACCGCGACCGGCTCCTCGTCCGTCCCGGCGTGCACGGCCTCCGCGCCGACCTGCGCGGCGAAGTCCCGCAGCACGACCTCCGGGCGACCGCGGAGGACGGTCAGGCCGGAGCCGGCATCCCTCAGGCGCTGGTCGAGCGCGCGGATGTTGGCGTCGAACCAGGCGACCCGTCCCGGTGCGGAAGCGTGAGCCGTCAGCAGCTCGGGGTCGGCGACGAAGACCGGCCACACGCGCTCAGCGTGCGCGGTGGCGGACTCGAGCGTCCGGTTGTCATCAAGGCGCAGGTCCCGTCGAAACCAGACGATGGCGCGGCGTGACGAGGAAATCACTTCCGCTGGTACGACGCAGGGCATGTGCCGGATCTTGGTCCGCAGTCTCGGCCTGTCGCGACACCGCGGCGTGGCGCGCCCCTTCCGTCACGTTCCCGCCATCCATCGCGACGTGCGATGCGCGTGTGCGGCCAACGGGGGCCGCTCATGCGTCGGGGTTGCGATGAGTCGCGAGGTCAGCGCTGGACCACGGCTCCGGCGGAGTCGCCGCGATCTATCGAGAGCGAACCGACGAGGACGAGGGCTCCGACGATTCCGCCTCATCGTCGATCCGGGCGTGGCGCAGCCGCTCCCGCAGCTCCTCAACGAGCGGCGGCCGTGGCGCATCGGCCAGCGAGGTCGCCGCGGGCGACGCCGGCTCCGCCGGCGCATCGGTCTGGCGCGGCCCTTCGTCCGGCTGCTCCATCGGCGCATCCGTGGGCGTGTGGGATGGAGTGTCGTCGACGTGCCGCGGTGCCGCTCGCACCGCGCGCCGCAGCGCGGTGGCCCGGTCCTCGACGATCCGGTCCGCGATCCGGCGGACCTCGGTGGTGAGCCACAGGTAGGCGGTCGAGTCCGGGGTGTAGTCGGCTTCGGCGAAGGCGTGGATGCGGCCGTCGCGCAGCAGGGCATTGATCTGCTCGAACTGCGCCTGCGACCCGCGCTGGTAGACGCCGAAGGCGAGGCCGCCGTTGGCCCGGACGACCGACCAGGCGGGGACGTCGGAAGGGCCGTCGGCGACGTAGATCATGTGCTCGAACGGCACCCGGCGCATCTCCGCCGGCAGGTGCGAGTTGACGTGAATCTCCGGGTGCTTGTTGGTGCCCTTGTTGATCTCGAACAGCGCGCGCGTCTTGCTGGTGTTGTCGATCTGGTAGCCCAGCGCGGTGATCTCGCGGCTCGGGAACAGCTGGGACTGCGTCGGGCGGGCGTAGCCGGGCGGGTGGTGCGCCTCCACGAACTCGCAGGCCCACACATCGGTGAGGAAGGGGCGGACGGCGCTGCCCTCGATCATCGGGCGCAGGCCGGTGCTCACGACGTAGTGCTCGAGCGTGATGTCGGCGCGCTCGAAGGTCGGGTCCTCCTCGACGGACCGGCGGAGCTGGTCGAGGAACTCCGGCATGCCGGGGTGGAAGTTCAGGTCGGCGCCCAGCTCCTGGAGCGTCGCGTTCGACAGGCCGGCGAAGGCGCCGGCGCGCACGTACTCGAGGATGTGGTTCAGGTAGAGCGTGTCGTCGGCGACGCGGCGCGCGCCGTGGGCGAGGTAGAAGTCGTGGAGCGCATCGACCTCGGCCCAGAACGTCCGCTCGTCGACGCCGTACTTCGCGAAGAGCGGCGACTGCATGTTGCCCGGGATCAGGGTCTTGTCGAAGTCCCAGACCACCGCGATGACGGTCTGGCTGAACGGTGTCGGCATCACGCTCCTGTGCGCGCGGTCAACGGACGGCCAGTCTAGTCACGTCGGTCAACCGCTCCGAATGGGCCGATGGTCACGTTCGCGCGTCAGCCAGCGAGCTCCATGCCGGCGGCCCGCGCATCCTCCGCCAGCGACTCGAGGGCGTCGTCGGAGTCGGCGGTCGACCGGAGCAGACCGATGACCCGGCTCAGGCCCAGCTCCGCGTACCGGGCCAGGTGCTCCTGGCGAGCGGCGCCGGGCTCGCGCCATTCCGGCGTGCCCCACCAGGCGTGGACGCTGACGGACAGCGAGTCGGGGTCTCGGTCGATCTCCTCGCAGCGCGCGCGGATGGTCGGCAGCGCGTCGGCCACCTCGTCGGGCGTCATGCCGTCCAGGTTCAGCTCGTCGGCGTAGCGGGCGGCGAGGCGCCAGGTCACGTTCGGACCGTTGCCGCCGACCATGATCGGCATGCCGGTGG
>DASTYP010000031.1:0-10579 GCA_035764845.1 Candidatus Limnocylindria bacterium
TGCGCCACATCACCGATGCGGCGCGCCGCATGGGCCTGCCCACCGACCGCGTGCCGGCTGACGCCCTGACCAGGCTGGCCGGCTTCGACGGCCACCAGGGCGTGCTGCTCGAGGTGGGGGAGCGTCGCTTCGCCGACCTCCCGGAGATCCTGGCGCACGCCCGGTCGCGCGCCCAGGACCCGTTCGTGCTCGTCCTGGAGCACCTCCAGGACCCCACCAACTTCGGGTCGCTGCTGCGCGCCGCGGAGGCCGCCGGCGTCCATGGCGTCGTCTACCCAGAACGCGGTGCCGCGCCGCTCACCGCCGCGGCCGTGAAGGCCAGCGCCGGGGCCAGCGAGCACCTGCGCCTGGCCCGACTGCCGACCATCGGCGAGGCCATCCACGAGCTGAAACTGGCCGGCCTGCGGCTGGTCGCCGCCGACCAGGACGCGCCGTCGACCGCGTGGGACGCCGACCTGGCCGGGCCGGTCGCGGTGGTCGTGGGCTCCGAGGGGAGCGGACTGTCCGGCGCCACGCGACGCCGGTGCGACGTGCTGGTCCGCTTCCCGATGGCCGGCCAGGTGGGGAGCCTCAACGCGGCGACCGCGGGGAGCCTGCTGCTGTTCGAGGTCGTCCGCCAACGGTCTCGCGCCTGAGCAATCGGTCCGGCATGCGTCATGCATCCGCGCGGGGCGTGAGCAACGACCGCCGACCCATCCGCGAACCTCGGATCCGACGCTCGGAGCTGTTGAGTGCGGCGCCACCCGGCGCGCGCGTGCTGGCGGCGCTCTTCCCGGCGCCGCGGCACACCGTCCCCGTCTGGAGCCGCCCGCGACCCCAGCCGACCCGGCCGCCGACGCGCCCCTGAGTTGCTACACTCGGCCGCACGCCGGCCGAGGTAGCTCAATGGCAGAGCATCGGTTTTGTAAACCGACGGTTGTGGGTTCGACTCCCACCCTCGGCTCCAGCACAGGCCAGCCGACGGGTGCCGCTTGAAGACGACGCGGCTTCTTGGATATACTCGCACCGGCCGGCGATGCACCACGCGTCGGTCGTTTTCGTGGGTAGGTTGAGCAGGTGGTGAGCTCCGCTGACTGTAGATCAGCCGTCTTTCGACTGTGGGGGTTCGATTCCCTCCCTGCCCACCATCCTTCCCATCCGAAGACCTCCGCCCGGTGAATCTCAGCTCGAGACCGAGGTTTACCGAGTTTGTCGAACAGTTGTCGAGGATCGATCGATCCGCGACACTGCACGCGTCCGCCGAGAGGCGGATGGCGGTGCCATCGGCCGCGCCCACGTAGCTCAGTAGGCAGAGCACTTCCTTGGTAAGGAAGAGGTCTCCGGTTCGAGCCCGGACGTGGGCTCCAGCCTCGGTCCGCCGCAGACCCTCGACACCCTGGCTGGAGGCAGCTTCGCTCGCATGGATCCCAACGTCGTCCTCCCGTTCCTGAGCTCCCTGCTCTCGTTCGTGTTCGCCGTCATGGTCGCGGACCAGTGGGTCCGGAGGCGGCGGCCGTACCAGCTGGTGTGGACGGTCGGCCTGCTCTGGTACGGCATCAGCGCGGGGACCGAGTTCATCGGCGGGGCCTTCGGCTGGAGCGAGCCGCTGTACCGGGCCTGGTACCTCATCGGCGCATTCGGCGTGGCGGCGTACCTGGGTCTGGGCACCGTCTTCCTGCTCGAGAAGACCCGCTTCGGCTACTTCGTCGCCTTCAGCATCTTCGCCGGCGGCCTCTTCAGCATCCTCTCGGCGCTCGCCCGGGCCAAGGAGGGGGATCCGGTCTCCGCCGGCGTCGTCCCGATGGTCGTGGGCCTCTCGGCCGTCGCGGCCATCGTGATCGCCCTGCTCACGCACTACCGTCGGTCACTCGTCGCGCCGACCACGGCCGCCATCGTCGTGGCGGCATCGGTCGCGGCCGCGATCCTCACGTTCACGGCGCCGGTGGCCGCGCCCGGCTATCACATTGACGTCACCGGCGTGCCCACCGGCGAGGCGTTCCCGGCCGATCTGCGCGTCCTGACGCCGCCGTTCAACATCGCCGGCGCCTTCGCCCTCGTCTTCGGGGCCGCCTACTCGGCGTACATCTTCATGCCCAAGCGTCGGGTGCTGCGCATCAAGGGCGGCCCGCCGGTCATCGGCGCCCTCGGCCGCGGGATCGCCGTGGTCGTCAACTTCTTCGCCTCGCTGCCCGGGACCGTCCGCGCGCTGGCAAACGGCTCGCTCAACTCGCGCGTTCCGGCCACCATCCTGATTGCCATCGGCGGCTTCATCCCGGGCTGGACCAGCGGCCTGAACCGATTCGGCATCACCTGGGCCTTCTTCCTGGGCGAGCTGCTGGGCGTCGTCTTCATCTTCCTCGGCTTCCTGGTGAGCATCGAGGTCTTCAGCGACGTGCGGCTGCCCTTCACCCGCGTCGTGCTGCGCCGGCGTGACCGGGGACGCGAGCTCGCGCCCGCGGAAGCGGAAGCCGCGACTGCGGCGCGTTGACACCGACGCCGGTCGCACCGTAGAATCTCGGGGCTTTCCCCCGGTCTCCAGGCCCTAGTTCGACGTGGCCGGGGGCGGGTGGACAACACATCGAAACGAGTGATCCGTGGCCAAGGCTGAGAACCGTCCCGTGATCGCGCTGGCGTGCACCGTCTGCAAGGAGCGCACGTACAGCACACGGAAGAACAAGAAGAACGACCCCGGTCGCCTGGAGCTGAACAAGTTCTGCCCGCGCTGCCGCCAGCACCAGCTGCACCGAGAGACCAAGTAGGAGGCGGCGTTCGCGATAGGGGTGTAGCTCAATTGGTAGAGCACTGGTCTCCAAAACCAGCGGTTGCAGGTTCGAGTCCTGTCGCCCCTGCCACCACCCGCGAACGCATCCGCCGGACCCGAACCCACCCGTAGCAGGAAGTACGTACCGAACGTGTTGACCGGCATCCGCCGATACCTCGTCGAGTCCTGGGCCGAGCTCAAGAAGGTCGCCTGGCCGACGCGCCAGACCGTGATCCGCCTGACGCTGCTCGTCATCGGCGTCTCGGCCGCGGTCGGGGTCTACATCTTCGTGCTCGACTCGATCTTCAACACGCTCGTGGAGCAGGTGCTCTGATGGCCGATGAGACGACGACCGAGGCGGTGAACGAGGCCCGTGAGGCCGCACGCCTCTCGCGCGAGGCGCCGCACGCCGGTGACAGCGCCGATGGCGCCAAGAAGCAGTGGTACGTGATCCACACGTACTCCGGCTACGAGAACAAGGTCAAGGCGAACCTCGAGCACCGCATCGAGTCGATGGGCGTGGAGGATCAGATCTTCCAGGTCCTGGTGCCGATGGAGGAGGAGATCGAGATCCGCAACGGCCAGCGCCAGACGGTGAACCGCAAGGTCTTCCCCGGCTACGTGCTGGTCGAGATGGCGATGAGCGACGAGTCGTGGTACGTCGTGCGCAACACGCCCGGCGTGACCTCCTTCGTCGGCTCGGGCAACCGACCGCTGCCGCTCGACGAGGACGAGGTCAAGAAGATCCTCAAGCAGATGGGCGTCGAGACGCCGAAATTCAAGGTCCAGTTCGCCAAGGGCCAGAGCGTTCGCGTCAAGGACGGCCCGTTCGCCGAGTTCATCGGCACCGTCGACGAGGTCAACCCGGAGCGCAACAAGGTCAAGGTGCTGGTCAGCATCTTCGGCCGCGAGACGCCGGTGGAGCTCGACTTCCTGCAGATCGAGAAGCTGTAGGACCGATTCCGACGGCGGGATGACGGCCGCCGCAACAGCAGAGAGGGAGGGGCGCGAACCGCCCCGTCAGCACCTCGGAGGAACCACATGGCAAAGAAGGTCCGCGCGATGTTGAAGGTCCAGGCACCGGCCGGTGCCGCGACCGCCGCGCCGCCGGTCGGGCCCGCGCTCGGCCAGCACGGCATCAACATCATGGAGTTCATCAAGGCCTTCAACGAGCGAACCGCCGACCTGCGCGGCTACGTCGTCCCGGCCGAGATCACGGTCTTCGAGGACCGATCCTTCACCTTCGTCACCAAGGCGCCGCTTGCCGCCGCGCTGCTGAAGCGCGCCGCCGGCGTCGAGTCCGGCTCGGCGGCGCCGAACAAGGAGAAGGTCGGTCGCGTGACGCGCGACCAGGTGCGCGAGATCGCCGAGCTGAAGATGGCCGATCTGAACGCCAACACCGTCGAGCAGGCGATGAAGATCATCGAGGGTACCGCGCGCTCGATGGGCATCGAGGTGGCCTCCTGATGGC
This sequence comes from Candidatus Limnocylindria bacterium, assembly GCA_035764845.1. GTDB lineage: Bacteria > Chloroflexota > Limnocylindria > QHBO01 > QHBO01 > JACDBZ01. The sequence goes on from DASTYP010000031.1 coordinate 4,212, forward strand.
GAAGCACGGCAAGAAGTACCTGGCGGCCGCCAAGCTGGTGGACGCCGAGCGCCGCTACGAGATCGGCGAGGCGGCCGAGCTGCTGCCGCAGCTGTCGACCAGCGCCTTCGACGGCACCGTCGAGGCGCACCTGCGCCTGGGGGTCGATCCGCGCCACGCCGACCAGCTCGTGCGCGGGACCGTGGTCCTGCCGCACGGCACCGGGCGCACCACGCGCGTCATCGTCTTCGCCCAGGGCGAGAAGGCGCAGGAGGCCCTGCGCGCCGGGGCGGACGAGGTCGGCGCCGACGACCTGGTGAAGAAGATCGACGATGGCTGGTTCGAGTTCGACGTCGCCGTCGCGACGCCCGACATGATGGGCACGGTCGGCCGCCTCGGGAAGAAGCTGGGACCCCGCGGCCTCATGCCCAACCCGAAGTCCGGCACGGTGACCTTCGACATCGAGCGCGCCGTCGGCGAGGTGAAGTCGGGCCGGGTCGAGTTCAAGGTCGACCGGGCCGGTATCGTGCACGTCCCGGTGGGCCGCGCGAGCTTCACGCCCGATCAGCTGGTGGCGAACGTCGCGACGCTGGTCGACGCGGTGAACCGCGCCAAGCCGTCCGGCGCCAAGGGCACCTACATGCGGACGCTGACCCTCGCGCCGACGATGGGCCCCGGCGTCCGGATCGACATCCCGTCCGCGCTGGCCGCGGCCGCCGGCTGAGACCGCCGGAGGACATCGAGGCGCGCATCGGGTAGGATGCACGCCGATCAACCGAAGATCCGCCGAAGACCGCGATGCGTCCCGGGCCACCAGCCCGGACCAATTGCGGCGCGCAAGCGCCGCGGCACGCGCAGGCACGAAGAACGAACTCGTCATTGAACGGCGGTTCTCGTGCTCACGCGTGCACGGGGCCGCCGTTTCGGCGTTCTTCACCTGAGGAGAACGAGAAGGAACCGATGCCAACCGACGAGAAGCGCCAGGCCGTCGCCGAGCTGGCGGAGCTGCTCCGCTCCAGCAAGGCCATGGCCGTGGCCGACTACCGGGGCCTCAGGGTCTCGGACATGCAGTCGGTGCGGAGGACCCTGCGTGACAGCGGCGTCCAGCTCCACGTCGCCAAGAACCGCCTGCTGAAGATCGCCGCCGACGAGGCGGGCCGCTCCGAGCTCAAGCCGATGCTCACCGGTCCGACCGCGCTGGCCACGATCGACGGTGACGAGGCGGCCATGGCGAAGGCGCTGGCCGATGCCCTCCGACCGTACTCCCGCGTCGTCAGCGTGCGGGGTGGGATGCTCGGTGACCGCGCCATCGACGCGGCCCAGCTGACGCAGCTCGCCACCCTGCCGTCCCGCGAGGTCCTGCTCGGCAAGATCGCCGGCGGGATGGCGGCGCCCCTCACCGGCATGGCGGGCGTGCTCGCCGCGAACCTGCGCAACCTCGTGGGTGTGCTGAGTGCGGTGGCCGACAAGAAGCAGCAGAGCGAAGCGGCCTGACGGTCGCCGATCGACACGAACACGACAGGAGAACCGATACCGATGGCGACCAAGACCCTGGACAAGGACCAGATCCTCGAGGCGATCGACAGCATGACCGTCCTCGAGCTCAGCGAGCTGGTGAAGGCCTTCGAGGAGCGCTACGGCGTGACCGCCGCCGCCCCGGTGGCCGTCGCGGCCGGCGCCCCCGCGGCCGCCGGTGATGGCGCCGCTGCCGGTGGGGCGGCGGCCGAGGAGCAGACCGAGTTCGACGCCGTCCTCACCGATGTCGGCGCGAACAAGATCCTCGTCATCAAGGCCGTCCGCGAGCTGACCGGCCTGGGCCTCAAGGAGGCCAAGGATCTCGTCGACGCCGCGCCCAAGCCGATCAAGGAGGGCGTGGCCAAGGAGGAGGCCGAGCAGGTCAAGGAGAAGCTGGCCGAGGCCGGCGCGACCGTCGAGGTCAAGTAACCGACCGTCTTCCCTCCGTTCGCGACACGAGCGCCGGCCCTTCGGGGTCGGCGCTCGTCGCTGTCCGGGGACGCGAAGGCTCGACGGCGGCCGGGCGGCCCTGCTAGACTGAGCATCTGCGCACATCTGAGCAATTGCTCATGGCGCGCACGGAGGCTCCCGAGTTGCCGGACGAGCTCAGCTGGGACGAGCACGAGCTGCTCGCGCGAATCGCGCACCGCTGGTACCTGGACGGCCGCACCCAGGGCGCGATCGCCGAGGAGTTCGGACTCTCCCGTCCCAAGGTCCAGCGCCTGCTCGAACGGGCGCGGGCCACGGGCGTCGTCGAGATCCACGTCGAGCCGCCCCAGGGCGTCGCGCTCGACCTGGAGGGCCTGCTGCTCGAGACGTTCCCGCTGACAGAGGCGATCGTCAGCTCGCTCCGGCCCGACGCCGACTCGGTACGGGCCGGCGTCGCACGAAGTGCCGCGCGCTTCCTGGAGCGGCGCCTCCACGACGGCATGGTCGTCGCCGTCAGCCACGGCCGGGACATCGGCGAGGTCCCGCGCTTCTTCCGGCCGGGCGGCCCCCTGGACTGCACGTTCGCCAGCGCCATGGGCGGCTCGCCGCGCATCGACGCGCCGACCAACCCGAACGAGATCTGCCGCGCGCTGGCGGAGCGCAGCGGGGGCCGCGCCGAGAGCCTGTTCGCGCCCGCCTACGTCGAGAGCCTCGAGATCCGCGACCGGCTCCTGGAGCAGGAGGCGGTCGCGCACGCCCTGCAGGTGGCGGCGCGCGCGGACATGGCCATGGTCGGCATCGGCGGGACCGATGACGACTGCACGATGGTGCGCTCCGGCAGCCTCTCGCTCGAGGAGATCGCCGAGCTCCGGTCGCAGGGCGCGGTCGGCGACGTGCTCGGCAACTACGTCGACATCGATGGCCGGCTGATCCCGGCCCCCCACGACAGCCGGCTGATCGGGCTGTCGATCGACGACCTGCGCAGGATCGGCATGGTGGTCGCCGTCGCCTCGGGCGACGAGAAGCCCCGCGCCGTCCTCGGCGCGCTGCGCGCCGGGATCGTCGATGTCCTGATCGTTGATGAAGCGAACGCGCGCGCCGTCATCGGTCTCGCGCGGGCAGGAGGTGATTAGGGTGCCCGTGGTTCCCACCCAACAGATCGTGAACCAGGCCTTCGAGCGCCGCTACGGGGTGGCGGCCATCAACGTCGTCAACGACCTCACCATGGAGGCCGTGCTGGCCGCCGCGGAGGAGCTTCGCTCGCCGCTCATCGTCCAGACGTCGGTCAAGACCGTGAAGTCCATCGGCGCCGACGTGCTGATGGCCATGTGGCGCGCCATGACGGATCGGATCAGCGTGCCGGTGGCGCTCCACCTCGACCATTGCCCGGAGCGCGAGGTCATCACCGAGTGCCTGGCCAAGGGCTGGAACTCGGTGCTCTTCGACGGCTCGAAGCTGAGCGTCGAGGAGAACAAGCGCCAGTGCATCGAGGTCGTCGCCGAGGCCAGGCCGTACGGGGCGCTGGTCGAAGGCGAGATCGAGGGCTTCAAGCGCGTCGAGGAGATGGCCGACGATGAGGCCGTCGAGGAGCAGACGCTGGAGGTCGCGGTCGACTTCATCCGGTCGACCGGCGTCGACGTCTTCGCCCCCGCGATCGGCAACGCGCACGGGATGTACCGCGCCACGCCGAAGCTGGACAGCCAGCGCGTCACCGACATCGTCGAGGCCACCGGCATTCCGGTGGCGCTGCACGGCGGCACGGGGATGACGCCGGAGCAGTTCAGCGACCTCATCGCGCGCGGCTGCGCCAAGGTCAACATCTCGACCGCGCTGAAGATCCGCTTCATGCAGTCGGGCTACGACTACATGACCGAGCATCCCGGCAAGTACGACCCACCGTCGCTGTTCGATGTGCAGCGTGCGGCGGTCAAGGAGATGGCGGCCGAGCACATCCGCATGTTCGGCAGTGAGGGGCAGGCGTGATGCCCGCCCTGATCTTCGACTGCGACGGCGTCCTGGCCGATACGGAGCGTGACGGCCACCGCGTCGCGTTCAACCAGACCTTCCGCGAGTTCGGCCTCCCGATCGAGTGGTCCGAGGAGGTGTATGCCGAGAAGCTGCGGACCGCGGGCGGCAAGGAGCGCATGGCGACCGATCTCACGCCCGAGTTCCTCCGCGCCAATGGCCTGCCCGACGACGACGAGGCTCGGACGGATCTCCTCGCCCGGCTCCACAAGCGCAAGACGGCGATCTATACCGAGCTGGTGGCGGCCGGGAGGCTGCCGACGCGGCCCGGCATCAGCCGCATCATCGCCGAGGCGCAGGACGCGGGCTGGGAGGTCGCCGTCGCGTCGACCTCGGCCGAGCCATCCGTCCGCGCCATCCTCGAGCAGGCGGTCGGCCCGGAGCGGGTCGGGCGCTTCGACGTCGTCCTCGCCGGGGACGTGGTGGAGAAGAAGAAGCCCGCGCCGGACATCTACCTGCTCGCGCTCGAGCGGCTGGGGCTGCCGGCCGCGGATGTCCTCGTCATCGAGGACTCGCGCAACGGGATCCTCGCCGCCGCTGGCGCGGGGCTCCGCTGCGTGATGACGGTCAACGGATACACGGAGGACGAAGCCAACGACGAAGCCATCCTGGTCGTCTCGTCGCTCGGGGATCCGGGCAGCGAGCCGATCCGCGTGATCGCCAACCGGAGCGCCGCCACGCCGGGGGAGTTCGTGACCCTCGCGGACCTGCAGCGCTGCCTCGCGTCGTAACCCGAGAGGAGGTTCACATGGCACAACCTGCCCTCGACGACGTCGACCTCGTCCTGAAGACGATGGCCAGGACGATCGTCGACCACGCCGACGAGTTCGCGCACCTCGACTCGATCGTCGGCGACGGAGACTTCGGCTTCTCGCTGCGCAACGGCTTCGAGGTGGTGGACGCGGAGTACGACACGTTCGATCACTCCAGCGTCGGGGCGATCCTCAAGAAGATCGGCCTGGTCATCTCCGGCAAGGTCGGCGGCGTCAGCGGGCCGATCTGGGGCACCGCCTTTCTGCGTGCCGGCGCATCGGCCGGCGACAAGACCGAGCTGTCGACCGACGACGTCATCACCATGCTCCGCGCCGCCGTGGAGGGCATCAAGCAGCGCGGGCAGTCGGACGTCGGCGACAAGACCCTCCTCGACGCGCTGGTCCCAGCCATCGACAGCCTCGAGGAGAGCTTCCGTGAGCCGATCGAGGACCACGGCGTGGCCGCCATCCAGCGCGCCGCCGACGTCGCGGTCCGCGCGGCCGAGAACACCAAGGGGATGCTCGCCATGCGCGGCCGTGCCGCGTACACCGGCGAGCGGAGCCGGGATTCCGTGGACGCCGGCGCGACAGCGGTCGGCGTGATCCTCCAGGACATCAGCGCCGCGTGGCGCGCGAAGTACAGCAATGGACAGGAGGCCCGAGCGTGAAGAAGTTCGTCAACGACCCCAAGCAGTTCGTCCCCGAGTTCCTCGAGGGCATCGCCCTGGCGAGTAACGGCGCGCTGAAGTACGAGCCGAAGTACAACCTGATCTACCGAGCGGACATGCCGAAGCCGGACCGGGTCTCGATCATCCAGGGCTCCGGCTCGGGACACGAGCCGGCCCACACGATGATCGTGGGCCCGGGGATGCTGGATGCGGCCTGCCCGGGCGACGTCTTCGCCGGGCCGCCGGTCGAGTTCGTCACCGAGACCTCGAAGCTGATGGACACGCCGGCCGGCGTGCTCTACATCGTCAACAACTACACCGGCGACCGCACGGCGTGGGAGATGGCGAAGGAGATCCAGGAGGCCGAGGGCCAGAAGATCGGCTACCTGCTGGTCAACGACGACGTGGCGGTCAAGGACTCGACCTGGACCGTCGGTCGGCGCGGCGTGGCGGGCAACTTCTTCGTCATCAAGGCCGCGGCCGCGATGGCCGACAAGGGCGGCTCCCTGGAGGAGTGCGTGCGGGTGGGGGAGAAGGTCATCGGCAACGTGCGGACGATGGGCATCGCCCTCAGCTCGTGCACGCCGCCGGTGCGCGGCACGCCGCTGTTCGACATCGGCGACGACGAGATGGAGATCGGCATCGGCATCCACGGCGAGCCGGGTCGCGAGCGCGCGAAGATGCGGCCGGCGAACGAGATCGTGGACATCCTGCTCGACGCGATCGTTCCGGACCTGCCGTTCGAGTCGGGTGACGAGGTCGCCCTCATGGTCAACGGCCTGGGTGGCACCCCGATCAGCGAGCTGTACCTGCTGTACGGCATCGCGCACAAGAAGCTCGAGGAGAAGGGGATCAACGTCTTCCGCAGCTACGTCGGCGAGTACTGCACCTCGCTCGAGATGGCGGGCGCGCACCTGTCGCTGCTGAAGGTCGACGATGAGATCAAGGAGCTGCTGCTGGCTCCGGCGGAGGTCGCCTACCGCGTCTTCTGATCCGATCC
>DASTYP010000032.1:0-6555 GCA_035764845.1 Candidatus Limnocylindria bacterium
GTGGTGGGCGACCAGCTCCCCGATGGCGAGGTGCAGACGCGCCAGTCGGACGGCATCCGACTCGTCGGCCGAGGTGCGGATGCACCCGGCGTCCAGCAGCCGCAGGCGCCCACCCTCGAGCGCCACGACGCCGAAGCCGCACGTCGCCGTGCCGGGATCGATGCCGAGCGTGATCATTGGCCCATGGTAGCCACTCCCAGGCGCGCGGATGCGAGTTCGACGAACTTCGTACGCGAAAGGGGTTGACACCGTACGACTCATGTCGTACAGTACGCACAGTTCGATATGTATCGGACATCGGAGGCAGTTGGGACGACAGGAAGGAGTTCGTACCGTGATGATGATGCTGGCGACTCCTGGCGTCCTGGACACCCTGGTTCGGGATCGCCAGCGACGGCTTCGCCACCGACCTCACCGCGCAGCCGCATCGAGCCGGCCACTGCGCGTCCGCATCGGCCATGCGCTCATCCAGGCCGGAGCCAACCTCAGCGGTGAGCGGGTGGAGCGCACCACCCGCTCGGCGCACCTCTCCCCCGCCGCGCGCTGAGCGACAGGAGGAACCGCCCGTGTCGCCGACCCGACGCCCGAGCGAGTCACCGCAGCTGACCATCGAGGTCGCCCCCGCCTACGAGCTCCTCCAGTCGATCGCCGCCGCCATCGAGGGCGATGAGGCCGACACCTACGACGTCGGGCCTGAATGGTTCGCCGCGGTGCGAGCGCGCGCCGGCGAGGACCTCCTGGAGCGGATCCGGACCTTCGCACGGGGCGAGTCCGACACCTACTACCACCTCGTGGGCCTGGTCTACGACACGCCGGCCCCCCGCGACATCCCGACCTTCCTCGACCACCTTCGGCAGACGGATCCGGACGAGATCCGGCTCCACCTGGTGCAGTTCTACGAGCGCGAGACGCGGCGCTCAACGCCAGCCAGCGTGATCCGCGCCGCGGTCGGGGGCGATGCGGACGCGCAGGACGAGTTCCTGCGCACGTCGCACCCCGACTGGGAGCCGTGGACCGCGTACCTGCGCACCGTGCTCACCGCGGATGGCGAGGCCTTCAAGGACGAGCTGCTCGCCATCCTCGAGACCTGGGCGGATCGCGTCTGGAAGCCCGAGTCCCCGACGATCATGCCGATCCTCGAGCGCGACGCGACCGCCAAGCGCGAGCTGATCGGCGAGCTGCCGATCGAACAGTTCATCACCACGGCGACCAACGGCGTCGAGTTCGCCCCGCGACCGGGCATCAGCCGTCTCGTGCTGGTCCCCAGCTTCGTCAACCGCCCGCTGGTCACGTACTACGAGTACGGCGAGCTGTTCATCATCGTCTACCCGGTCGCCGATGAGAGCGTCTCGGCCGAGATCGACACGCCGCCACTCCGGCTCGTGCGGCTGTCCAAGGCCCTCGCCGACGAGAAGCGGCTGCGCATCCTGCGCGCGCTGGCCGAGGGCGATCGGTCGCTCCAGGAGCTGGCCGACATGTTCGGCGTCGCCAAGACGACCATGCATCACCACATGATCGTGCTGCGCTCTGCCGGGCTCATCACCGTGGCCGTGGGGTCCAAGAACTACCGGCTGCGGCACGAGACCGTCCCGGACGTCGGGGCATTGCTCAGCGGGTACCTCGGCGCCGGGCCTGGTCCGTCCGCGGCGCCGGGGTCGCCCGCTCCTGCACGGAAGCGCGCCGCCGGCTGACGGCCGCTAGGCGACCTGCGCCTCGAGCTGCTCGAGCAGGTCCGCCGGGATGTCGAAGTTGGCGTAGACGTTCTGCACGTCGTCCAGGTCCTCGAGCCGCTCGACGAACTGCAGCACCTGGCGCGCGGCCTTCTCGTCGGTGATCTCAACGGTCGTGGTCGGCTCCATCGACAGCTCGGCCGAATCAGCCTCGTAGCCGGCGTCCGCGAGCGCGCGGCGCACCGCCTCCAGCTCCTGCGGCTCCGTCGTCACGACGATGGCCCCGCCGTCCGGCGTCCCGACATCGGCTGCGCCTGCGTCGATGGCCGCCAGCGTCACCTCGTCGGGGTCCCGGCCGTTGAGCGGGACGCTGATGATCCCCTTCTGTTCGAACTGCCACGCGACCGTGGAGAGCGTGCCGCCGTGCTTGTTGAAGATGCTGCGCACCTCGGATGCCGTCCGGTTCCGGTTGTCCGTCATCGCCGCCACGATGACCGCCACACTGGCCGGGCCGATGCCCTCGTAGGTGATCTCCTCGTACTGCTCCGCATCCGCCCCGGAGCCCGTGGCGCGCTCGATGGCGCGCTTGATGTTCTCGGCCGGCATCGAGTTCGCCTTCGCCTTGTCGACGGCCATGCGCAGCCGGTAGTTGGCATCGGGGTCGCCGCCGCCCTGGCGGGCAGCCGTGATGATCTCGCGAGCGAGCTTGGTGAACAGCGCGCCGCGCTTGGCATCGTTCGCGCCCTTCTGGCGCTTGATCTGGGACCACTTGCTGTGGCCGGACATCGGAACCTCTCCGCTGGCGGGTGAACGGGAGGCCGATTCTACCAGCGCGACCTTCATGAGCCGATGCAGCGCCCGGGGGCCGGGATCGGTCCGCCACCTATAATCGGGTCGTTCTTCCGGCCAACGAACCGCCCCGAGGCGGACCCGCATCGGCCTCGGGTTCTCGAGCATCCCCGCAAGGAGCACCGATGAAGCCGACCTCGCCCGACCGCATCCGGAACATCGCCCTCATCTCCCACGGCGGCGCCGGCAAGACGAGCCTGGCCGAGGCCATGCTCTTCGATGCCGGCGCCATCAACCGCCTCGGCACGGTCGAGCAGGGCACCACGACGCTCGACTGGGACCCGGACGAGCAGAAGCGCACCCAGAGCATCAACCTCGGGATCGCGACGCTCGAGCACGATGGCGTCCGCATCACGATCGTGGACACGCCCGGCTACGCCGACTTCCAGTCCGACGTCGTCGAAGCGCTGGCCGCCGTGGACGCCGCGGTGGTCGTGGTGGACGCGTCCGCCGGTGTCGAGGTCGGGACGAGCGAGGTGTGGAAGCTGGCCGATGCTCGAGGGCTGCCGCGACTCGTGTTCGTCAACAAGATGGACCGCGAGAACGCGAACTACGACGCGACGCTCGACCAGCTGAAGGCGGCGTTCGGGCCGAAGATCGCGCCGGTCTACCTGCCCATCGGCTCCGCCGACGCGTTCCGCGGCTACGTCGACGTGATCGAGGAGCATGCCAACGTCTACGAGGACGGCACGCCGCACGAGGTCCCGATCCCGCCCGAGCTCGAGGGGATCGAGCACTCGCGGCGTGACGCGCTGGTCGAGGCCGCGGCCGAGGCGAGCGACGAGCTGATGATGAAGTACCTCGACGGCGAGCCGTTCAGCGACGAGGAGATCGAGGCGGCGCTGCACAAGGGCACGCGCGAGGGCAGCGTGGTGCCCGTCTTCGTGGGCTCCGCCACGAAGAACATCGGCGTCCGGGAGCTGCTCAGCATGATCGCCAAGCACGTTCCCTCCCCCGCCGAAGTCGGTGCGCGGACGACCGTCGACGGCAAGGAGATCGCCCCCGACCCGAGTGGGGCGTTCGTGGCGCAGGTGTTCAAGGCGACCGCGGATCCGTTCGTCGGCCGCCTCACCTACTTCCGGGTCCTGTCCGGGACGCTCAGTGGGCAGGGCCACGTGTACAACGTCAACCGCCGCGAGGAGGAGCGTGTCGGCAACCTCCTGTCGGTCCAGGGCAAGGACACCGAGACGCTGCCGAAGGTCGGGCCCGGGGACATCGCGGCCGTCGCCAAGCTGAGCTCGACCCGCGCCGGAGACACGCTGGTCGCCGACCGCGCGCACGCCGTCGAGCTTCCGGCCTTTGCGTTCCCGGCGCCATCGCTGCAGGTCGCGGTCGAGCCGGAGTCGAAGGCCGACCTGGACAAGCTCGGCCAGGCGCTGCATCGGCTCGAGGAGGAGGAGCCGTGCATCCGGATCCATCGCGAGGAGGGCACTGGCGAGACCGTGCTCACCGCCATGGGCGACGCCCACGTCGACGTCATCGTGGAGCGCCTGAAGCGCAAGTTCGGCGCCTCCGTGAAGACCGCGACGCCCCGCGTCCCGTACCGCGAGACGATCCGCCAGGCGGCGCGCATCGACAACAAGTTCAAGCGCCAGACCGGCGGGCACGGGCAGTACGGGCACGTGGTGATCGAGTTCGAGCCCAACCCCGGCGGGTTCGAGTTCGGCGACCGGATCGTCGGTGGCGTGGTGCCGAAGCAGTACATCCCCGCCGTCGAGAAGGGCCTCCGCGAGGCCATGACCGAGGGCGTGCTGGCCGGCTACCCGGTGGTCGATCTCAAGGCCACCCTGGTCGACGGCTCGTACCACACCGTCGACAGCTCGGAGATGGCCTTCAAGGTCGCGGCCTCACAGGCACTGAAGAAGGCGTTCGACGCCGGGAGCCCCACGCTGCTGGAGCCGATCCTGGAGGTCGACATCGTGGTGCCAGACGAGTACATGGGCGACGTGATGGGCCAGATCACCGCCAAGCGTGGCCAGGTGCTCGGCATGGACTCCGCGGACGGGATGCAGCACCTGCGGGCCCAGGTGCCACAGGCCGAGATGTTCCACTACGCCACGGAGCTGCGGTCGATCACCCAGGGCCGGGGCCGCTTCAGCTGGAAGCTCGACCACTACGCCGAGGTGCCGCACAACATCGTGGACAAGGTGGTGGCCGAGGCGGCGCACAACGGCCACGGCTCGGAGCGCGCCGGCCACTGACCTGCCGTGCGGCGTGGCACGTGCTGCGCGGGCGGCCCTCAGCGGTCGCGGTAGGCCCAGGGCTCGCCCGTGCCGCGCATGCGCGCGTACGTGCGCCGCAGGGCGACCTCCTCGGCCAGGAAGGTCGCCGTCGCCACGAGCAACGCGGCGAGCACGATGATGGTGATCGTTCCGACCAGGCCCAGCGGATCGCCGGCCACGAGCGCGATCAGCCAGGTCACGAGCCAGGCCATCACCGCGCCGGCCAGGCCGGCGGCCAGCGCCGCGGTGAGGAACCCGAGCCTCATGCCGGTTCCACCTCCGCAACGGCGAGGTTGCGCTTCCCACGACGGACCAGGAGCCATCGGCCGGCCAGCAGGCGGGAGCGGTCGGGCGCGTACGCCGGGTCCGTGACCCGCTCGTTGTTGACGTAGGCACCGCCCTCCGTCACCACCCGCCGCGCCTGGCCACGGCTGTCCGCGAGGCCGGTCGCCACGAGCAGGTCGACGACGGCGGGCAGGCCGTCCGCCGTCGACACCGGTGCGCGGGGCAGATCGGCGAAGGCGGCGGCCAGCGTATCGGCGTCGAGCGCCTGGAGCTCCGCCTGGCCGAAGAGGGCGCGGCTGGCCTCGGCCGCGGCGGCGGCCGCATCGGCGCCGTGCACCAGCTCGGTCACCTCCGCGGCCAGGGTGCGCTGCGCCTCACGCGCCTCGGGGCGCTCGGCCGAGACGGCCTCGAGCGCGGCGATCTCGCCGTGAGAGCGGAAGCTGAAGACGCGCAGGTAGGTCCCCACCACCGAGTCGTCGGTGTTCAGGAACCACTGGTAGAAGGCGAACGGCGAGGTCAGCGCGGGGTCGAGCCAGAGGGTCGAGCCGGTGGACTTGCCGAACTTCTCGCCATCGGGGCGGGTGATCAGCGGCGTGGCGAGCGCGTGCGCCGTCGCGCCCTCCGCGCGGCGGATCAGGTCGACGCCGGCGGTCAGGTTGCCCCACTGGTCGCTACCGCCGAGCTGGAGCGTGCAGCCGTGGCGACGGTAGAGCTCCAGGAAGTCGACGGCCTGCATGATCTGGTAGCTGAACTCGGTGTAGCTGATCCCGCCGGCCTCGAGGCGCGCGCTTACGGCCTCCTTCGCCAGCATGCGGTTGACGCTGAAGTGCTTGCCGATGTCCCGCAGCCAGTCGATGGCCGACATCTCGCCGGTCCACTCCAGGTTGTTGACGATCAGCGCGCCGTTGTCGCCGTCGAAGTCGAGGTACCGCTCCACCTGGGAGCGAATGCGCTCCACCCAGGACGCGACGACCTCGCGCTCGTTGAGCGTGCGCTCGCTGGTCCGCCCGCTCGGATCCCCCACCAGCCCGGTCGCGCCGCCGACCAGCCCGATCGGCCGGTGGCCGGCCAGCTGCAGGCGACGCATGGTGACCAGTAGGACGAGGTTGCCGAAGTGCAGGCTCGGCGCGGTGGGATCGAACCCGCCGTAGAAGGTGACCGATCCCGCGCGCATCGACGAGCGCAGGTCGTCCAGATCGGTGTGGTCGGCGATCATTCGCCGCCACTCGAGGTCGTCGAGGACGGCGGCGCGCGCGTCGGGGGTCGTCATCGGCGGTTGAGGATAGCACCGAACATCCGTGCTACCCTGCCTCGCGGATGACCCGACGACCACCCCCGAGCGGCCGTCGCGACGCGCCCCGCTCCGCCGGCCGTGGAGCGCCGACGCGGCGCCGGCCCGGCTCCACCACCCTCCCCCGCACCGTGCTGGCGATCTTCGGCGTCGCGGCCGTCGGGCTGTTCGTGGTGCTGATGGGCTTCTACGCGTCGCTGACCAGCGGCCTGCCCGACGTGGCGGAGATCGAGAACTT
>DASTYP010000033.1:0-3275 GCA_035764845.1 Candidatus Limnocylindria bacterium
CCCCTGATGCCCGCGCCCCAGATGCCCACCGACGTCGTCACCGACGCCGTCCCGCAGCCGCACCGAGCGCTCTACCGCCGCTTTCGCGCACAGCGGTTCGCGGAGGTCATCGGCCAGGACCCGATCGTGACCACCCTGCGACGTGCCATCGCGTCGGATCGGCTGGCGCACGCCTACCTGTTCGTCGGTCCGCGCGGTACCGGCAAGACCTCGACGGCGCGCATCCTGGCCAAGGCGATCAACTGCACCGCGCTCGCCGAGGACGGTGAGCCGTGCGATGCCTGCCCGTCGTGCACGTCGATCCGCGACGGCCGCGCGCTCGACGTGATCGAGATCGACGCCGCCTCCCACGGCCTGGTGGAGGACGCCCGTGACCTCGTCATGCGCGCGCTCACCGCTCCCTCGGAGCTGCGCAAGCGGGTCTACATCATCGACGAGGTCCACATGCTCAGCACGCACGCCTTCAACGCGCTGCTGAAGCTCATCGAGGAACCGCCTGATCACGTCGTCTTCATCCTGGCCACGACCGATACGCACAAGGTCCCGCCGACCATCATCAGCCGCACGCAGCGCCACGACTTCCGTCGCCTGGCCGATGCGATCATCGCCGGCAAGCTGGCCCGCATCTGCGCCACGGAAGGCGTCGAGGCCGATGCCGATGCGCTGGACCTGGTCGCCCGCCTGGCCGACGGGGGCATGCGCGACGCCGAGTCGATCCTCGACCAGGTGCTTGCCTACGTCGCCGGGCGCGTGACCGCCGCCGAGGTGCGCGAGGCGGTCGGCCTGGCCGACGACGAGGCCATCGTCGCGCTGGTGGACGCCTACGTGGCCGGGGACGCGGCCGGCGCGCTCGGGCGCCTGGCCGACCTGGCCGATGCCGGCCGGGACCTGGCGCAGGTCGCCGCGCAGGCCGAGGGCGAGGCGCGCCGCCGCCTCCTCGCCTCCGCCAGCCGTCCGGCCGAGGCCGCTCGACTCGCGCCGATCCTGCGCACGCTCGCCGAGGCCGCCGGGGCCGGCGCGCGAGAGGGCCGTGCCCGCCTCCTCATGGAGCTCCTGGCGGTCGAGTCCGCCACCGCCTCCCGCGCTGCTCCTGCGCCCGTGGCCGCCGCAGAAGCACCGGCTCCTGCCCGCGCGCCGGTCGAGATCCGCCCGGCGGCTGCCACGCAGACCATCCCGAAGCCGGCGGCCGCACCGGCCAGACCAGACGACGGCGTCGCAGCTCCACGTGCCGCCGCGCGGACAACCCCGGCGCCTGCGCCGGTCGCGGAGCCCACCGCCGGCGCGTCCGGGGACCTCGCCGCCATTCGCGGCCGCTGGGCGGACGTGGTGGAGCGCGCCACGCCGGTCATCAAGCCCCTGCTCAAGGAGTGCCGCCCGGTGGCGCGTGATGGCGCGCGACTCACCCTCGCCTTCCCCGAGGGCCGCGACTTCATGCGGTCCAGGATCTCGCAGCGCTCGGCCGCCATCGAGGCGCTATTGACCGAGATGTTCGGTGGCGCCTTCGCCATCGAGTGCGTCGCCACCAACGTGGAGCTCGAGCCGCTGACGGTCGAGCAGGCCATCGCGCCATCCGACGACGACCCCGAGGCGCGCGCGCTGCTCGAGGGCGTCCTCAAGATCACCGGCGGGGAGCTCGTCGACGCCCCCGAGGTCCGCTGACCCCCGTCCCATCCCCAACACGGAGACCGATTCCTTGAACATCGGCCAGATCGCCAAGATGGCGCAGCAGATGCAGACCCAGCTCGCGCAGGCGCAGGAGGAGCTGAAGGAGACGACCCTCGAGGCGACCGCCGGTGGCGGCGCGGTGCGGGTCGTGATCACCGGCGCGCAGGAGGTGCGCAGCGTCGAGATCGACCCGTCGGCGGTCGACCCCGACGAGGTGGAGATGCTCCAGGACCTGGTCATGACCGCCGTGAACGAGGCGATCGGGCGCAGCAAGGAGCTCGAGCGCGAACGCATGGCCGGCATCGCCGGCGGCATGGGACTGCCCGGCATGCCCGGGCTGCCGGGGTTCGGCTGAGCCCTCGGTGGCCGGGCTCATCGCGCCGGTCGCGCGCCTGATCGAGGAGTTCAGCAAGCTCCCCGGCATCGGCACGAAGACCGCCCAGCGTCTCACGTACCACGTCCTGCGCGGATCGTCGGATGACGCCCGCGGGCTCGCGGCTGCCCTGGTGGCCATCAAGGAGCAGGTGGCGTACTGCAGCGTGTGCTGCAACATCACCGAGGCCGGCGTCGATCCGTGCGACATCTGCGCCGATCCCCGCCGCGACGCGGCGCACATCTGCGTGGTCGAGGAGCCACTCGACGTGCTGGCCATCGAGCGCACCTCGGAGTACCGCGGCCGCTATCACGTCCTGCACGGCGCCATCAGCCCCATCGACGGCATCGGTCCGGAGCGACTGCGGACGCGCGAGCTGATCGCGCGGGTCGCCGCCGGCGGCGTGGAGGAGGTGATCCTCGCCACCAACCCGAACCTGGAGGGCGAGGCGACGGCCATGTACCTCGCCGACCTGCTCGCCCCACACGTGCCGAGCGTGACGCGCATCGCCCGCGGCCTGCCAGTCGGCGGTGATCTCGAGTACGCCGACGACGTGACCCTGATCCGATCGCTCCAGGGACGGCGCGCCATCGAGCGCTGAGGCTCGCTTGACGGCCTCGAACGGGTGTCCTATAGTCCGTCATCGCGCCGGTCGACAGGCCGGCCGATGTGCCACGAACGGCGATCGAACCCGATCGCGCCGCGTGACCATCACGAGTTCACCTCAACAGGAGACTCGAATCGAACGACGCCGCGCTCGCGGAAGCAGGCCGGCAACGTGGCTTACCAGCTGAAGAGTGACAGGAATCCACACGAGTCAGCGGGACAACGTCGAACTCGTTAACCGGTGAGGAGGCGCAAGCCAATCCACTGGTTTCGTTTTGTACGGAGAGTTTGATCCTGGCTCAGGACAAACGCTGGCGGGGTGCGTGAGACATGCAAGTCGAACGAGGAGCCTCCGAGCTTGCTTGGAGGCTTCCTAGTGGCGGACGGCTGAGTAACGCGTAGGTGACCTGCCCGGAAGTGGGGAATAACTGCCCGAAAGGGTGGCTAATACCGCATGTGGTCGGCGATTCGGTTCGTCGTCTAAAGGAGCAATCCGCTTCCGGAGGGGCCTGCGTCCGATTAGCTAGTTGGTGGGGTAACGGCTCACCAAGGCGACGATCGGTAGCTGGTCTGAGAGGATGATCAGCCAGACTGGGACTGAGAACGGCCCAGACTCCTACGGGAGGCAGCA
>DASTYP010000034.1:0-3825 GCA_035764845.1 Candidatus Limnocylindria bacterium
CGAGGTGCGCGCCGTCCTGTCCGGCGGCTCGCTGGCCAACGACGCGGTCCTGCTGAACCAGGCCGGCAGCTGGACGGTGCAGGGCGATCCGACCGAGGCCGCGTTCCTCGTCGCGGAGCGCAAGCTGGGGACGACGGAGCAGCGGATGCAGCGATTCCGGCGCCGCGGCGAGATCCCGTTCAGCAGCGAGCGCAAGCTCATGAGCACGCTGGAGGAGGACATCGCCCGCGCCGGCGAGGTCGTCGTCATGACGAAGGGCGCGCCGGACGTGCTGCTGGCGCGCTGCACGCACGAGCGGGTCGGCTCGGAGGCCGTCCCGCTCACCGACGCTCGCCGCACGGCGATCGCGGCGTCGGTCGACGACCTGGCGGATGCGGCGCTGCGGACGCTGGCGGTGGCGTACCGGCCGCTCGGCACCCTCGAGGCGCCCGCGGCGGACGAGGCGCTCGAGCGCGAGCTGGTCTTCGCCGGCGTGGTCGGCATGATCGACCCTCCGCGCACCGAAGCGCGCGACGCCATCGCCGAGGCCATGGGAGCCGGCATCCGCGTGGTGATGATCACCGGCGATCACGCGCGGACCGCCAGCCGCGTGGCCGGTGATCTCGGGCTGGCCGGCGACGCGGCGGTCGTCGGAGGCCAGGAGCTGGAGACCCTCTCCGACGCCGAGCTGCGGGAGCGGGCTCGGAGCGCGAGCGTGTACGCGCGCGTGGCGCCGGAGCACAAGCTGCGCATCGTCGACGCGCTGCAGGCCGAGGGACAGATCGTCGCGATGACCGGCGACGGGGTCAACGACGCGCCGGCGCTCAAGGCGGCGGACATCGGCGTGGCGATGGGCATCACCGGGACGGCGGTCAGCAAGGAGGCCGCCGACATGATCCTGGCGGACGACAACTTCGCAACGATCGTGGCGGCCGTTCGCGAGGGCCGCGCCATCTTCGCCAACATCCGGCGGTTCCTGCGGTACCTGCTCTCGTCGAACGCGGGCGAGGTGCTGACGATGTTTCTCGGGGTCGTCGGCGCATCGGTCATTGGGCTCACGCAGGTCGGCGAGGGCTTGGCGGCGCCGCTGCTGGCCACCCAGATCCTGTGGATCAACCTGCTCACCGACTCAGCGCCGGCGCTCGCCCTGGGCTTCGAGCCGCCGCCGGCCGACGTCATGCGCCGTCCACCACGACGCCTCACCGACCGGGTCATCGATGCCGAGATGCAGATGGACGTCGTGCTGGTCGGCCTGACCATGGCCGTCGCGACCCTGCTGGCGCTGGACATCTTCCTGCCCGGTGGCCTGATTGCCGGGGCCGGGTCGCTGGACGAGGCGCGGACGGCAGCGTTCACGGTGCTCGTGCTGGCACAGCTGTACAACGCCTTCAACGCGCGATCCGACCATCAGTCGGCCTTCCGCGGGCTCTTCACCAACTGGAGGCTCTTCGGCGCCGTGGCACTCTCGCTGACGCTCCAGGTCCTGGTCGTTCACGTCCCGTTCCTGAACCACGCGTTCGGGACGGTGCCGCTGTCCGGGGTGGACTGGCTGCTGTGCCTGGTCCTCGCCAGCTCCGTGCTGTGGGTGGCCGAGCTGCGCAAGGTCGTCGTGCGGCGGCGCGCCAGGACGGCCGCCTGACCGATGCGTCTCGATTCCATCGTCCACGCCGCATCCGCGCTGGCCCGCGAGCAGTCGCGGACGACGCCCGGCGGGTACGTGGCGATGGCGGTGGGCACCGCTTCGGAGGCGCTCGGATCGGTGGCGTTCGTGCGCGGTGAGGCCGTGGAGCCGGCCCCGCGGTCACCCATCGCCTCGGTGACGAAGCCGATCACGGCGACGGCGGTGATGCAGCTGGTCGACACCGGGCTGGTCGACCTCGACACGCCGATCCGATCCGTGATCCCGGAGCTGGCCGCACGACCCGTCGCCCAGGCGGCAACGATCACCCTTCGGCACGTCCTGTCGCACACGTCCGGCCTGCACGACGTGTCCGACAAGCAGCTGCACGAGCTTCCGCCTTCACCGGACGCGATGCTCGCGGCCGTGTGCCGGCAACGCCTACGGTTCGCGCCCGGCACGGCGTTCCAGTACGCGTCGGAGCCGTGGTACCTGCTGTCCGCGCTGATCGAGCGCATCTCCGGGCTTGCATATCCGGCGTACCTGTCCGATCGCGTCTTCGGGCCGCTGGGCATGAACGTAACGAGCTTCGACCCGGCCGATGCGCGCCGCCCCTCGCTGCCGCCGCAGGGCTCCTTCGCGCTTCCCGGGCTGTCCACGCACGAGGTGGCCGTCCGGCTGCGTTCCCTCGAGATGCCCGGCGGCGGTCTGTGGTCGACCGCGGACGACCTGCTCCGCTTCGCCCGGGCCATGCTCGGAGGTGCGGAGCTGGACGGTACCCGCGTCCTCGGGGGCCGAACGCTCGAGGCGATGACCCGGCTGCAGACCGCCGGGCTGGCCGATGCTCGGAGCGGAGCGGCGGTCGCATACGGTCTGGGCTGGGGACTGCGACCCGGACTCGGCGCCAGCGAAGGGGCGTACGCGCACTCCGGCGCCACCGGCTGCCTCCTGGTCGTGGATCCGGAGCGTGACTTGGCGATCGTGTACCTCCGTAACCGGTGGGCCGCGCCCATGGAGGACGCCAACCGTGCGGTCGAGGCCGTCCTCGCGGCTTCCTGATCCACTCCGGACGAGGGCCGCGGTTGCATGACAATGCGGTGTGAGTGCATACTCATGCGTCCATGGCACGACCACTGTGGGGCAGCCGGGTCCAGGCGCCCCTGACTCCGACCGCCGCCCGTATCTCGAGCTCCGTCGACATCGACCGCCCGCTGGCCGCGTACGACGTCGCCGCGACGCGCGCCCATGTCGGGGAGCTGCATCGGCTGCACCTGGTCGACGAGGGAGGGCGGGACCGCCTCCTGGCCGCGCTCGACGAGGTCGCGGCCGAGCTCGAGGCCGGCACGTTCGCCTGGGACGAGGCCGCCGAGGACGTTCACATGAACGTCGAGCGCGCCATCCGCGCGCGCACCGGCGACGAGCTGGCCGGCCAGCTCCAGGCGGGCCGCAGCCGCAACGAGGAGATCGTCGCCGACGAGCGGCTCTGGCTGAAGGCCGCGCTCCATCGGCTGGACGATCGGCTGCTGTCGCTGCAGCGCACGCTCCTCCAGCGCGCCGAGGAGGAGATCGAGACGGTCATGCCGGCGCACACGCACACCCAGCCGGCCCAGCCGGTCCTCCTCGCCCACCACCTGCACGCCTACGTCGAGATCTTCGGCCGGAACCGGCAGCGCCTGACCGATGCGGCCGCCCGCCTGGACCGCTCCCCCGCGGGGTCGGGGGCGGCCGTGGGCAGCGGCCTCCCCATCGACCGCGTCACAGTCGCCGACGCCCTGGGCTTCTCCGACATCACGGCCAACAGCCTCGATGCGGTGGCCAGCCGCGACTACGCCCTCGAGGTCGTGGCGGACGCCGCCATCACCTTCACCGACCTCGGTCGGCTGGCCGCGGATCTGGTGCTGTGGTCGACGCCCTACTTCGCCTTCGCCCGCATCCCGGATGGCTACGCCACGGGCTCCTCGATGCTCCCGAACAAGCGCAACCCCGACATCGCCGAGCTGATCCGCGGACGCTCGGCCCGGGCCACGGCGGCGCTCACGGGCATGCTCGCGATCCTCCACGGCCTGCCGCTCGGCTACCACCGCGATCTCCAGGAGCTGCGCGGGCCGATGCTCGAGACGATCGCGTCGCTCGAGCTCTGCCTCGCGGCCGCCGACGAGATGGTCGCCGGCGTCAGCTTCGACCGCGAGGCCATGGCGGACGCCGCGCAACAGGGCCACGCGCTCGCC
>DASTYP010000035.1:0-8236 GCA_035764845.1 Candidatus Limnocylindria bacterium
CACTGTGTGCACGGCAAGAGCGCGAGCGTCGAGGAGATCCTCGACTGGCGCCCGTACGACTACTTCACGATCCAGAACGACGTCCGGATGCCGCTCCTGCGCCCCTTCCGCACCACGTACGAGCTGGAGGACACGCCCACCGGCACGCGGGTCACGGAGTACACGGCGGCTGGTGGTGGCTTCGGCCAGCGATTCCTGCTGCGCTCCGCCTCACGCCTCATGGCGGGGCAGCTGGCTCGAGGGCAGCAGGCGCTCCAGGCGGCGGCGGCGAAGGCTGTCGAACCGCCATCGCAGGCGCCTGAGTAGCGGCCGCTCCCGCCCCCGCGAGTTGAGGACGGCGGCCCGCGGCACGGCCGACGGATCGGCCACCGCGACGCTCAACGGGCACGCCGCGTTGCGGTTAAGGCTCGGCATTGGCCGATGCAGCGGCCGCCACCAGGTTGTCGCGAGGTGACCAACGGCCCCGCCGACGGGGGCGGAGCGGCCGTTCGCCGCCACCCAAGGGCCGGCGTACAACATGGGTGCCACGGAGGAGGGGCGGAACCCGATGGAGGACGGAGCCATGCGGCGTCGCACCATCCGCTACGTCGCGGCCGGGCTGGCGGCCGTGATGGCGGTCATCTACTTCCTCATCGGCCTGGGCGTGCTGCAGGTGGTCGAGGGCCAGGCCAGCCAGCGATCCGTCGATGCTCGGCTTCGGCGCATCGGCGGGTGGCGCGTTCCTGCTCGGCGCGATCCTCCTGGCGGAGCTCGACCGCCGATGGCTCTGGATCGCGGGTGCCATGCTGCAGCTGATGGTCGTGTGGGGCTACTTCGCGGTCGCGCCGCAGCGAGATCCGGCGTTCGAGGTATGGGGCCTCACGCTCCGCGTGATCCAGCTGCCGCTGCTGGCGGCGCTCGTCTGGCTGGCGCTGCGCCCGTCGGACCCGCACGCCGATGCGCTCGTCCACCTGCGCCGCACTGACCGTTGAAAGGAGACTCGAGATGAAGGTCCTCGTCGCCTATGCGACGCGGCATGGCGCGACCGCGGGCATCGCGGAGCGCATCGGTTCGAAACTGCGTGAGCACGGGCTGGACGCGACCGTGCTGCCCGCCAAGGACGTCCGCGACGTGCGTGAGTACGACGCGTTCGTCATCGGTTCGGCGGCGTACATGTACCACTGGCTGAAGGACGCGACCGACTTCGTGCACCGCCACCGGGCCGCGCTGAAGGCGACCCCGGTGTGGATCTTCAGCTCCGGCCCGCTCGGCACCGACCTGGTCGACAAGGACGGCAAGGACGTGCGCGCAACGGCCGCGCCGAAGGAGTTCGCCGAGCTGCGCGCGACGCTGGATCCCCGAGGCGAGCACATCTTCTGGGGTGCCTACGACCCCGATGCGCCGGCCATCGGCATGGGCGAGTGGATGATGAAGAAGATGCCCGGCGCGCGGGAGGCGCTGCCCAACGGCGACTTCCGGAACTGGGCGGAGATCGAGGCCTGGGCGACGGAGATCGCCGAGGCGCTCGTGCGGGTGGCCGCCCCCGCCTGACCGTCCGCGGCACCGGGGTGGTAGCCGGTCGAACCGGACCGCGCCGCGGGACGGCGCTAGTGCGACGGCGTGGCGGCCGCAATCGCCTCGCTGCGCTCGAAGTACTGACCGATGAGCTCCATGCGGGCGTCGTCGTCGTAGCGGCCGAGCATGTATCGGCCCAGGCGCTGCCACCAGTACAGCTGGTAGATGCGGTGGTCGCTGGGCGACACGAACGTCGCCCACTCGCGTCGGCTGCTGGTGCGGATGTCGGTCGCGCCCGCTCCCTCCAGGTCCGCCACCAGCGCCGCGGTGCGGCCGCGGTCGCCCTCCTCCGAACGGTCGAAGCGGAGCGAGCCGCCGGCCGCGCTGGCCACGGCGTCTAGCAGCTGATCCAGCATGAACGGCTTGGGAACGATGCCCGCGAACTCCGCGCGGAGCGCTCGATCCGACGAGTGCTCCTGCGCCTCGAGCACGTCCTCCGCGTGGGCGGTGAACATCACGGTCGGCACGGGCCGCGCACGCCTGGAGAGGTACGCCGCCTCGGCCCAGCTCCCGCCGAACTCGGGGCCCTCCGCGGAGTCCAGGAGGATGCAGTCCGGCTCGATCCGGCCGACCGCTGCCGCGATGGAACCGTGATCGGCCTGGGCCAGCGTCGCCACCTCGTAGCCCTCATCGGTGAGGATGGCGCTGACGAGCTCCGCGACATGCGGGTCGTTGTCGACGACCAGCACGCGGAGGGGTTCATGGGTGGGCTCGGACGCCCCCGTGGGCTCAACCATGCGTTGTCTTCTCCGGCTCGGGTGCACGACCTGTCGGTCTCGAAAAAACGATCGCGAGAAATGCAGGCACCATGCCAGTCGTCGGGGTGTGGCGGCTCGGTTGCCGCCCACCGGAACTAACGGCCAAGAACTGTGCGCCGATCGCTGCTGCGGTGCCGCTGGTTGCCGGAGAGCGCAACCCCCGGCCGATCTGCGTCGCGTACCGGCCGTTGCGTGTCCGTTAGCTCCGCTGAGGGGCAACCGCCGTCCAGCGACGGTGGCGTGGGCGGGAATATCGGTCACTTCATCGCCGCTCCTCCCGCCGCGTGGCAACCGACCAAGCGACGCAATGGACGGAAGGCCCACCCAGGTCCTATTGAGTCCCAGGTCTAGGGTGGGCGTGTTGCCCATCCGGCTCGCCGAGTCCTCACGGGAGGAGGCGATGCCTATGGTCCTCGTGCTTCGCGATCCGAGTTAGCGAAGTGGGGCCGCGACGCCAGGAAGCGCGCGGTACCCGGAGGAACCGAGCGACATGGCGAAGAACGACAAGGGTGGCGAAGGCCGGGCCGATGCGGCCCAGCGCCGCAAGGTGACCCACGGCTACGACCGCGGGCCGAAGCAGAAGAGCCAGAAGCGACCGCGTCGCACCCTCGAGGAGAAGCTGCGCCGGTACGAGTCTCACGCGGAGGGCTACGAGTTCATTCCGGCGCTGATGCACTCGCTCCAGCGCGTTGTCGAGGGGCCGCCGAAGGGCACCGAGACCGCGGAGGATCGGCGTCTGGCGCAGGCGCTGAAGGAGGCCGGCGCGACGGAGCTGATCGCGCGAGCGGTTCGCGCACACAACCAGATCCCGATGGAGCTGAAGCGGCAGGCCTTCTCCCCGCGCCTGCTGACCCGGCCGCTCGACGAGCCGGTCGGGGCGGAGGAGACCGCCGCCATCGTCCAGCGGGCGGCGACGATGGTGAACGTCAGCGTCGCGGCCATCACGCCGAGCCGTCTCGCGCCGGCGGCCGCCGACCCCAAGCACCGCGGCATGTGCTGCTGTCCCGACACCACCACCCCGCCACGCGACCCTGAGCCGCCCAAGCCGCCGCCGAACCAGTACGAGCTGACGTTCCAGAAGCTCTACTGCGTCGACGAGAGCGATCCCGAGTGGTGGGGGAGCGACGAGCCGTACGTCGTGTTCGGCATCATCACCGAGGAGATGGCCGAGTCCGGCACCGCGGCCCAGGCCGTGGCGACGCCCGTCTACGAGGACGTCGACGACGGCGACACCCGCCCCTCCTCCGGGGACCAGGCGCTGCGCCTGTTCGGCTTCACCGGACCGCGGGCCATCGCGAGCTCCGTGCTGATCAGCGCGACCTGCTTCGAGCACGACCTGGGCGACGTCTCCGCCACGACCGATGCGGTCCGCGCCGCCCTGACTGCCGTGGCCACCAAGGCCGCCGCGGCCGGGGGCTACGTCGGGTGGATCGTGGCCGGGGTGGCCGTCGTCGGGATCGGGGTGAGCTACCTGGTGGACCTCATCGGCGCCGACGACAAGATCGACGGCAGCCAGGTCATGAGCCTGACCCAGGCCGATGCGGACGCCCGTACCGCCTCCGTCAACCCGAGCGTCTTCCCGCCGCTGCACTTCGATGGCGGCGACGGCGACGGCATCTACGACGTGTACCTGAAGCTGCGCCGCGTGTAGCGGCGCTGGTCCACGCCCGGGTTGCCGTGGAGCGGAACTAACGGCGACGAAGCGGGGCAGCGGGGCCCTTGCTCAGCCGCTGGTTGCCCGCCGGTGCAACTGGCGGCCGCGCAGCGGCCCGTATCGGCGGCTGCCTGTCCGTTAGTTCCGCCCCGGCGCAACCGGCAGGGCTGCCTCCGTACCGCGGGAGCCTCCCCATCCGTCCCGCCGGGCGGCACGTACGGGCACGCTGGGGCGCGAATCGGCCGGAGCTTTCCCGTTAGTGCCCGGGCGAGAAGAACGAGCACTTCCTCGCCGATACGCCCGCCGGGCGGCAAGCGGCGCGCGCAGAATGCGGCCCTACGGAGGGAGGAGCCACCCATGCGGCCACTGCCACACGTCCCCCGCGTCACCCTGGCCATCGCCGCGCTCGCGTTCGCCGCCGGGTACGCCGTCGCCGCCTGGCGGTCCAGCCCCCAGATGGCGACCGGGACGGCCTACGCCGCCGAGGACCAGATCTCGGTCGAGGCCGACGACTTCACCTACGCGATCCCCGTCGACGTCATCTGGACCGATGCGAACGGCACCGTCCACCACGGCGACCGCCCGGGATGCCTCCCCCCGAGCGGAGATCCGATCACGGACGTCCGCTTCGCCTACGTCGAGGCCTCGATCGAGGGCGCATCGTGGCGGCCGGTGGTGTGGGTCGACTGCCGGTGACGCCGCAATCGTGACCGACGAGCATCTGCGACGGATCGGGCAGCACCTTCCGACGCTCGAGCGGCCGGGGTTCCGGTTCGGCGAGTGGGTGCCGTCACGGCGCGACGACGGCGGCGCGCTGCACCTCGGCTGGTACGAGCCGAGCGAGGCGGCGGAGTCCTTCCTGGCCGATGTCCGCGCCTGGATCGAGCCCTTCGCCTGGCCCGCCTGGGCCGAGTCGGCGGAGGGTCAACGGCTGCTGGGCCACCCGGACGCCGTCGCATCGGCTTCGGCGGAGGACCTGCGGCGGCTGCTGATCGTCTACGTGCGGGCCGAGCGATTCGGCGACGGGACGCTCGAGGCGGCGTTCGAGTCCGGGATGCTGACCGCCATCGTTCGGCGGGCAGCGGCACTGGCCGGCGAAGCGGACGCACCGGGGCCCGAAACGGCCGGCCGCTGAGGCGCGGCCGGCCGCTCGAACGGACTCCTACGAGCTGATGGTGCCGTAGAGCTTGGTGTCCTCGAAGAAGAGGATCCCGTTGGCCTCCTGCAGGCCGATCAGCTCGCCCTGCGAGATGTCCCACGTCGGGCCGCTGGTCGGGTAGTTCTCGACCCGGATGCGGGTGTCGCCGAAGGTCGGCGCCGTGGCGTCGGTCAGGCTGTCGGCGAGGTAGACGTTGCCGTCGGCGTCGAGGAACAGCGTTCCCCGCACCAGCACCGGCTGGGAGAGGTCACCGGCGAGCGCCTCGGCCAGCGGGGTGCCCGGGCCGTCGATGACCGCGCCGTCCGCGACGGTCAGGGTCCCGACAGGTGCCGGCGATCCGGTCGGCTCGTCGGTCGGATCGTCGCCGTCGCTGGCGGACGGTGCCGTCGGCGTCGGGGTGGCCGCGGGCGACGTCGGGCTGGAGGGCCCGGCGGCACACGCCGCGAGGAGGAGGGAAATCGTCGCCAGCGTGGCGAGCAGCTTAGCGGTGGTCTTCATGGTGTCCTGCGAACCCCCAAGGGGCGGCGCCTGGGTGGGCCGCTTCAGCGCCGATCCTCGCAGGTCGTCGAGGGACGGCCATCTGGCATCACGCCGGTATGGCCTACGCCATGTGTCCAGTCACGCAGGACGGTTCACTGTCCCCGGCCACGCGTGGTGCGAAACCTCAGCCGTGCGGCGACGTCGCGACGTCTGCGATGCGACGGCTGCGAGTGCCGATCCCGCTCGACATGCGGAATCCGCAGGGGCACGGGCGCGCCGCCCAGCAAGAGTGCCCCGACGTTGAGAAGGACGCCCGGAACGTACCGCCGAAGCTGTCGCCACATCGTCATGACGTACTCTCAGCTCGCCGGACGGTGGCGGGGAAGAGGCAATCGGCACGTCGGGCCGCGATGAGGATGCTGCGCCACGCCAGTCACCACTGGCACCAGATGCACGAGGCCCCCAGCCATGCCGTACGAGCCCGATCCGCGCGTCGACGCGTACATCGACGCACTGCCCGAGTGGCAGCAACGCATCTGTCGGGAGGTCCGCGAGATCGCGCACGAGGCCGATCCCGAGCTCACCGAGACGATCAAGCGCACCGTCCAGCCGTACTTCGTGCTGGACGGCAACGTCTGTGCGCTCCAGGCGACGAAGGACCACGTCAACGTGTTCCTGTACGACGGCGGGATCGTGCCGGACCCCGAGGGGATCGTGACCCACGGCCACGGCAATGAGACCGGCCGGCAGATCGCGATCCACGAGGGTGAGCCGATCAACCGATCGGCGCTGCTGGCCTACCTGCGCCAGATCATCGCCGACAACCGGGCGGGCGGCTGGCGTCGCCTCAAGGCCGCACGGGGTGAGTCTCGCTAGGGCTTCGCCGGCAGCGCGCCCAGCTGCTGCATCATCCCGAGGCGATCGTACTGGTGCCAGTGCTCGGCGATCCGACCGTCGGCCAGCCGGAACCAGTGCATCTCGCCGATGCGGTAGCGCTTCCCGGCCGCCGGCACCCCCAGGAAGTCGCCGGTCGGCGTCGCGCTGGCCGTGAGCCGCACCGCCACCCGGTCGCCCTCGGCCAGCACGTCCTCCACGTCGAAGGCGATGTCCGTCAGGGTGCCGCGGATCCGCTCCGTCGTGGCGCGCAGCTTGGCGCGCCCGTCCTCGGTCATGCCCCAGGTGTGCGACACGAAGTCCGGCGCGACCAGCTGCTCGACCGATTCGGGCCGGCCCTGCACGAAAACCTCGTCGATGAACCGGCGCACGAGGGCCTTGTTCGCATCGGCCTGGTCGCCGTTGGGCGTGGCGCCCTTCATCGGCTCACCGCGGAAGTCACCCTCCGAGCCGGGATCGACCTCGCCCTGGGACCCGGGCGTGTCGTCGTCCAGGCTCGAACGCCGCGGGTTCTCAGTCATCTCCATGTCGCTGGTTGGTGCACGGAGAGTGCCACGCTCCGGCCGCCCTGCGCCGGCGGAATGCGCCCGGCTCAGGCCTTCCAGTTGCGCTGACGCAGCTCGATCGGTCCGGTTCGCGCGTATCGGACGCTGGGCCGCAGCCAGCGCGGGATGCCAGCCTCATCTGGTGATGGACCGACGCGCTCGTCGGGGTCCTCGAGCAGGTACGGATCGAGCGGCGGCACGAGCTCGCGGATCGGTGGCAGGTTGAGCTTGATCGGGGCATCGGACGACGTCGCTGGCGGGATGTCCTGGTCGAGCCGAGCCAGCGTTGCGCTCGCGGCCGACTCGGTGACCGCCGCGGGCTGCGGCTCGGGATCCGTCGGTCGTCGCCTGCGGATGAGCAGGAAGAACAGCGTCAGACCTCCCGCCGTCGTCGCGACGAACGTTCCCGCGGTCAGCGGCAGCTGCTCGGCGAGGAAGGTCCCCAGCGGCTCGGGGTCGCGCGGCTGCGGCGCGGTCGAGCTCGCTGGCGCCGCGGCCACCGGACCCCCGACCCAGGAGTCATGCATCGGTGCCAGCAGTGCGGCGGACTTCGTTGGCGCCGGGCTGGGGGAGGCGGCTGCGGGGGGCTGGACCACCGATGGGGCGACGGGAGCGGCGCTGGGCGGCGTCGTCGGCGGAGGTGGGGGCGGCGCGGTCGGTGCTCCGGGAGCGGGAGCGACGGCCGCCGGTGCGGCCACGGGCGGCGGAGGCGGCGGAGGCGGCACCGCGGCGACTGGCGTGGCGACGGGAGCCGGAACGGGGGTGGCCGTGGGCGCAGGCGGAGCGACGACGACGTTGGTCGGCGACACGCCGGTCAGCGTCACCGTGGTGGTCCCTCGGCCGTTGCCACTGGTGACGGTGAAGGAGTACGCGCGGGTCCCGACCGGCAGGTTCAGCGACGCGGAGTAGGTGACGCCCGAGGCGTAATCGGTCCCGGAGCCGGCGAGCGGGAAGGTGCCGACCCCGCTGATGCTGACGACGACCTTCGATGGCGCGCAGGCGGCGGTATCGGTGTAGGTGACGGAGAAGGTGACGGCCTCGCCCGTCGTGACGGTCGATGGGGTGACGGTGCCGGCCTGGAGGCTCGACTCATGCGAGGCGCCATTGCAGCTGGCAGCCGCCACCGGCGTCGCTGCGGGCAGCAGCGCGACGAGGAACGCGACGAGCGACGCCCCCAGTCTCAGCTTCTTCA